>JBFHSP010000367.1:0-1503 GCA_041591085.1 Kangiellaceae bacterium | reverse complement strand
GATTTTTTTTATGTGGTTTGCCATAGTTACTCCTCAATTTTATGGTTATAGCAGCATCAGTCTTTGATTGCTGTTGAGAGCACTATCGAATATGAGCGTTATTTGAACAACCCCCAAAACTAGGGGGGTGTGAATATTTACGAAGTTAATAAGACGAAAGTTCTATTTGTTTTTAGATTTTTTTATGAGCAATTTTGCTTCTGTTTCTGAGAAGTTTTGTTTTAACAATCGGCGTGCACTTGTAATGTGATACTCGGTTTTTTCTGATTGCTTCTGCTCCGAGAATCTCATAGCTAATTGCCAATGCATGCTTCCTAATTGTTGCAGTTTTTCAGAAGCCTCTTGCTCTTTTGGATTGGCTTTTATGATTGCCATGTAAACTTCTTCAGCATTATTTCCTGTTGGAGCACTGAGCTTTTCTTCTGCAATGAGCTGCTCTGCTGTGTAATATAACTGTTCAATCGGTACCCACTCATTGGGATAAAATGCCATCAGCCCATTAGTAAGAGTAGGCTTAATGGTGGCCTCTCTTTTGTGAAGCGCGTTTAAATTTATTTTTGCGGCAAGGTGACCTTTAAACAAAAAGATTTCATGTTCGCCAGCAACCACATCGGTTAATTTGATTGGTGTTTTTTTATTAATGTTGACTCCATCAATCAAAATTGATGCACCACTGGGCTCAGAGTCGATATTGATAATGCTATGACCCGTTTGCAAAGAAAAATGATACTCACTGATTTGATCTTTCTTAACTTCAATATCGGTTCTTAATTCTTCATGTAATGGGCTAATAATTTTTAACGAGTGCGTGCCTTCAGGAATAGCTTGTCCCAAATAGGGCGTTGTACCGACCTCGGTCCCGTTTAAAAAAACGCTAGCACCACTTGGAGTTGATTCCAATCGAATAACACCTCTCGGCGATTGCGCATCGGCTACATTAGTTTGTGTTTGTGATTTAAACCAATCGGTTAGTTGATTTGCAGCTTTAAGCAAAAATTCTTGCTGCCAGAAACCCACTCCTGTCATTAGAAACAAGGCAATTAAAAGCCATTTCATAGCAAAAGATTTTTCAGAATAGCCTTCTTCAACATCGTCTAAAATGCTGCCAAAATTATGTTTAAGCGGAGATGACTCCAATCGGCTTTGATAATAATCAGTAAGCACAAAGGGTTTGTTAATTTGCAATAATTCAATGGCTTCAATAAGATCGCTCGCGGAGTCAAATCGGTCTTCTTTTGCTTTTGCCATCATGCCATTTAGAAAGTCTTGATACTCAGCATAATTTGGAGGTAAGTCTGGAATGGGCTGATTAATATGCGCAATTGCAAGCTCTACTGCTGAGTCTGCATAAAAAGGCAAGCGCCCGGTAATCATTTCATAAAAAACCACACCTAAGCTATACAAATCACTTCGGCCATCAATATCAAGCCCCTGTGCTTGCTCGGGGCTAATGTAAAGCGGTGTACCAATGCTTTCGCGTGAGCCGGTTAAACTGACTTTCAT
>JBFHSP010000366.1:0-1540 GCA_041591085.1 Kangiellaceae bacterium | reverse complement strand
AGTTCTTTAACACCGATATCACAACTGCTTGTTGATCCAGAAAGCTATACTAATAAAACCGTTACCGTCAAAGGTTCCATACAGTCAGTGTGTGGTAATAAAGGTTGCTGGATGACGCTCAGTAGTGATGAGCAAAGACTGCGCATTAAAGTAAAAGATGGAGAAATGGTATTTCCTTTTAATGCACGAGGTAAAATCGCTTATGCTACTGGCAAGCTAGAAGCATTACCTATGAGCAAGGAAAAGGCCATTGCTTATTTAAGCCATATGGCCGAAGAGTCCGATGAAACATTTGACCCAGCAAGCGTAACGGGAGATATAACGCTCTATCAATTAAGACCGGTGGGAGTAACCATCAAGCATTAAAAGAAAAGGCACATAAAGTGCCTTTTAGATCCGCCAAAGAAAATTTTATTTCATATTTGAAAATGCGGTTTAGAGCATTAAAGAAAAGTACTGAATCGGCAGTTTGTTTGATGACGCGATCATTAATTTTTGCAATTAAATCTTTTAATATACACCGCGTATTTAACCCCATGAATATCGGGAGCCTCGGAAAATTTTTCAAAGCCCATTCTCTGATACATTGGCAATGCAATTTTCATTATTGGGCTGGTATGCAAGGCTATTGAAGAATTATTATCTCGCATCGCTCGATCAATGCATTCTTGAGTCAACTTTTTTCCTAAACCCAACCCTCTATGATCGGGCGCAACAACAAGCATCCTTATGATCGGTGTATCCGCTGGGAAATGCTTAGGCTTTTCGACATACGAAGGAACAAAACCTACCGCAGCAACAATTTTTTCATTGATGATAGCGACGATAATTTCTGCTTGATTTGACAATGAAGAAAACTGACCTAAACGTTGGGAAAATTCTGTCCAGTTTTCAAATTGATTTTTGAATTCATTAAACGCAGAAAGAGCAAGCTCATTAATATTCGCTGCATCTTCAGGTTTATAGTCTCTTAGGATGACGGAGTCATTCACTATTTAGAGCTCGCTTTACTTAACATTAGCCATTCACTATATGACCCAAACACATTCTAAACTTTCATGCCAAGCTTGCGATACCACATCCATAAGCCGCTAAATGCGAGTATTAGCATTAACAATGCTGCTAAGTCCATTACCCAAGGACCGTAAGTTCCAAACAGCACCCCACTGTGTAAATCAAGCAACACTCGTTCCCAACTGAGAGAGTGCGATCGATGGATAAAATTCAAAGCTTGCTGCAAACTTTTATCAAGTACTGTTTGGGTTTGCCAAGTATCACAACTGGATTCCTGTTGCTCAGTTTCCATTAAAGGATCAACAGAATAAGCCGCATTATTAGCTAAGATGATCGGTGATTCACCGGTTAAACAAACAGACTCAATCGATAAAGAGGTTTGCTGTTGCCACTCAACAGTTTCAATTAATTCTCCATCGGCGCTGACTAGTTCCCAGTAAGATTGAAAAAACAAAATGATGCCAATTTCATGACGGCTTACACCTACCAAATTGTTACGCGTAATCAGGCTAGTTTTACTTTGATT
>JBFHSP010000365.1:0-1560 GCA_041591085.1 Kangiellaceae bacterium | reverse complement strand
TTGTAATGCGGCAGGTGTTTTAGGTGTATTGCCTGGAATGCTAGGACTGTTTCAAGCCAATGAAGCGATTAAATATTTGGTTGGATTAGATACACCTCTCAAAAATACTCTACTGATCATTGAAGCGCTCGATCTCACTTTTAGAAAAATTAAACTGAGTAAAAGTAATGAGTGTGTTGTCTGCCAGCACCATAAAAAGCCTATACAGTTATCTGAGTTTTACCAGTTTGCTTGTGCTTCGGATAACTGTGATCCCTGTGAAATAAGTTGCGAGCAATTTGAAGAACTTCGCGTAGATAAGAGCTATTGTTTGCTCGATGTTCGTACTGATGCGGAACGGAGCGCGTTTCATATTGGAGGGCAACATATTCCTTTAAATGAATTACCAGATAGACTGAACGAACTGAATATCCACCAAACCATTGTTTGTTATTGCCAATCAGGCATTCGCAGTTTGAAAGCGGCTAACCTGCTAGCCGAAAATAACTTCGAAGTGAAGTCTTTGCATAAAGGTTTGGCTCAATGGGTTAAAGAGTTTGGCTAAACGCTGGTATAAATTTCGCTCGGATTAAGACAACACATAGGAATATATTTATGGCACAGCAATTATCACACCTCGATGATCGCTTAATCGAATTTATTTCGCAGCAACACCTTTTTTTCGTAGCGACTTCAGGTAGTCAAGGCTTTGTAAACTGCTCGCCAAAAGGCTGCGACAGCCTGAGAGTGATCGATAAAAATCAAGTTGCTTGGCTTAATCTTACAGGCAGCGGTAATGAAACAGCTGCACACGTTCTAGAGAATCAACGCATGACTATTATGTTTTGCTCCTTCGATTTAAAACCGCTGATTCTACGTTTATATGGCCACGCTGATATGTTGCAACCTAACGATGAAAAATGGTCAACTTATTACTCTTTATTCCCTCCATCAGTCGGCGCAAGACAAATATTCGTTTTGAATTTAGAGATGGTGCAAACCTCATGCGGTTATGCCGTCCCTTTTTATCAATATCAATCCGAACGTGATACTTTGAATCAATGGACTGAGAAAAAAGGTGAGCGAGGCATCAAGGAATACTGGCAACAAAAAAACACAGTAAGTTTAAACAATAAACCCACCGGTATCGGCTTAAAGAATTCGGCGAATTAAGACCATGCCATTCACGCCAATTCACATGGGGCCGGGTCTATTAATCAAATCACTGTTAAATACCAGCTTTAGCTTAATGGTATTTGGTTGGACCCAAATTGTGATGGATATTCAACCTTTGATTGTTCTCATCACGGCTGAAGGGCATTTGCATGGATTTACCCATACTTACATAGGCGCCATTGTGCTAGGAATTTTTTCTGCTATCAGTGGCAAATATTTATCTGAATTCTTTTTAAATTTAGTGATAGAAAATATCAATAAAGTAAAAATCAGTTGGCTAGTTGCCATTATCAGTGCCCTTTTTGGCAGTTTTTCTCATGTATTGCTCGACAGTATCATGCATGCCGATTTACAACCCTTTTATCCGTTTGATTTAAGCAACCCTTTTTTGCAATGGATATCAAC
>JBFHSP010000364.1:0-1587 GCA_041591085.1 Kangiellaceae bacterium | reverse complement strand
TTACAAGCTCTTTGGAACAAAATGTGAACGGGTTCAGTAAATCAAACATTCTTTATGGTGGGAGAAAGTAAATTTTTTATGATAAATGGAGTGTTGCCACTGAGGGATTTTAAGTTTCTACAGATCAATACTTTTTCTTTATTTTTCAGAATGTTAAAAATATATAAATGGTAGATAATTACCATAAAGCGTATTTATCTATCCTTTTCATCTGGCGCCAGCATATTCATGATCAGGCGAATCAATGTTTCTTTTTGAGCCGGCGCTGACTCAGCTACTAATAATGTTAAGGCAGCCAACCCTGTGTCATTAATTATTGGCTCACCCTGTTTATTGAGTAGATGATTATTGCGACGCAGGAAATCGACGAACAAAAATGCACCACTTCGCTTATTTCCATCGGCAAATGGATGGTTTTTCACAACAAAATAGAGCAAATGAGCAGCCTTACTTTGAACGCTCGGATAAGCAGGTTCTCCGAAAACACTTTGATCGAGATTTCCTAGCAATGCCGCCAAGCCATCGCCACGCGGCTTAGCGAATAGTTCAGTCGCCTCTCCTTTTTCCATTAAGTTCTTTTTCAATTGTTCTAACGACTCGCTAGCTTCCCAAAAGCTTGGCAATGTGCCACCAGGCTGACCTTGAGGCTCATCCAATAAGCCTTCATCATAACGTTGCAGCCATAAAAAGGTTTGAGTGTAACGGCTAACAATTTCGACCAGACCTCTGCCTGTTTCGGTAAGCAAATCCGGGCTCGCCGCAGCTTTGCGTATTAAACTTAATGCGGCCTCAAGTTCTTCCGCATTCTGCTCAAAGCGTTGCTGATTTAACGTGTAACCCTGAGTCAGATGCTGGTTAAGTAACTTGGTCGCCCACTGACGGAACTGAACGCCCTGTTGTGACTTTACGCGGTAGCCAATAGAGATAATTACATCTAAATTAAAATATTCAACCTGGTAAATTTTGCCATCTGCTGCAGTTGTTGCATTTTTTGCAACAACTGCAGAGCGAGATAATTCACCATCTTTGAATACATTATTCACATGTCTAGAGATGGTAGACTTATCTCTTCCAAATAATAGACTCATTTGATCAAGACTTAGCCAAACGGTCTCTTTTTCTAGCTGGACCCGTATGTCTCCATTGGCACTTTCAAAAATTACTATTTCACTCATAAAACACTCCTTGTTTTATTTTCTGAGCTGGTTGATTGATATTGATACAAATTGATTTTCGAGCATTAAGAAACTCAACATTATATTGAATGAACCTCATTTATTTTTTCAGCCGAATATAAAATACAGCAATCGATATAAATGCCAAGATTTTTTAATTTCGTTACAAACAGCGGAACTAAATTCAAGGTTATTACTTCAAAACACAATTTGGGTTTATCAAAAGAACCCTCATCTACCAGCATCTTTCCAGACTACCAATTAATCCACCAAAACTGGTAAAAAATAGGTTTTAAATTGGCAAAGCAATAGTAAAGAAATTTCACAAGATTAGGGTATATAGAAGAGAGTAAATGGTGCCCGGGGCCGGAATCGAACCGGCACGGTGTTGCCACCGAGGGATTTTAAGTCC
>JBFHSP010000363.1:0-1705 GCA_041591085.1 Kangiellaceae bacterium | reverse complement strand
CTAAGAGGACTTAGTCAATTACGTTTATTATTAAGTGGATTAGGCACTACTCTTTTGGCTGATCAAATTGCTATTCCGAAAGCACAAGAGGCCTTCCATTCCGAAAACGATCAGTTTACCAGTGAAAAACGCGCTGAATCAGTGGAAAAATTGGTGACTCGCTTAATTTCAACTATTATCAAGCTCAAATAGATTTAAATGCGCCTTGATATATTTTGGGCGCTCGATTAAGCAAAGGGGATTCAATGGCTCTTGATCGTAATTTTGTCAGCGATATGGACAAATTTTTAAATTCACTTAAGTCTAATCCCCCTTCGCCTGCTCAAACCGAAGAGCAGGCAAAGTACGAACAGATTTACAAACTAAGAGATGAGACAGATCAAAAAGGCTGGTTCTTTGTTAAATCTTTCTTCAAATAAGCTTCAAGCAAGATGCTTTTACACTGAGTTAGAGTTATTTAAATTCAAAAAAACGACTTAACTCCGCAGTCCGTTCTTTTTTAATCATAATCGCTGGCGTACCCACATATAAAAAACCAACAATTTTATCCGATGGGTCAAGTCCCAATTCATCTAATAGAAAGGGATTTTCAGATAGGTCTCCAGTTCGCCAATACCCGGCAAATCCAAGGCTTTCAAGTGCAAGTAGCATTGAGTGAACGCCACAGCCCACCGATACAATTTGCTCCCATTCAGGTACTTTAGGATGGGCAACGAGCTTTGCGACAGCAACAATAACCATCGGCGCTCTTAATGGCAAACTAGCGGTTCTATCAACTTGCTCCTCTGTTAACTCTAAATTGGCTTTTAATTTAGCAGCGATAAAACTTTTGCCTAACTGTTTTAAAGAGGACTCTCCCTGATAAACCAAATACTTCCATGGTTTTAATCCAGCATGATCAGGCGCTGATAATACCGATTTAAATATTTCGCTCAGTTGCTCTTCACTTGGTAGTGGCAACGATAACTTAGACTGAGAGCTACGATTTTGCAGTAAAGATAAAATATTCATGCTTTAACAGATAAAGTGCGTGAAAGTGCATCCTAGCAAAACTAATAACATTTAAAAACAAAGAGCGCCTCGTGAGCGCTCTCTTTTTACCATTTGTGTAACGTTTCTAAGGTTATTTCGCCGCTGGTAACGAAGCGTAATAGGCAGCAATATTTTCAATATCTTGATCGGTCAATGATTGTGCCATAGGCGACATCATGGCATTTTTGCGCTGTCCATCACGAAAGGCTTTTAATTGTAAACTCGTGTAGCCAGCTTTTTGGCCAGCAACGTTGGGAAACATGTCGGAAATCCCTACTCCATTTTTACCATGGCAACTCGCACACATTGCAGCTTTGGTTTCACCTGCTTTAATATCTGCAGCTGAAATTAAATTAGAAGAACCGAGAATTAATAAAATTAACACTAATTTATTCATAGAACTCACCTTATGACCATAGAAAGCTAGATTATACAAATCAAGTCCTTGAAAACCTATTAATAGTTAAGGTAAGAACTTGATCTAAAACAATATACGAAGAGTTTTTTGTATAGAGTAAAAATCAAAAAAAAAGCTCAGCTATTAGCTGAGCTTTTTAAATATGGCGTCCCCTAGGGGATTCGAACCCCTGTTACCGCCGTGAAAGGGCGGTGTCCTAGGCCTCTAGACGAAGGGGAATTAAGTCGGTATCTCGTGTAGAGGCGCGCATTCTAT
>JBFHSP010000362.1:0-1738 GCA_041591085.1 Kangiellaceae bacterium | reverse complement strand
TACGATGAGATTTGACCCCATATTCACTCGCAAGCGTTTTAGCGGCTTCAAGTTCAGCACTGTGTTTTTGTCCGTATGAAAAACTAAGCGCATAAATCTCAAAACCGGCATCTGCAGCTATTGCCAAGCAGGTAGCTGAATCTAATCCGCCTGATAACAAAATAATTGCCTTAGAAGTCATCAATTAATGTCCTGGCTCGTCATTCCACAATATTTTGTGTAATTGTATTTGAAAACGAACTGGCAAATTATCAGCAATAATCCAATCGGCAAGCTCAGTTGCTGACAGCTTGTCTTTACAAGGCGAAAATAGAACCTCACAACGCCTTGCTAATTCATATTGATCCAACATCATTTTGCTCCAGTCATAATCCCTTCTAGAAGCAATCACAAACTTAACTTCATCGTGTAGCTTTAAATAATTTATGTTCTCAAGCAAATTGCGGCTCATTTCGCCTGATTCCGGTGTTTTTAAATCCATAACCGTGTTTACTCGCTGATCCACCGACTGAATATCCATCGCTCCACTGGTTTCCAAAGATACTGAGTATCCCTTGTCGCAAAGGGCAGTTAACAAAGCTTCGCATCCTGCTTTTTGTGCCAATGGCTCGCCACCGGTCACCGTAATATAACGAGGATTAAATGATGCCACTTTCTCAAGAATCGCTTCTAAACTCCAATACTCTCCGCCAGTAAAGGCATATTCAGTATCACAATAAACACAGCGTAAAGGACAACCGGTTAAACGAACAAAAACGGTAGGTAAGCCACTGGTTCGAGTTTCACCTTGTAATGAATAGAATATTTCGGTGATCCGAAGGCGTTGAGTCATAGCTTATTTTTTCGACAATTACAGCGGGCGCTCATTTTAATCAAGCAGCGCATCAGGCGCAACCAATAGCGCAAAGTTAAGATCGAAGGATTTTCTCCATCTTCTTGCCTTTCGCTAATTCATCGATGAGCTTATCGAGATACCGTATTTTTTGCATAAGCGGATCTTCGACGTCTTCAACGCGAACCCCACACACCACACCTTTAATCAATACATGACTTGGATGATACGCCGGCGATTTAGCAAAAAACGTTTCAAAATCGGTCTCTTCATTAAGAACTTTTTCAAGCGCTGTTTTATCATAACCAGTTAACCAAGAGATAATTTCGTCTACCTCTGCTTTAGTTCTGCCTTTTTTTTCTGCCTTCTGAACATACATGGGATACACTTTTGCGAAAGCAGTAGTGAAAATAAAATGTTTAGACATAAAATCCTCCTTTAAGAAGTCATTGTAGCCAATTTTATCGTTTTCTGAAGTTGGTGTTTGGAAGTGGAGCAGGAACTAAACTTAATAGATATCTGGAAATAATAGGCAAAGATCGGACATGATTTCATCTCGGAGTTTTGTTTTTAAACTAAGCATGGACTAAGTGATTTATATCGTGTTTCGCTACTAAGCGAGGGTATTTTTGAATGCCACAAAAATACCCGAAAAATGGCTTTTCCCGCCAATTGGCTTTTCGAAAAATCATCTGGTCGAGCAAGCGGTAATGATCATCATCCCTGATGGCATTACCTCTCACTCGCTTCCTGCGAGTGAATTGCTGTAAAAGGATTTTCCTGCCAATCGGAGGGATAGGATTTCGACCATGGGTCGAAATTTCATACGCGATCTTTGGCCGCTTAGAAAAGAACTTACTTTCAATCGACTCTAAACGAGTTTGATTAGACGCGACAGCTTGTTTC
>JBFHSP010000361.1:0-1752 GCA_041591085.1 Kangiellaceae bacterium | reverse complement strand
TATCCACTTTTAAGTTGGGAAGAGTTTACTTTAATGCCAATTAACATACTTGGTTCGGTATTTGTATTTGTGTTTGCTATTTTATTATCAAAAGTTTTGCAACGAACTTTAACTAATGTACTGAGCAAACGCAGTAAAATCAGTCCTGATCGTATCTTTACTTTTAATCGAATTATTCATTACATTATTGTTTTTATCGGGTTTATTTTTGCTCTAAGTTTACTTGGCGTCAGCTTTAATCGAATGGCACTTATTTTTGGTGCACTTGGCGTAGGTATAGGTTTCGGCTTGCAAAATATTGTTAATAACTTTTTTTCGGGCGTCATAGTTTTATTTGAGAGGTCTTTAAAAGTTGGGGATTTTGTAGAATTAGAGTCTGGTGTTTTTGGTGAAGTAAAAGATATTAAAATTCGCAGTACCTTAGTGAGAACAACCGACAATATCGATATCATTGTTCCTAATTCCGAGTTCATTAGTGGTCGTGTCACTAACTGGACATTAGCTGAACGATTTCGCCGCTTTAGAATTCCTTTTAGTGTCGCTTACGGTTCGGATAAAAATTTAGTGCGTAAAGCGGTTATAGAGGAAGCAATGACGGTGCGACACACTATGAAAATTTCTGGATTTGAGCCGCAAGTATGGATGACCGGATTCGGTGATAGCGCACTTAACTTTACCTTGGGTGTATGGGTAGAAGCCGAGTCTGTTCGTAGACCTGCGCCAATGACCTCAGATTATTTATGGGCCATTGATGATGCTTTAAGAAAGTACAACATTGAAATTCCGTTTCCGCAACGAGATCTTCATTTACGTTCGATTTCTGCTTCGGCTCAAGCTGAGCTTAAATTAAAACCAGAAGCGCTTAATCCGGAATAAACTGTTTTTTGCAATGCGGACACTCAATGTGTTTTGATTGGTTCTTAATTGAATCGACTTCATCATCTCGAATACCCAATTCTTTTTGCATGTTTTTTAAATGTGACTGTTCTTCTTCACTTAAAACACCGTCTTCTAGAGCTTCTTTTAACTCGGCTTCGTAGAGTTCTCGTCTGGAAGACAGCTCTCTTGAATAGCCCGATGCCAAAATGCCAGCCGGTAAAGCGGCCATGCCTACGCCCGTTAACATGATGATCATTCCGAAAATCCGGCCTCCTAAAGTAATTGGGTAAACATCACCGTAGCCTACAGTAGTCAACGTTACTGTGGCCCACCAAAGCGCAGAAGGGATTGAGCCAAATGCTTCAGGCTGTGCATCACGCTCAACAAAATATATTCCGCTAGCAGACAAAATGATTAATATGGCCATCACAAAAAGCGCACTTGCAATGTTCGGAAGTTCCTTTTTAATCACGGTCACCATCAAGTCCATCGATGTCGAGTAACGAGTGAGTTTAAAAATTCGAAGCAGTCTCAGTCCTCTTAGCATTCTGGTATCGATACTGATAAACATACTTAAATAAAATGGAGCAATCGCTAATAAATCGATAATGGCCATGCCTGATCGCATAAAAGCAAGTCTAGGAAATCGACTTTGCTTAAAATCGGGATTTTCAGGAGCTACCCACAACCGAAGTAAATATTCAATTGAAAAGAGGGTGACAGAGAATATTTCAAATGCTAAAAAATTAGCTTTGTGCGCAAGAAAAATCGGTCGAACGCTTTCTGCAACAACCGCTATAACATTCAGTAAAATTAGAAGTAACAACCCTATATTGACAAACCGAGCAAAAAAACTGCCATTAGTTTCAAGTA
>JBFHSP010000360.1:0-1772 GCA_041591085.1 Kangiellaceae bacterium | reverse complement strand
TTCGCGCTGAATAGTTGAAAACCCTTGACCGAGTTTAAAATCAGCAACCGAGGTAAAAGGCACCCATTGACCATTTGGCGTTCGAATTCGCATATTTTCTAAATTGGCGATAGAGGTTCGATTTTCTTGCGGATAACGAACCATCACTTTAATTTCATCTTTACCACGTTGAATTCGCTGGGCTTCTTCGCCGTAAAATGCTTGACGCACTTGACGTCCTAAATCCACCAATGAAATACCCAAGGTCTCTGCGCCAGGCTTTAAGCTAAGTTCAATTTCTTGGCTGCCCGCATTATTCGAAGTTCGAATATCATAAACGCCTTCATACTCGGCGAGCTTTGCTTGTAAATCTCTCGACGCAGCTTCTAAGTTTTCATAATTCGTACCTTGCAATCTAAAGCTGAGCCCTGAGTCGCCACCAATTCCTGCCGATGACATAAAACGAAGCTCTTTAACGCCTGCGACTTCTCCAACGGCTTCACGCCAAGCGCGCTCAAATGCCCAAGAATCTACCTTTCGAGCCTCTCCTTTTGTCAGCTCCACTAACATGCCTCCACCTGTATCGCCATTGGTCCATGCGAGTACATGCTGCGCCATTTTTTCACCATTATTTTCTTCAATAAATTGTTCATCGACTTTTTTGATCGCATCTTCCATACGATTGATTAATGCATCACGAGCAGAAATAGGCGACCCTTCAGTTAAGGTAAAGTTTGCTTGTATAGTATCGCTAGGAACGTTTGGAAAAATTTCTTGCTTTAGCCAACCCATATACAGAGTTGACAGCGCAATCACCAAAACACAAGTGAACGTCAGCATGGTGAGCATTCTATTTTTGACTGCAAATTTTAACGCCGGTTGGTAAGTATTTTGTGCAAACTGCTCCATGCTTTCGCGGATTTTGTGCTGAAATTTACCAAATTTCGAAGCTTTCGCATCATCATACGCTTCGTATTTCATATGGGCTAAATGCGCCGGTAAAATCAGTTTTGATTCGAGTAGAGAAAACAATAAACATAAGATCACAACCACTGCGATCGCCTCAAAAAATGGTGCGACTACAGAATCTAAAGTCAACATAGGCACAAAAGCTGCCACCGTAGTTAATACCCCGAAGGTTGCTGGCGCTGCCACTCGATGGGCTCCGCTAATAACATTTTCAAGCGAGTGACCTTTTTCTTTAATTTCAGTGTATACGCTTTCACCAATGACAATGGCATCATCCACCACAATCCCTAAAACCAATATTAATCCAAACAAGCTTAAGAAATTTATATTGGTAGCAATGGGACCTACTTTATCCATAAATAAAAAGGCTCCCATAAAACTAATAGGAATGCCGACTAAAACCCAAAAAGCGACTTTCGGTCGCAGGAACATGGTCAATAATACGAAGACCAAAATAATCCCCATCAACATATTGTCAAACATCATATCGAGACGTTGCTGCAAGTAGTAAGAACCATCACCCCAAATTTCAATTTTGGCACCTTCTGGCAAGGATTTATTTTTTTGTTCCATGTACTTGCGCACCGCTTTGGCAATATCTAAATCGTTTTGTTCGCCCAGTGACTTCACTCGAATAACGGTGGCCGGCTTGCCATTAAACCGGGCATAACCATCGGACTCAACAAAGCCATCATTAATATTGGCAATATCGCTTAGCAATAACCGAGTACCATCAGGATTAGTCCGTAATACAATTTGCGCAAAATCTAAATCACTGTAAGCTTGCCCCATAGTACGAAGGCGAATATCGCCTCCTTCGGTTT
>JBFHSP010000359.1:0-1805 GCA_041591085.1 Kangiellaceae bacterium | reverse complement strand
GCTAAATGTTAAGCAAAACATAATCTATTTTTTAACTCATTGACTAATTTTCACATGCGGATCGTGTTTTAAAATCGCGGCTTTTATCGTGTCGCTAACGGCAGTTTTTTGATGAGTTTTATAATCTACCATCACAATTCTTCCTTGACCCAATGTAACAACCGTTTGTTGTTGCATACTAAAAATAGCGTATTCTTGAATGAAATCTTGTTCGTTGAGTTGTGCGACACGTGCGCCTACTTTTAACGTATCTGGGAATACTACCGGTCTTTTATAGCGACATTCGGTTGACGCCAAAATAGGGCCAATCATTTTAGATTTCATTTCATCCATAATGTGGGTTTTATCCATGTAGGCAATTCGAGCGCTTTCAAAATAGCGAAAATACATTACATTATTAACATGACCAAAAGCATCCATATCACCCCAATGAATATTGATATCAATTACGACCGGGTATTGCGATAAAAACTCATCGAGTGCACTCATAAACTAACCTTTAATTATTTTTCAGTTGAAAGCCATTTTAGCAAATGAGTATAGCCTTGTACGATCATAATGCCTGCGAGCAAAATGATAATACCTGAAATTTGCAGCAACGTGATCGGCTCATCTAACAAAATAACTGCAAACACGGCAGTAAAAATGACACCCGTAGAAGCTAAAATACTGGCCTCATACGACAGTAATGTTTTTAACGCCAAATTAAAAACAATAAGCGTTAATGCCAACGAGAAAAAACCATTGGCAGCAATCACGCCCATTGAGTATTGGTCAACTTCTAAACTGGGAAGGTCAAAGATCAATCCCCAAATAATGATGGGTAATCCTCCCAACACAATAGCGTAAGTGGACAGTGACACTACAGACGTATCAGGAAACTCTAATAAACATTTGCGAATAAGATTGTTGGTTATAGCTAGGAACACTATGCCAACGGTCATAATGGCAACACCAAAAATTTGGGATGAATCAATCGGTGCAGAAAAATATAGGGTAAGTCCAAGTAAACTCAAAAACGCCCCTAGCACTTGAAAAAGATGAGGCTTTTCTTTAACCATAATAATGCTTAAAAACATGGTGACTACACCTACAAAATTTACAAGGTAAGCGTGCGTTGTAACCGGTAAGTGTTCTAATCCTACTAAAAATATCCAGCGAACCACGGTAAAGTTACAAAAGCCAATCAGTGCGGCATAGAGCAAAAGCTTTTTAGCTTTAAGCAAAGGTGAATTTTTACTTAGAACATAGAAAAGCTCCATAAGTACTAGGCAGATTAAAGCCACACTCATTTGTAGCCAGTTAAATTGACTTGGGGGTATCGTTATTAATACTGGTTTAGCAAGCACTATAGCAATCGAAGAAATCAATATGGTTATAACTAATAGCAGTGCGGCAGATAATCGCGTCATAAGTTGATTTTCAGTTTCGATAATCATCAATTAATAAAGTATACAGAGGAAATCTTTTATGTCGAACCTAAGCTGTCTATATTATTTGAATTAATATTGTTCTATGCTCTTATAGCTTTAAACTCTCTGCTCCTTGATAAGTTGTGTTACATTAATTCATATGATTATTCTTTAAGCTGGATAAAAATAATGCAAGAACCGACAACCTCTTCTAATCAAGACAGCCTGCACTCCATTCAAGATTGGCTGACTTATCCACTTTTAAGTTGGGAAGAGTTTACTTTAATGCCAATTAACATACTTGGTTCGGTATTTGTATTTGTGTTTGCTATTTTATTATCAAAAGTTTTGCAACGAACTTTAACTAATGTACTGAGCAAACGCAGTAAAATC
>JBFHSP010000358.1:0-1817 GCA_041591085.1 Kangiellaceae bacterium | reverse complement strand
CTCGTGAGTTTTTTGCATTTGCTCCATAATGTATGCATCGTTTTGCAATAAATCGCGCGCGGCTTGCTCTTCAACTCCAGCAGCAGTAAACATTTTCACAACGCCTTCAAAGTCGGAAAAAGCAGGTTTGTTGTTGTGGATCATGTCAAACAACTGAGGTTTGATTTGATCGAGCACGCCAAGTTTATCAGCCGTATAGTGAATGGCTAAAAAGGGTACAAATTCTTTGCGGCCTAACTCGGTAGGTAAGGTAATGAAGTTGACTTTATCGCCAACCGATTCTTTCCATTTTTTTGCATGTTCTTCAAGCTTGTAACAATGTGGGCATTGATAGGCAAAAATTTCAATAACCGTCGGTTTTTCGCAAGAATCCAGTTCACTTTTCTCGATAGGCGAGTAACCTAATTCGCTGGCAACCATGGGTGGATGATTGTGTCCTGCATGATCATCGTGGTTATGCTCTGATTCACCGCTTTGACCTTCCTTTGCCGGTTGAGCTTGCTCAGTTTTGGTAGCTGGTTGCTTGTCTGTTGGTTCGGTTTGGTTCTGTTCGCAGGCGCTCACGAAAAAGGCAATAGCGAAAACAAAAATAAGGTGTCGCACAAAAAATGTCCTCTGTTTAATTTGTCTGGCGACACTATATCAGGCTTTGCCAAACCGTGTGGATGATTTTGTATTAAGAGACTTTTTTTCAGGTTTATTAAGGATAATTATTAACGCTCTTTCCAATAGATTATCCGGTCGCTGTTACGGTAATTACCCGCTCCTAATGTTGCAGTCGGATTATCGTTAATATTGTCATTATCCCAATCGAACACTAGCCAGCCCATAGAGGAAAGGTCGAGCATAATGTCGACTTCTCCGCTATTGCCAGCCCCAGGGGCACTAAACCAAATACCATCTCCCGGAGTAGTTGCTCCAGAAGTGAGAGTAGAGGGCGTTGCGGCGCTGGGCAAGGTTGCGCTAATGTCGCCCGGGCTTAAGTCTCCTTGATAACTGCCTGCCACAAAAGAAGCCATGGTGGCATCAAATTGAGTACAGTTATCAAGCGAGTTAACAACCCAATCGGAGCCATTAAAATACTCGGTGAAAACCGGCATTTCGAGTGGTTGCAGTTCGGTGCCATAGGTGGTGGTGAGCTGTATTCGACCTAATCGCTGCAGAACGCTGGCTGAGCTAATAGTTCCGTTCACTGAATCGGAGTCGGTGGCGTCTAAATCAAGGCGCAAGTTAAACGGTGCTAATAAATTATCAAATTGATAATGGATGTTTTGCTCCGAAATATTGGCGACACCTGCCGTAAAAGAAACTGCACTTAAAGTGTGATTCAGAGTTCCGCTAGCCGCGGCTGCCGTATCAACATTGTATGGTGACAAAGAGATTGTGCCAGCTTCAAGTTTGGCAAAATTGCCTTGGTAATTGACGGTAGTATTTCCGGCTAAGTTTCTTGCGGTAACCGTGAATCCAAAATTATCGAGTTGGCCCGTTTTATCAAGCGTGGCGGTGCCGTTGGCGAATCCTGAATAACTAAAGCCGGTACATTGAGGTAAAAAGTCATCGGTAATGCTAATCGAAAAATCATTGGGAATAAATCGACCCACGTTGGTTTTTGAACCCGTCACCGCCTGACCAGAATTCATAAAATTGGCAGTACTGGCAGAAATAGTAATGATACCGACTTCATTCCAGCTTTGGCTGAAAGTGGCGACACCTTCTGTGCCTGAGCCTGCAACCCCAAAGGCATTAAACCCAAGGGTTGTTTGATTAAGAACGCCAGCATTGGTAACGATTTGTGGAATTGGCGACAGCGAAATATT
>JBFHSP010000357.1:0-1822 GCA_041591085.1 Kangiellaceae bacterium | reverse complement strand
TGGCTATCTCGCTTTAAATTAAACAAAAAGATAGATTATCGCGTCACTTCGTTCCTCATAATGACAAACCTTTATTTCGACCAAAGGTCGAAATCCTATCCCTCCGATTGGCAGGAAAATCATATAAACAGCAAGTCACTCGCAGGAAGCGAGTGAAAGGTAATGCCATCA
Source organism: Kangiellaceae bacterium (assembly GCA_041591085.1). Taxonomy (GTDB): domain Bacteria; phylum Pseudomonadota; class Gammaproteobacteria; order Enterobacterales; family Kangiellaceae; genus Pleionea. Next base: position 1,651 of record JBFHSP010000357.1, on the reverse strand, counting down.
GGGATGATGATCATTACCGCTTGCTCGACCAGATGATTTTTCGATTAGCCAATTGGCGGGAAAAGCCATTTTTCGGGTATTTTTGTGGCATTCAAAAATACCCTCGCTTAGTAGCGAAACACGACATAAATTACTTAGTCGATGCTTCTTTCAAAAACACAACTTCCAGATGAAATCATTTCTGCTTATTGCCTATTTCTGCCGTATTATGCTTGGTTTATAAGTAAAACTAAAGTCAATCGCAACTTGCGACTCTGATGCGAAAAAAGAGCACAAAGCGGTCATTAGCATCTCAAAATTTCAGGTACTTTTTCTGAAAAAATGGCGATATTAGTAAGATAAGAAGCAGTGAAACGAAACTCACAGTTTTAATTTTTATTTTCCAACCCTTTTTTAAATATACCCATTTGATAATTCATGATTAACTGCTCAACTAAAATCCAAAAACATCCTTCTTCATTCCAATTATGATCTTTGCTAGCTTTTTCTAGGCAAACATTGTTTTTATCATCAAGCAACCAAGCATCGTGAAAGTAATGAAATAGATCCGCATTTACTGAAGACCCGTAATTTGAACTTCTATAAACTGAAGAGCTTATGTAACCGGTCGCAATGCTCTCGCTCACAGCTGCTGACTTATAGTCAAATGGCAACGCGAAGTCCAACATATACAAAGCTTCGTCATAAGTTCTAGGAATAATAGCCATACCTGTTTTGCAATCTATTTGGCTAAGAATAGATATACTATCTCGCCTTTCAAAACTTTCCTTCACAAAGACTCTAGGGTGTAATTTTGATATTTTTATATCAACTTTCTTAAAACAATGCTTTTCTTCCGACAGTCCAACAACACTATACAAAGCGAATAAAGCTAGACAAGTTAATTTAAACATAGATTACCACCTTCACATAGATTAGATATTTGCCAACGCCTTGAATTTTTAACTCCATCTTCATAAGTCTGTGCAGTTTTAGAGCGTTTTAGTCCTTCTACATATTTTTGATATTTTAAAGCCCCCTTAACTTCCCACCTATACACGTTTCCTCGGCGATCTCTGACAAAACTCGGAACTCTCAAGTTTGCAGGGGATTCAAAGTCCACTCCTGTAAAAGTATAATTATCTGGATGAGTATGAACCAAGCCAGCAATATCCTTCTGACTAAACCCCTGTAAATTTACCGTTGCCTCGAAATTTATTGGAACCTCAACCATGTTGGTAAAATAAAATTTTCCATTTCTTTCTATTACCATTCCTGTTAATTCAGAAACATTTTCCGATGTCTGCTGATATTCATCCGAGTGGGACCGCAATTGAGCAATCACAGAATCATTAACGCTATCATAACCACCCTCTTGATTCAGATCTGAAACGGACAAGTTAATTTCCACCTTTTCCGTATTAACTTTTCCTCCCATAGATTGAGAACCAGTAACTTCTACTTGAGATGTCTGCTTATTGCCTATTTCTGCCGTATTATGCTTGGTTTATAAGTAAAACTAAAGTCAATCGCAACTTGCGACTCTGATGCGAAAAAAGAGCACAAAGCGGAAATCAGCATCTCACAAATTGAGACGAACCGACACAGTATTTAGTTCTACTCTTGAAAGAAGTGTGCCTATAAAGTGTACTCTTTTCTCGCATAAACTAAC
>JBFHSP010000356.1:0-1830 GCA_041591085.1 Kangiellaceae bacterium | reverse complement strand
TAAGCCGACAATCGCCAACTGATAAACCGCATTGTGTGTGGGTAGATGTTAACAACAGAGTCGTTAAGCCCATCATCGAGCAAAATAGCAAATCAAATAATATTGCACCTACTGAAATTATTCATACTCAAAATTTTACCAAAACCGATCTGCTTAGTTACTTGGTTATGCCTAAACTTAAAGATGGGCAAAAAGCACCATTGATGGTACGAATTCATGGTGGGCCAGCAGAAGTACGCGATACCTTGCGCTTTGATCCAGAAGCCCAATGGCTAGCTCAGCAAAATGTTGCAACCCTGTCAATTAATTATCGCGGTTCGGCAGGGTTTGGTTATTCGTTTCAACAACAAGCCTTTGGTCAATTTAGAGACTCATTGAAAGATGATATTGAACGGGTCATTGATGATGTGGTGGCCAAGTACGCGATTGAACCATCCAGCATTGTTTTATATGGTGCGAGCTTTGGCGGTTTTGCGGCATTAAATGAACTGATTGAACCCAACTTTAATTACAAAGGCGTGGTGCTATTTAATTCGGTTACACAACTAGAAAAAATTGCTGAATCAATTAGTGAGCCGAATACCTTATCTGAATTTACAAATATTTTTGGTGATTTCACTAATAACGAATGGCTGATCAAGAATAATTTACTCAATCAATTGAATCAACTGAAGGTAGAGCCACTTATTGTATATTCAAGGTTCGACGATAAAGTTTCTAATCAACAAAGCTTGGCTTTGATTGAATTATTGAAAAAATTAAATAAACCTTATCAAGCCTTAGAATTACTTGAAAGCAAGCACAGTCAAATATCAACGGCCGATGCACTAGCTTATTACGAAAAGCTAGCTGATTACTTAAGGGTTACGCTTGGAACAAAAACTGAGGCTCAACCTGAAACGCTTTAATGGTTTTGGAGATAGGGCACTCAAAACTGAGTGATACCGCAGTCAGGCATAAGTCCTCATCAGCTGTGCTTAAATTTCCGTAGAGCCTATCACCAACAATGGGGTGGCCCAAAAATGCTAGGTGTTTTCGAATTTGATGTTTGCGCCCTGATTCTATGGTGATTTGAACCAAACTTTGCTCACCATTAAATGCAAGCTCTTTGACATGGCTGACTGCTGTTTTTTCATCGATGGGTTCGGTTACAGTAATTTCGGTTTGATTTAATCGACCGTAAACTTTGGCTTGGTATATTTTTGTCAGAGCGCGCTGCTGAAACATGGCCGATAAGCTGGCGGTCGCTTTTTTGGAATGACCGATTAAAATGAGGCCGCTTGCTGCTCGGTCAAGCCGGTGAATAATAAATGCGGTACGTTGTGGCTTTAATTGGGTTTCGGCAATTCGGGCTACAGTGGCGTGATCACCCCATTTAGAACCTTGTGATAACAACCCTGTTGGTTTATTCCAAACGGAATATTCACCTTCATCACTGATTAAAATAGGCTCTGGATAATCATCCGTTAATACTTTTTCATTGTAATAAATATCAATAACGTCACCCGCCTTTAAATCTTTTTTAGCGCGGCGTAGTCGCTGAGTGGTTTTTCCGCGAGTTAACCAAATACAGCCTTTTAACATAGCTGACTTGATTTTTTGTTTCGATAAGCCAGAACCTTTAGCTATAAAGTCAACCGCTAACACTATGTTGTTAGTGCAGTCGGAAGGAGTGACGGTCAAAGAAAGTTCAAGTTTTTGCATGTTGAATGATTAGTGCATTAAAAATATTAGTTAAAAGTTAGATGTGATTATGAACAGAATATAGGATAAACAAATCAACTTCATTATAGAGATTGGAGACTGCCGCGTCACTACGTTCCTCGATGT
>JBFHSP010000355.1:0-1914 GCA_041591085.1 Kangiellaceae bacterium | reverse complement strand
TAATTTAAAGCGAGATAGCCACGGCGTGAAACGCCTCGCTATGACAAAAACTATCAAAGAATATCGCGACTTCAAAGCTCGCAAAAAACAATTATGAATCAGCCAGCTTGAGGCATGGATGCCGAAAGCTGGTTTTGTCGAGTCGGATTGCGACTCAAAACCGGTGGCTCGGTAAAAATAATATTTTTTGAAGTAAGAGCATCGTGGAGCAAAGGCGTTTTGGATACTTTTTTGCTCTAGAAAAAGTATCTCGCACGGCAGTTTTTTGCTCCTGCAAAAACTGCACTCCCAACATCCATGTCGATCGAAGCGAAGCGGTGCTAAACCGCTTTTGACTTTAAGATTTAAAAACTGGATTCCGCATCATCAAATGTGCGGAATGACAGAAAAATTATCACCACTCACTATTCGGTAACTCAATAAGCCGATAATTAACTCGCTACCAAAAGCCTTAATCCCTGCAACTGCAGCGAAGACTTTTCAATATGATGCTTAATTTTATTGCTGAGTAAATCAAACGCTTCTATTTCATCAGTTCGAATATTCTTGTTAAAACTTTGCAATTCAATAAGCCTTTGCTTTTCAGCTCCTAGTAGTTGGTCTACGCGTTCAATTCCATCCAGTTTAAACTGCTTTGCATCACCTTCAATGACCGAATTGGCAGTTTTTAATAAAGATTCGACTTGCGGTTTAACTTGCTCAATAACTTGAATGGCTACTTTTCTTTTTAGCGGCTGGCTAAGGCCGTTTAATGCATTATGATTAACTACTTGCGATAAATTTTTACCGCTGGCATCCACTAAACAGCGAATTGGTTTTTGTGACAAGTATCGATTTACTTGTAATGCTTTAGGTGCAATGGTGTTTAACGTATAAAAAGCTTCTAATAACAAAGTGCCTGGCTTTAAACCTTTCACTTTAATCAGTCCAACCGAGGTACTACCTGCATCACCTTTAACCATCATTTCCATCGATTCGGCCACCATAGGGTGTTCCCAACTTAAAAACTCAATATCATCGCGCGACAAAGCTTTTAGTCTGTCTAACGTAACGGTATTTCCTTCATCGTTAAGACCAGGAAAATAACTGTGTTTCATGTGTTCGCTTGGTCGTAACACCCAACTGAGTGCTGAATGCTCTTCTTGATCAACGCCAAATTCTTCAAGCAGCAATTGAAAGTAACTCGCTAGCGAATTGGCTTTTTCTTCAGTTTCAACTTGTTCTACTAAATTATCCGCTTTAGGTTGGCGGCAAGAATTGAGCTCTAATAGTTGATCTCGTCCTTGCTCCATTTCATGGCGGATCTGTTTTACTCGCGCTTGAGTTGATTCAATCAGTGATTCTCTGGATATATTGAGATCATTCATGCAACCATTTAATTCTGAAGAGAATGCTTCAAACAAAGCAAAACCCGCACTGAAACTTTTAAGGAATAAATTCATGCCTTGGTGATACCAGTCAAACAACACTTCAGACGATGAGTTTTGTAAGTAAGGCACATGAATTTGAATAGTTTCAAGCTGACCAATGCGATCGAGTCTGCCTATTCGTTGCTCGAGTAAATCTGGATTACTGGGTAAATCAAATAACACTAAGTGATGTGCGAACTGAAAGTTACGCCCTTCGCTACCAATTTCTGAACAAAAAAGCACTTGTGCTCCTTGCTCTTTTTCAGAGAAATACGCCGCGGCTCTATCGCGCTCAAATAAATTTAAATGTTCGTGAAATGCCGAGCAACGAATGGCGTGTTTTTTGGCGCAAAAATCTTGCAGTGCAATGGCTGTGGAGGCGTGATGAGCAATCACCAGCACTTTTTTATCTTTTAATGACAGCAGCTTTTCAACTAACCAATTTACTCTAGGATCACGGCTTAACCAACACTCGGGATCGAGATGAACTTCGGGCGTGAGCCCG
>JBFHSP010000354.1:0-1920 GCA_041591085.1 Kangiellaceae bacterium | reverse complement strand
GGTGTCGGTTCCTGTAATAAAAATAGATTCAGTCATATTTTAAAATATTTCTTTAATAGAGATTGCACTTTGGTTTGAGACTGCATTCGCATTTTGTGACTGAGAAAATTGTCCCCAGCCGTGGCCATAAATCACTTCATAAGTGGAGCAAAAACCTAAATCATTCTTAAAGTTTTCCTCATAAAATGATGACATTTGTTGCCATTTGCCTTTGCTCATTAAACTGTTAGGTCGACCTTTATTGATGTTGTGAGCTCCTACACCTTTTAGATCAACCATCATTTGTTTGAGAGACTCAAAGTGAAATTGAATATCATCTCTGTCGACTACTGGTTGGTGTATGCCAGAAGTTAACATCGCATCGCCCCAATGATGTAAATCTAAAAACGGATTGACATGAACTTGGTCATCCACCTCTGCAAAACTAGCTCTTAATTCTTTTAAGGTATCAGGCCCTAACGTGGTGTAAAGCAGTAGTCCGGAGGGGCTTAATACCCGAGATACTTCTTTTAATGTGATGAGTGGATTATTGGTCCATTGCAGAGTTAAATTCGAAAAAATCAAGTCGAACTCATTATCCTTAAAAGGCAGTGCGTCCATATCGCCCACTAAGAACTCACATTTACTAGAGAATAGCTTTGTTAAACCGCTTTGTTGTTGCTTAGCGGTTTTGATCATCAGCTCAGAAATATCTAAGCCAATCACGTCGGCTTTTTTAAACTTTCTTTTTAGCGCTTGGGTAAAGTGTCCAGTACCACAGCCAATATCTAAAATCCGCTTGGGATTTATTTTCATGTAATTCAGTTTTTCCAATAGACGATCGCCCACTTCGCGCTGAATAAACGCGTGCTGATCATAATGTTTGGCGGCTTGGCCAAAACTTTGTGCAACGCTGGTTTTATCAAAAGGAATAAACTCTGACATTTTACTTAAGCTCGCTCAATGCTTTGTAAAAAGGCTAAAACCCGTTGATTAAATTCCTTTGGATGTGAAATAAATGGGGCATGGCTGGCTTTATCAAAAGTGTGGGTTTCACTTTCAGGATGAATCTTATCGATTTCTTGTATAGCTTTGTATGGCACAAGTGAGTCAAGACGTCCATAAACTCTTAACAATGGAATTTTAAGGTTTGCCAGAGACGTTCTTAAATTATTATCTTGCAAAATTTCCAGCCCTCCTTTTAGCGCACGAGGAGCCGGTTTGCCATGTAAAAAAACGGTATCTTTCAATAATGCTATATCTTGTTTTTGACTAGGGCTGCCTAATGTTTGAATCAATAAAAATCGAATCAAGGTGGTTTCGTAATCTTCAATTAAATGCGAAACAAAATTTTCCATGACGGACGTTTTCATAGCAAAAGGCCAATCATCGGACTCTAAAAACTGAGGACTAGAACCAACGGTAATGAGTGACTCAACTCGCTCTGGTATTTGGCTAGCTAAATGAGTAGCAACAAGTCCGCCAAGCGACCAACCAAGCAAATGCGCTTTGTCTGGAAAAATAGCTTTAACTTGCTCTGTCAATAATTCGAGTGTGTATTCATCATTAGGGAGCGGTGAGCGACCAAAGCCAGGTAAGTCTACTAATGTAACTGTAAAGTGTTGGCTAAGCTCCGGTGCAATCAGTTCAAAAATGCCACCATGAGTTCCCCAGCCGTGAAGCAAAACCAAATTTGGGCCTTGGCCAAAGGTTTGATAAAAAGGTGTTAGTGTTGTCATGAATTTAAACTGTATTGTTGATGAGTGTTTTAATTAAGGTTAAGCATTCGCTAATCTGCAGCTCACTGTGTTCGGAGCTTAAGGCTAAGCGTAAGCGAGCGGTGTTTTTAGGAACGGTAGGTGGCCTTATTGCTCCAACCCAAAACCCGTGCTCTCGCAATTTTTTTGCAATGCTTACACATAGCTTTGATTCGCCCAATAT
>JBFHSP010000353.1:0-1923 GCA_041591085.1 Kangiellaceae bacterium | reverse complement strand
TACTTATTAACTCTAAAACTGTTTTCCACGGCAACTCTGCACATTGCTTTCTAATGGGATAAGAATCCAAACACTGTAAAAGTTGTGTTTCTAGCGGCCATTCTCTTTTAGCTCTTAACGCAGCCAATGTATCGTTTGTTAACTTTATAGCTTGTTCTAAGCGGGACTTTCTAAGTAGCTGAACCATTAAAGAGGTTGAACCTCTGCAAACTGCGCAGCTTTCACCGTGGAACGCTAATTCGTCGATAACTTGTGTTTCATGACAAACACTTAAACCAAGCACTAAGTGATCGCCACAGTAGGCATTATGAGCTTCCTTTTTTAAAGGTAAGCAGAAGCTTTTATTAAACCCATTTGGATTTTTATGATGAAATAAAAGCTGCTCAGAATACAAAGATGAAATAGCCGTCATGGCATCCAAATATCAATGAATAAATTAAGAGATCAAACTATCAATTATTAAACGAGAATACAATAAAATAGACTATTGTTCGGTTTTTTAATTGTTTAAAGAATATCTCGTTTAGTTTTTGAACGGGATTAGTAAAACCAGTTAAACGACAGTAAAAACTCTCGACCTGGCTGTGGCAACAATGAACTGTAAAAACCCTGGCTGCCAATCCACTCTCCATTATTATTAAAATATCCAGGTTCATTTCCCGCATTGGCTTGTCGAATACCTGGATGCGCGTAAACTTCATCCAAAAGATTATAAACACTTAAACTGAGGTTCCAATCAACCACGTCAGGTTGATAAATAAGGGACATATTGAACAATGAATAACCATCAACTTGTGCTATCGGATTAGTCGCTACGGTTGGTTTATCATCAACCCAAGCATGCTGCAATGAGCCACTCCATTGATTAGAAAAACTAAAATCTAAAATATTTGACCAAGTTCTTGGTGCCATATCGCCCACTTGCTGCCAAACAGATGAGGTATTATCTCTACTTTTCGAATCAATGTAAGAAAAGGCCGAGGTCCACTTAACTTGCTGAATAACATCAGGAAAGAATGTTTTGCTGACGGTTAAATCGAGGCCGTTTACCACGCCTTCTCCACTATTTACCGCGCCACCGGCAATGCTCAAAAATACATCCATATATTCCATGCGATAAGCGCTGACACGCCAATCAAAGCCATTACTCGATAAATCATAAGAAAGCTCTAGAGTTTCACCTCTTTGAGGCTTGAGCGATGGGTCGCTTCCAGCACCTTGCCATCCGCCATACAACAACCTGGGTGGAGGCGCTTCAAAAGCCTCACCATATTGAATTTTAAAAGACTGTTTTTCCCAGTTGGCCACATAGGCAAGTCTTAGCAAATTATGAGAGCCATAATTGGTTTGATTATCAAATCGTAACCCAAAGTGAAGCCATTGATTTAACGCGTCAGAATCTGAGTCTAAGTGATATTTAAACAGTGCAAATCCACTTTTTTCAGATAAATGTATTTTATTATTAGGAACGCTCGAGCCATCAGGTTTGGTCGGGTATGGATAGTTAACAACTGAATCAACCGGCAAACTTGGGCCAAAGTTAACATCATAAGCTTTTTGCAATTTTTTATAATCAAACGAAATACCGGCGTTAAACTCTAAAGCATGGTTAATATTCCACAGGAGGCTTTGCTCAAATGAGTAACTGTAATTTTTGGTTTGCCAAAATGAATAATCAAGCACTCGAACTTGAAAACCGGTTTGAGCATCGGTGATATTATAACCCTCTAAAAAATCAGAATCTCGGTCTACACCGCTTTTACGCCAGCGAATCAAAGTTCGACTGTTTAACTCGTCACTCAACGCTACGTGATAGCGATAATAAAAAGAAGTTTCTTGCTCTAACCAAATCCCATTGGGTTGTACCTTATCGGAAGGGTATTCATTACCGTAGCCCATACCTAATTGAAAATGTTGCAAGGC
>JBFHSP010000352.1:0-1927 GCA_041591085.1 Kangiellaceae bacterium | reverse complement strand
TGACGACGCTGTTGGAAGTGGTGGATTAGAAGAAAAAATCAACCGGCTTTCATTCGGTGTTAGCTTCTAACAGAGTGATTAAAAATAAAAGCCCGCATTAGCGGGCTTTTTACTATTGAAAGGATTTGTTTATGGCTCGGTTTTATCTACTTATCTTGGCTAGTATTTTAAGCTTACTTGGCTGCAAATCCACTCCAGTCGTACAAGAGTCTGTTACTGAGGCTGTGACTCCAGCAATACCTAATTTACCCCAGTGGGTGTATAGCCCCGATCGAGAAGGGTATTTAATGGTGGTTGGAAGCGCGCCTAGCCAAAAAATGAGCAGCAGCACTATCCTTCAAGAAAGGGTGGCAACGGTACAAGCTCGGGCCGAATTATCGAAACTGATTAAATTATGGATTTATGAAAATATTGAAGTGACCACCGATAAGGATTCCTCTGGAAAGGTAACGCGAGATTATAATCAATCGAGTATTCAGCAATCTTCTCAACTGCTCGATATTAACCAAGCTCAAGTATTTGATCGCTTTATTGATGATGCTGGCACCATGTATATTCTTTATGGCCTGCCTACGCGTTAAATCCATCACTCTGTAATAAACCTTGTGTTATACTGCACCGCTATTTGGTGTGTATCAGAATGCCTGTCAATAAAAGAGTAATTCTGTCACTTAAAAGGGAACTCAGTGTAAAACTGAGGCTGTACCCGCAACTGTAAGCAAAGCGATAAACGGTTCCACTGATTGATTTTCAAAGCATCATTCGGGAAGGCGTTTGGAGGTTATCTTTGCAAGCCAGGAGACCTGCCAGATATAAGCTTAAGTTTATAGTTTCTGAGCGGGTTACTCAGGGCGCGTAACGGTGTTTCCTTTCTAAAAGATTCTTACCTACCGCCTAAGGTTACTCGCAGTGAGTAGCAATGGCATCTTTCGAACAACATTCGGCATTTGAAGTTGAAAACCTTAATTGGCAAGTCTCAGGCACGCCAATATTAAAGTCGCTAAACTTTTCTGTTTGTCCTGGTGAATTTGTAGGGATCATCGGTCCCAATGGTGCCGGTAAATCGAGCTTGTTACGGTGTCTATATAAAAAGATAACCGATTTTGATGGTTCTATTTTGTATTTTAATAAAGCCATACATTCCATCAACCAAAATGAGTTTGCGAAAACTTGTGCGGTGGTACTGCAAGAGCCACCTTCAGATTTTACATTTTTAGTCTCTGATGTAATTGCGATGGGGCTCATTCCGCATCAATCTTTATTATCATTAACTTCTAAACAAGAACTAAAAAAAATTGAGAGCGCTGCGGAAAAGGTGGATATTGCGCATAAACTTAATCAAGAATTTACATCGCTTTCTGGTGGTGAAAAGCAACGAGTAATGATCGCAAGAGCGATTGTGCAGCAGCCTAAAATTTTGCTGATGGATGAACCAACCAATCACCTAGATATAAAACATCAAATCGAAGTGCTTCATTTAGCCAAGTCGATGGGCATTACTGTAATGGTCAGTATTCATGACCTTAATTTAGCAGCTGCATTTTGTGACCGCTTGTTGCTTTTGAATGAAGGCGAGCTTATAGCTAACGGCAGTCCACAAGACGTTCTCAGCCAAACTAATCTGTATGAAGTTTTTGGTGTCAACGCGCAAATAGATCAAGCGCCTTTTGCTGATAATTTAAGAATTACTTTTGATACTCAAATAGCCAGCAAGCTTAATGGAACTGATCATGAGTGAAAATCAAAAGCAAACGTGGATATTTTCATTATTGGCATTCGTGTTACTTATTGCTACTTTGTTGTTTGCGGCAACTTTGGGTAGTATAAAGCTTTCAATAGCTGAAGTTATCCAACTATTCTTTTCTCAGCCTGATTCTATGGCGCAAAAAATTGTGTGGGAAATTAGATTGCCAAGAATTTTAATGGC
>JBFHSP010000351.1:0-1964 GCA_041591085.1 Kangiellaceae bacterium | reverse complement strand
TTCCGCATTTTCTCGCCAAAGTCTTCAGGGAATGCGTCTTTTTTGGTGATAGTTTGCAGCATACCGTAATAGAGTCTGTAATCGAGTATACCGCCTTTCTCGCCAAGTCCGTGGTAAAGCTCGAACGTGTTATATGCGAGTGCAGGCATGAAAAGAATGTCTATGTTACCGTTGTTGAACTGCCCTGAGAAAGTTGCTAGAGAGGTGCCAACAGGTGAAGCACCCGCCATATTGGCTAATTTCAGCGTTTGCGGGTCTTCGTTTAGAACTGATATTTTTTTGCCGCTGAAATCTGCAACGGTGTCAATGCTTCGATCATTCACAAACGCAAACATTGAGCCTACAGGCCATGCAGCGACTGCTTCGTATTGACCGTTTGTCATGATTTTACCTGCGCCAGGAGTGGCAAGTGTGGCTATGATCTTGCCAAGCCCGTCGTCGGAGATGATGCCACCAATCGCGTCCAGTGTTCCGGCAAACGGAACAAATTGACGAGATAAAATCGCGCTGAGATGGGCGCCATCACAAACGCCGGCTTTAAAGTCGTTCGCTGCGACTTTTTCATCAGTATATGCGATAAACTCTAGATCAAGTCCCCAGGCAATTGCTTTTGGTTTGAGGTCAGAATAGAACGTCATTACAGGGCCGTTTTTACCTACGGGATCCCATGTACAGATGGTTTTCTTTTCTAACGCAAACGAATAAGAACTTAATATTAGTAAAAATATGCTTAGTATCGATTTGTTTGCCTTCATGGCTTTTAGTCCCCAATTTAGTTCAAAGTTTTAATACGAACCAAAGATTTTCATCTATAATCCCCGCAAGTTCAATGAAATTGATGGTTGGAAGTGCCGCGTGTCTCATTTTTCAGATTTATCAAGAAATTTTTAAATTTGAACTGGAACTAGATTGACTTACCTAAAAAACGGCGCATTTTGAATATCTTCTATAATATATGTGTTCATTGAAGTGACTATTGGTTTTTGAGAATATTGCGCAACCTGTTTATCAGCCGAAGAAAACTATAAATACTAGGAGTACTAACTAAATGTCATCGCAACAAAAATTAGTTATTTTTGATACTACTCTGCGGGACGGTGAACAAAGTCCTGGTGCTTCAATGACCAAGGCAGAAAAGCTAAGAATTGCTCGTGCCTTGGAAAAGTTAAAAGTAGATGTAATCGAAGCGGGCTTTGCGATTGCCAGTGAAGGTGATTTTGATGCAATTAAATCTATTGCTGAGAATATTAAAGAATCCAGAGTGTGTAGTTTATCAAGAGCACTGGAAAAGGATATAAAGTGTGCTGCAGACGCACTTAAGTCAGCCGAGGCATCAAGGATACACACGTTTATTGCGACATCCCCCATTCATATGAAATATAAGCTTCAAATGGAGCCAGAGGCGGTTATTGAGCAAGCAGTCAGAGCGGTTAAGTATGCACGTCAGTTTACGGATGATGTTGAATTTTCATGTGAAGATGCGGGTCGCTCAGAGTTTGAATTTTTGTGTCGTATAATAGACAAAGTCATTGAGGCAGGCGCTACTACTATTAATATTCCTGATACGGTCGGTTATGCGATCCCTGATCAGTTTGGTCAGACAATACATAAGCTTCTGAATACAATTCCAAGTGCAGATAAAGTGATTTTGTCGGTTCATTGCCATAATGATCTTGGCTTGGCTGTTGCGAACTCATTGTCTGCCGTAACAAATGGTGCCCGGCAAGTAGAATGTACAATTAATGGATTAGGTGAGCGGGCAGGAAATGCGTCTTTAGAAGAGATTGTGATGGCAATTAAAACACGCTCTGATTTCTTTAAGCTTTCAACGGGTATTGATACCACACAAATAGTTTCCTGTTCGCGCTTGGTATCAACTGTAACAGGTTTTCCTGTTCAGCCCAATAAGGCTATTGTGGGTGCTAATGCATTTGCTCATGAATCGGGCATACATCAAGATGGTA
>JBFHSP010000350.1:0-2070 GCA_041591085.1 Kangiellaceae bacterium | reverse complement strand
GAGATTTTTTATATAAACTTAAACGTGATAAGAAAAAATTGGCGCAATATGACACAAACCAGGATGGAAATGTTGATCAGGAAGAGTGGGAACAAGCAAGAAATGACGCTCAAAAATTCGCGTTAAAAGAGCAATTAAACAACCCTTTACCTAAATCAACGCATTTATTAAAAAAACCCAAAACAAGAAAACACCAGCCTTTTTTACTGTCTGCTAAAGCAGAAGCTCTTTTATCTCGCAACAATCGTATTTTTTCATTTAGTTTAGCAATTTTATTTTTTGTTTTAGTGCTTGGCATTTTTTTCAAATTGTTCGTCTGGATGTAAGCCTATAAAAAATAATTTCACGGTATTCTAGTTAAGGCATAATGCTTCGGTATGAAGAAGCGTATGTCAGCAGTAGTGGTTATCGTTATTGGGAGCCTAAGCGGGCCTTTATTTGCCGAACAGATAGCATATATAACTGACTCATTACGCTTGCGCTTGTACACAAATCCAAGCACTGCTAGCAAGATCATCCATACTTTAGAAAGTGGAGATTCTGTGGTGGTGCTTAATAGCCAGGGGGCATTTAGCCAAGTACGCACTGATGCGGATTCTACGGGTTGGGTGAAATCCGCATTTTTAGTTGAAGAACCACCGGCAAAATTACTTTATTACACGGTAAGCGAACAAAACAAACAACTCGAGCAACAAATTAAAGAACTCCAAAACAACGCAGCGAACAAAAACGATGTTGAGACAAACCAGATAATTCAACTAGAGCAGGCTTTAGTAGAGCAGCAACAGACCAACCATCTGTTACAGGAGGAGATCAGTTCATTAAAGCAAAAGAGCCAACGACAAGACTCCTTTGATAGTAATATTGATTCGAATCACTCCAATGCGACGATAAATTTGGCTAGATCTTTTTCAAAACACATTTTGATAGCTGCTAGCATAATTGCAGGGCTATTGTTATTTGGTTTTTTAGTAGGCATAAAATTCTCGTCATGGCGAATGCAAAAGCGCTTACATGGGTTTCGATTGGGCTAGCCAATATATTGCACAACACCATCTGAAATGTCAGCCAAATTGCTCCACAATAACGAATGAAGAAATTTATTAAGGCGTGGCAATACCACCATTTAATATGCGCGTAGTACCCACGCGCAAGGGTGGCGCTATACACAAGCTTGCTGGCAAATGAAGATTGCTTCATGGAATGTAAATTCATTACGCGTTCGCCTACCGCAAGTACTAGATTGGCTAAAAGACAATCCTGTGGATGTGCTTGCCCTACAAGAAACTAAACTCGTCGATGAAGACTTTCCAGTTACTGAAATTAATCAGGCAGGTTACCAAGTTAGGTATTCTGGTCAGAAAACCTATAATGGGGTAGCAGTTTTATCAAAACAGGCAAGCACGAATGCAATCAAAGACATTAAAGGTCTGGATGACCCGCAAAGGCGTATTTTAGCTGTTACTGTTGATGATGTGCGAGTGTTAAACCTCTATGTAGTAAATGGTTTAGAAGTAGGTTCCGAAAAGTATGCATATAAACTCGACTGGCTTAAAAAGGTAACTGCATATATAAAAAAAGACCTAACAAAATACCCAAATTATGTTGTGCTAGGAGATTTTAATATTGCCCCCGAAGACCGAGATGTGCATGATCCGGTATCTTGGAGGGAAAAAATTTTATGTAGCACCAAAGAACGCAAAGCCTTACAGGGTATACTTGACCTAGGCTTGGTCGACACATTTAGGTTATTTGAGCAAGAAGAAAATAGTTTTAGTTGGTGGGATTACCGTGCTGCCGCGTTCAGGCGTAATTTAGGATTGCGTATTGATTTGTTACTTGCAAGTCAAACCATGGAGGCAAATTGCACCTTCAGCGTGATTGATAAAGAGCCACGTAAAAATGAGCGGCCATCTGATCATGCACCCGTACTTGCAAACTTTGTGTAATTAATTTCGCAGTAATTGCAGCTAAATGACGTGAAAATCTAGAAACGTGCAATATTATACTATTCGTTTTCCAGCGAGTCACCTAAGTATAGACCTCATAGCTGAGTGCATCACGCGCTAG
>JBFHSP010000349.1:0-2086 GCA_041591085.1 Kangiellaceae bacterium | reverse complement strand
CGCCAGCTTACGGTGGATTTTTGGTCGATCATATTTTGCATTCAAAAGAGCTTAAGCAAGAATGGAGGGATGAGCTCAATGCGATGGCGACAAGAGTGAAAAGTTTGCGCCAAGGCTTGCTCGATCAAATTAAAGCTCAAGGAGTGGATAAAGACTTTGAGTTTATTGTTAAGCAAAAGGGGATGTTTAGTTACTTGGGTATTTCTAAAGAGCAAGTTCGCCAACTACGTGATGAGTTCAGTATTTATATGGCCGACTCGAGCCGAATTAATGTGGCAGGCTTAAATACCCATTGCTTGGAATATGTAGCAAGCGCACTTAAGAAAGTTGTTGGGTAAATTATTAATAGTAATAGACCCTAATAAAAACCATTTTTCTACCTTGCAAGGTAAGTCCTTTATCGTTAATATACGCGCCTCTTTAAGAGCAAGCTTTTTTACTTGCAACTCTTAATAGGCGCGTAGCTCAGTTGGTTAGAGCACCACCTTGACATGGTGGGGGTCGATGGTTCGAGTCCGTTCGCGCCTACCATTTTCCAAATACATTCAAAATATTCTCAAAATTAATACTTCCTAAACTTAATAAAGTTTTAGGACGAGAACCATCGAAGATGGTTTGACAACAGGGTCTGGAACCATGTTGAACGTCGGAGCGATTATGGGTTATTCGCGACGATGGCCCGAAGGGCGAAGTGCATGGATGCACGGACTAATCCGTTCGCGCCTACCATTTTTCAAATACCTTCAAAATACTCTCAAAATTAATATTACCTAAGCTTAAAAGTGTTTTAGGACGAGTACCATCGAAGATGGTTTGACAACAGGGTCTAGAACTGTATTAATCAATGAAGTACTCTGTTCGCATCTCGCATCTCGCATCTCGCATCTCGCATCTCGCATCTCGCATCCCGAACCTTCAATTCTAGCTATACCCTAATGACTCACTTATAATGAGCAGCCCATGCTTAGTTAGACTTAAAAACTCAATGTTATTGTTATGTCCCTCGCTCAAAGCCAGTGCTCGTTTTTGCTTCTGGCTCAGCTTACTGGTAATAAGTTTTGGTTCCGTTGCTAGCACTAATGGTCAGTCAGAGAACTTAAACCAACAACAAGCGGTTAACGCTGAGAAGTTCTTTCAAGATCGTATCCAAACGGTTTTCACCACACTGGTTAAAGAAAAGCATCGTTTTCAAAATCCTGCCGAGTTAAAAGCTTTTGCCGAAAGCAACTTGGTTGATTATTGGGATATTGAGGCCACATTGCTTTCTATGCTTGGCAGAACGCTATGGACGGAACTTTCATCAAAGCAGCAAATGGAGCTACTTAAAGAGTTTAAATTAACCTTAACACGTTACTTTATGGAAGCGTATGGTTTATACACCGGCCAGCCAATCGCTTTAAAGCAATTGATGTTGAACTCTGATGGTTCAAAAGGGTGGTTAATAATCAATGTTGAAATGGATTACTTGCCGGACTTACAAATCGATATCAAGATTAAAAAGCACAATGAAAAATGGCTATTTCAAGATTTGCGTTTCCATGGGTTACTCTATTCCAGCCTAAAACGAGATTGGTATCAAGGGACATTGCGGCAACAAGGTTTTGATACGCTTATTAACCAATTAAAAGAAAAAAATGACAACTTTTTCAATCAGTTACAATTAGCTAAGGTGGGAATTCACTAATGCAATGGTATTTAGCCACCACTAAGCCAAAACAAGAAGTTAGAGCGGAGGAACATCTGCAAAATCAGCAGATAGAGTGTTTACTGCCACGCTTAGAAGTTGAAAAAGTCGTTCGAGGTCAAGTAAAAAAGACTATCGAGCCTCTGTTTCCCGGATATATATTTTTAGGGTTTGATGATGACCATTTAAATTTATCAAAAGTTCGATCAACTAGAGGGATTAGAGATTTTGTTAAGTTTAATGGCACGCCTGGGCTTGTTCCTGAATCAGTGATTGATTGGATAAAGCGTTTTTTATTGGAAAAACCCGCAAAACAATCAAAGCTTCCACAAAAAGGAGATAGGCTCACTGTTCTTGAGGGGCCATTTAAGGACCTAGAAGTGATATTTGAAATGGTAGATG
>JBFHSP010000348.1:0-2108 GCA_041591085.1 Kangiellaceae bacterium | reverse complement strand
TTTCGATAAATATGAACGCTTGTGAAAAAGAGTTATTTGATGTTTTTGTAAAACTTGACGCAAATTCTTATTCGGATTTTTACAAGATTTCTGATTCCGAAATGGAGCCATTTCGGGATCGCGTTTTGAGTATATTAACAGGATGCAAAGACTTTCTCAGTGTTAGATACGTGCATCCATCATTAAATGACATCGGTCTAGGTGTTGAAGGGGAGTATTCATACAATATATTAGAAATCCTACTGATTGTTAGAGCTGACAATCGTTTCCAAAAGGCTTTAATTAATTATAAAAAGTTGCATAAGAATAATTGGGAGGATACAGATAGTTTTGGTTATTCAAAAATCATGCATACTGCTGCAGCTTTTGGTAGTAAAAGCAATATTTCATTTTTGTTAAATGCAGGTGCTAATATTAACGCTAAGGATGAAGACGGAGCTACTCCTCTTTTCTATGCTGCGATTAGAGGAAGACAAGATATAGTGGAGTTTTTAATTGAAAAATCTGCGGATGTGTCTGTTGTTGATAAAAGAGGACATACCTATAAAGATTATATGGAATTTGGAAAGGATATTAATTAACTTGCGTGCTTAATCAGTCAGCGTAGGGTTAGTGAAACCCATCAAAATTAAACGGAAATTAATTGATGGGTTACGTTGCACTCTACCTCATCCACTAAAATCGTCTTTCTCATGAGAAAAGAGCCTAAATATTTGAGATGCTAATGTCTGAAATGTGCTCTTTTCCCCCTTCTCGCTCGCAAGGCGAGATGGAGCAAAAAGTAGCTTAAAGCGGGTTCGTTAACTTTAAGCGTATTTTTTCTAATCAACATCGGTGTTGCGTCCAACAAGAAAGTTTAGACTAAATACAAATTAATTTCTTAGAGTGAATAATCTTCTCCGCTCCTAATAAAGGAGCGAAATTAAACGAGGCTGTAGTCTTTAACTATTGGCGTGACGAACGGAATGAATGACTTTGTCGCCTTCAAAGTAAACGGTAAAGCCAGAATAAACCCAACGTGAAATAGGCGGCTGCCCAACCGGTTGTTTTTCATCCGCTGGAATACCAAAACGCTCTTTAACGGTATCCATACTTTGCCCATTGGTTGGAAGTTCTGAACGATCAGTGCTTTGTTGTCCCACCATGGAGTTTTGGGTCGCAGCGAAAGCCAATGAGCTGCTTAATAAGCACAATGCAATTAGTGATTTCATAGGGCCTCCTTGGGCATCTTTATTTTCAGTACAGTTTACTGAAAAGCTTGTTCTCGCAATTGTTGTGATTGTAGTTGAGTTAAATGTTTCACGATCATGTCTTGATCAAACGCATCAATATCGACAAACTCAGCGGTAATCTCATATTGATTGAATGTATCTTGGTTGTTTTCAAGCAACTTGATTCGGCAGCAAATTTGATGAGCTGAGGGAAAAAGCGTCACTCGCAGCAAATAATGTTCTTGGTTTAGCTGTTCCGGTTGACGCCATTTGATCCCATTGCCGCTTAAGTTTACCTCTGTCAAAGGGACTTCTTTACGGTGTAAGTCCACGATAAAGCTGAGTAAACACTGAATTTTTTGGTTTTGCAGATTAAGAATCATGCTTAAATTTCTATCTTTCGAGGTTAAATTACCCATTAATGAAGCATGTTCTCGTTCGAGTCTTTGTATCTTTTCAAGCGTATCTGATAGCTTAGATTTTTGAGCTTTTAGAGCACTAAGCTGTTCAGCGGGAGAATCGGACTCAGCAATAACTTCTAAATGAACTTGGTCATTCATTCGAAAATAATCTCTGCGTTCTGGTTTTTGATTCATAGCAGCTCAATAAAACCTTTGCGTCTTTGGCGCTCCATCGGTAGCATAGCCCCGTCAAATTAGGAACTGTAAGCGAACGGAGTGGATAATCCAATCTTTCATAGTGACTTTAAGTATTTAACATAGTAGCTTAAAAATCTGTGATAACTTACTAAAAATTAGCGAGTTTTTAAAATTACTGCATGAAATTTCCATTTTCTTGGTACGTTGGATTGCGATATACCCGCGCAAAACGTAAAAACCACTTTATTTCATTTATTGCTTTGGCTTCTACCTTAGGTATTGCCATCGGGGTGATGGT
>JBFHSP010000347.1:0-2122 GCA_041591085.1 Kangiellaceae bacterium | reverse complement strand
GTTCGCGCAATGCCATTTTGGTCCTCACAAAGTCGTGCGCAAACCGTTATTCAAAACGTTCCTGCGTACAAGGGTTTCGTGCCAGTTGAACTGGAGTTAAAGGTATTTAAAGAACGGTAGCTGTCTGGTCTTAAAAAAGACAAATTTAATGTAGGTATAAACTGGTCAGGTTTAAATGAAACCGGCTATGACATTAGTCAAAACGATGTATTAAAAACCCTTGAGTACCATGAACAAAATTAATCACATAACAAGCGGCTCCACCGGACAAATTTTATTGTCACCTTTTTTGTACCAAAAAAGCCGCCAACAAAATTTGCTCGGTGAGCCGGGCGTTAAATTTACAAAAACCTGCTAGCCTTTCGAAACCCTTAAGGTTACAATCCTTAAATGATAAAGAGCTTCATCCATAAAGGTCTCCAAAAATTTTATTCATCAGGCAATACTTCTGGAATACAGAAGAAGCATGAGAAAAAATTACGCCTAATTCTTACTAACTTGGATCAAGCAGAAACACCTGAAGATATGGATCTTCCAGGTTTATATATGCATCAACTCAAAGGCGATCGAAAAGGTATTTGGTCAGTCAGGGTAAGCGGAAATTGGCGAGTTACATATCGCTTTAATGGGCGTGATGTCGAAATAGTAAATTATGAGGATTATCACTAATGTCTATGTTTAATCCAGCTCATCCCGGTGAAATTATCAAAGAATTGGTAATAGATTCACTCGGTCTAACAATTACTGATGTTGCAAACCATCTAGATGTAAGTCGTAAAACATTATCAAAAGTCTTAAATGCAAGAGGCTCTGTTACACCCGAAATGGCAGTGCGCCTTGAAATTGCTTTTGGTAAGCCATCAGCAGATCATTGGTTGCGCCTACAAAATGCTTATGATCTTTGGCAAACACGGCAACAAAAAGAGTTACTTCATGTTTCACCTTATAACTTTGAAGCGGCATAAAAAAATTTAACCAGGCGCATCAATGGACTCCGTAAAACTGTCGCGGCTTTTTGCTTGCGCAAAAACACACGCCATTTTTACTCGCCATAGTGCGCAACGTTAGATTATTAAGACTCAATATGTAAGTGGTGGTTAGCGACGAGAATCAAGCAAAAGTATTCTTCGTTTTAAGCGCTTTGTGGTGTGGCACTTCAGTGCAATAATCCGGTGCTTTTCTTAGCTTCGGTTTAGTTTCAAGATTACTCCCTTCGTTGTGGTATGAATTTATATGGGTCATCGGCGTTGGGTACGCAGGTAGCGAGTTAAGAGTTTTGCGCAGGTTAGTGGCTTCGCAAAATACTTGTGGTAAAAGGTTGCTCTACTGTGGTGGCTCAGTTGAAAAGTCGGGTGGTTTATCAAGGTTCCCGCAAGTCATCATTGTGCGGCAGTGCAAACATTGATAGGCTTTTCCACAAAGTAAATCAGGGCATGTGGCCACGGTGAATATTGGATGGGAATGGTAAATCTAACAAGGCGTTCAATGGGACTCGGCACTTTTGTCACCTTTTTTGTTCCAAAAAAGCCGCCAAAAATGCCTCACCCATTAACGCGGCGTTATGCTCAATAAGGGAGAATCAGAATTAAACTAATATCGCTGATTTTCATATTATTGCTTACAAGTTGCGCGCTTATTAAGCGAGATGGCTATGCTCGAGATTATGAAGAATGTTCTAGTATTGAAAAGTGTGCAGAAGTAATTAAAGCAATCATAGAGCACTCTTGGTATATTCCAGACTCATATACAGATGGGCTAATGGTAAAACTTAGAGTGAAATTATCTAGCAATAAAACAGTTACTTCTATTTCTATACTTGAAAGTAGCGGCAATAGAGAGTTTGATATGTCGGCAGTTGAAGCAGTTAAAAATCTTCATACAATAGTCGAACTAAATGGTTTAGATGATGAAATATTTGAACAAAATTTTAGGCAATTTGTTTTTGCATTTAAACCATGAAAAAATGCATAACAAGGCGCTCAAACGGACTCCGTAAAGTGGTCGTCTTTTTTGCAAAGGGCGCAAAAAAGTCGCCAACTTTATTTCGCTGTTTAGCGCAGCGTTATGTTTTTACTAATTTAATGAAATCAAGTATTTACTGCAACTTCGTGCCATTAATCCT
>JBFHSP010000346.1:0-2135 GCA_041591085.1 Kangiellaceae bacterium | reverse complement strand
CATTAGAGCGGATTCGCCAGTCACAACAATTAGCGTCTTTGATGATGCCGGGAGAAATGGGCGACGTGGTGAAGGTGATTGCATTTAACAAAGGCTTAAGGGACAATCTCGTCCCATTAGTTCCCATAACACGGCTCCATCAGTTATAACTTTTTATGAATAGCTCAAATCGTTTAACTCCAATCATTATTCTTCTTGTTGCTTTGATTTTGCCAAAGTGGGCATTTGCGGCAGAAAAGCTCGATTGGAAAACCCATGGTTTGGTGGGACTGGCTTTAGCGATTGTTGGAGCCACAGTTTGGGTAAAATTAAACAAAGATTTACAGTCGGTTCCCGGTAAAATTATGGGGTTCGGCTTGTATTTTTGGATCATTGTTTTTTGTGAAGTCATCGCCTATGGCGCATGGGTTGGACTGATTCGCTAGCATTTCAATTGAAGAAATAAATAGAGGTTTACATGGATTGGTTGCACATTATTTTGCTGGCTATTATTCAGGGCTTAACGGAGTTTTTGCCTATTTCAAGCTCGGCGCATCTCATCTTACCGGCACAATTACTCGGCTGGCCTGATCAAGGCTTAGCTTTCGATATTGCCTTACATTTAGGCACCCTAACGGCGGTAGTTTTATATTTTCGCCAAGAAATTGTCCATATGACCGGCGCTTTTTTCCGTTCGGGATTTAGTAAAAATATGGAGCAAGACGCTAAGCTTGCTTGGGCAGTTATATTAGGAACTATTCCGGTTGGAATCCTTGGGTTAATTTTTAGTGTGTTCGATGTGGTGGAAAACTATTTGCGTTCAACTCAAGTGATAGCGGCTACTACTATTATTTTTGCCTTGCTGCTTTGGTATGTCGAGAAAACCGTCAAGCATCGCCGTGATGAATACAATATGAGCTGGAAAGACATTGCTCTTATCGGTATCGCGCAAGCGCTGGCATTAGTTCCGGGCACTAGCCGAAGCGGAGTGACCATAATGGCTGCTCTGTGGTTGGGGCTTACTCGCTCGGCGGCTGCGCGGTTTTCGTTTTTGCTCTCTATTCCGGTTATCGTGTTATCGGGTGGGCTAACCGGGCTAAAGCTTGTTCAAGAGCCTCATGAAATTTTATGGACTGAGCTTTTTACCGGATTTGCACTCAGTGCGGTCGCAGCTTTTATCTGTATTCATTACTTTTTAAAACTTATCGATAAAATTGGCATGATGCCGTTTGTTTGGTATCGCTTGGCCTTGGGCATTGTGCTGATTGCGTTTATAGCAGGATAAATAACTCAGGGAAACGAGCTTTTTTTCTATCTTGTGCTAGTTTTATAGAGGGCGGTCATTGTTGGTTTGACCAGTTACACTCATTGAGGAGCGAGCACGCATGTATAAAAGAATAAACAAGATGGTTGTATTGTTTGCAGCCATGCTGCCTATGGCACTTTTTGCAGAGGGTTTTCACCCCACTTTATCGCTGACTTTCGATAAAGATCCTGTATGCCAAGTTGAGGGCAAAAAAGACATTAAATCAAGCGGCGATTTAACCTATGATGATGAAAATATTGCTTGGACATCTCAATGTTCAATCAAGGTTGGAAAAGTAAAGCATTGTGTCATGATGGGGCAGTCGGTTGCTAATCCAGATGCCATTTCTTTGTGGGAAGTGAACTTTAGTGGTGACACAATCAGCGCGAAAATGGTTTCCGATGCCGATATTAATCAAAATTTTGGTAAGTTAATGGTTAAGTATTATTGCCATTAACAGTTCACCTTGTTGAAAAAACGCCCTGAACTGGGCGTTTTTTATTTTATGCGAACAAAAACTAAACTTCTGTCATCGATGTTCATGCCGCCTTAGCGGTGCGAAACCGCTTTTGACTTTACGTCTGGTTAACACATAATACGGAAGAAATAGGCAACGAGTGGACGGTTTTTCGACTTTTGTCATCTCGCACTTGATGCGAGATCCAGTGTTCTTTTAAGACATTAGTTCGATCATTGTGGGTCGGATTTAGGCAAAGAGCGGACATATGAAAATACTTATCTGCTCGCAAAGTTTCAGCATTGTACAAGTGAATAAGATCTTATTTCGCTCCTCAGCGACTCACTTTTGCAGACATGCAAAAGTAAGCAAAACATGTTTCTCCCGCCAATT
>JBFHSP010000345.1:0-2138 GCA_041591085.1 Kangiellaceae bacterium | reverse complement strand
TTGTCATATGATTTTTTTGCAATCATAATGAGTATCTTTATTGCTCATTGGAGCTTGTCAAACAATTGGTTCATTGTTGATAAATTGAGTACACTTTGCGTTGCTCTTACAGCTATATTTACTTTAGTTGTTTTTGCCAGATTAGGATTTTATCGTGCCATACTCCGCTATATAGGACTTGATGCAATATCTACGTTGTTGATAGGTGTTTCAATTTCAGCCGCTATTTATGCTGCAACATCATGGATGATCTTCAATGATATTACTTTTGTTAAAGTCCTATTTTTCTGGAGTATTTTATTTTGCTTTGTGGGTGGTTCAAGGCTTGGATTTAAGTCTTACATTGATTCAAAAAATAACAAAGATTTTCTCGCATTAATCTATGGAGCTGGAGCAGCAGGGCGACAATTGGCTTCGGCATTAAAAAACAGCGATGGTTATAAACCGGTAGCTTTTTTGGATGATAATGAGTCTTTACAAGATGCTCAAATTGATGGATTGAATGTCTATTCACCTAGAAACCTTGCCTTGTTAATTGAAAAACAAGGCGTCAGCCGCGTGTTGTTAGCTCTTCCATCCGTTTCTCATTCACGTAGAAATGAAATTCTTAAATCGCTTGAGCCTTTTCCATTAAAAGTTAAAACTATTGCAGGTATGGAAGATATTGTCTCAGGAAAAGTAAAAATTGATCAGCTAAAAGAAATTGAAATTGAAGATCTCTTAGGTCGCGATTCGGTTAGCCCAAACAGAGATTTATTCAAAGCGGATATTGAAAATAAAGTGGTGATGGTAACAGGGGCAGGCGGGTCGATTGGCTCTGAACTGTGTCGTCAAATTTTATCTGCACAGCCTAAGTCGTTACTCCTTTATGAGCTGAATGAGTTTGCTTTATATCAAATTGAACGAGAGCTAAGAGAACAAATACAAAAAGAGAGAAAGTCGATAGACCTCATCCCATTGTTGGGTTCGGTTCAACAAAAGAAACGCACGTTTAAGACCCTTAAATCATTTAAAGTTCAAACCGTTTATCATGCGGCCGCATACAAGCATGTACCGATTGTTGAAAATAACATTGTCGAAGGCATTCGTAATAATGTATTTGGCACTTGGTTTACTGCAGAAGCTGCAATTAAAGCGAGTGTTGAAAAATTCGTGTTAGTTTCTACCGATAAAGCGGTTAGGCCTACCAATATTATGGGCGCAAGCAAGCGAATGGCTGAACTTGTTCTTCAAGGATTACAGCAAAGAGATAGCAAGACTCAATTTACCATGGTCCGTTTTGGTAATGTTTTAGGTTCTTCTGGCTCAGTCGTGCCTCTTTTTAGGGAGCAAATTAAAAATGGTGGACCAATAACGGTCACTCATAAAGACATCACACGTTACTTTATGACCATACCTGAGGCATCCCAATTGGTGATCCAAGCCGGGGCTATGGCAAAGGGCGGGGATGTATTTGTATTGGATATGGGAGAGCCGGTCAAAATAAATCAGCTCGCCGAGCGAATGATTCACTTGATGGGAATGACGGTTAAGTCAAAAGAAAATCCAACGGGTGAAATTGAAGTTCAATACACTGGGCTTAGACCCGGAGAAAAGCTCTATGAAGAGCTGCTGATTGGCGAAAATGTAGAAGGAACCACGCATCCTAGGATTATGACCGCTAGAGAAGATTATTTAAGCTGGGCTAGAACGCTGGAGGCTTTAGAGTCTTTAGATAAACTATGCGAAAAAATGGATTGTGAAGGTATTGTCCAATTGTTATTGCGCTTGCCAGTTGGGTATAATCCGCAGCATGCGGTTTGTGACTTAATTTGGGAAGTTGATAAAGACCGCTTGAGTGAAGCTGATTTTTCAACTGAGAAGGTTGTGAAATTAAATCCTTAGATTATTAAGGTGTTTGAGAAAGGAGGACTTCCTCCTTTTTTAGTTTATGGAGTTATGTGAATGCACAACAGGAAAATTTCAGTAGTAGGCCTAGGTTATGTCGGCTTACCAGTCGCCGTGGCTTTCGGTAAGTCACAGTCAGTGATTGGCTTTGATATTAATGCGACCCGGATTAAAGAGTTACAGCAAGGATATGACCGCACTTTGGAGGTTGAGCCTGAAGAGCTAAAGCAGGCAAAGATTGAATTTACCGA
>JBFHSP010000344.1:0-2143 GCA_041591085.1 Kangiellaceae bacterium | reverse complement strand
TGTTTTTTGCCCGTCGATGGGAATACAACGCATATCCAAACCAGCAACCAATAAACCAAAGCAGGGCAAACCAATCAAAAGGGCTTAAAAAGTCTAGCGTCATAGTGTTTCATTCAGTAGAGTGTAAATCTTAGGTCAAATAAAATATAGACGCCAATACTATAACATCATAATTATTTTGAAAAATTCTAATATTCCAAACAGTTCTTCTTGGACCTTGCATCGCTGGCATGGAGGCTCTTTTACAAGCAGCAAGCAAAGCGAACAAACCTGTTTGAGCGAAAAAGTAGTTTTACTTTGCTTAGCCAATCAAGATTCTAAAAGTCTAAACGATTTTGTAAAAACGGTTTCAAAGAATCCAACATGGATTGCGTTATTAAATGAACACTTTATCAGTATTCACGTTGATAGCGCATTACGGCCCGATATTGATGCATGGTGTCAGTCTCTGCATTTAGACTTAACTGGGCATTCAGGCGGGTGGCCTCTTATTATTGCCCTTGATGGCAAAACTAAAAAGCCATTTTTTAGTTTAGTTTGGGGAAGTATCGAAGAGCAAAGTCAGTCAGAACTGTTTCAAAACTGTTTAAATCTATCGGCCACAAAACGTCCCATTGATTTAACGTTGGTATCATCGTCATCATCAGTGCCTTCAACAACAAACATTGAGCATTTGAAAATATTAGACCAGTTTAATAACGAATTCTTAGAGCTCTGCGACCCAAAATGGGGTGGGTTTAGCGGCATAATTAAAGCGCCTATGATGAATAATTTTCATGGTGTGTTACAGCAACTCTGTAATCCCTCTTTGCCTCAGCGAGAAGCATTATTTACTGAGCTTATTCGTTATGCTGAAAGTTTGCATAAGCTCGGATTACGCGATCCGATTGAAGGTGGATTTTTTCGGTACTGTCAACAAAGTCATTGGTCTCACCCTGACTTTTGCCAAAGAACTGCTGATAATTTAAAAATTGCTGATTTTTTTATTGACCTTGCTCATTTTTGTAAATCTGGCGTACATTCACACATTGCTCGTCAAACCATAGATCATATTCTAAGTTTAAACGATGAATCTATATCACCAATCGCTGGTATCAGCGACTGGAGTGATGGCGCATATTTTGGATTTGATAAGACTATAGCCGAACAACAAATCGGCCCTGAACTTTGGTCTCTCGTTTTCTGGGGCTTTGGATTTCATCAAGCGCCCATTAATAATCGCTGGTATTTGCAAACTTGGTACAGCGAAGAGGTTATTGCAGAAAAAATATCTAAACCAATAAAGTTTGTTCAATGGAAAACTGAAGAAGCCAAGCAGTTTTTATTAACGGTTCGCAAACAATCCACAAATCCATTGCAAAAAGACAATCATAAAATAACGGCTAATGCTGCAAATTTGAGTTATTGTTTAAACAAATTGTCTCAATTACTGCATCAACCCGAGTTGCAAGATAAAGCAGTTGAATTGATTGATAGAATAGCCTTTGAATCACCATCGCCTACTGAATTGTGGCGTGAATCCAATCTCAAAATTTCTGGCTTATTACAAGATCATGCGGCGGTATTAAATGCCTTGTTTACCCAAATGCAATGTCAATGGCGTATTCAAGATTTCGAGTGGAGCTTAAATTTATTACATCAAATTATTCAGTGCTTTCTTTCACCCGAAGGGCATTTATTATTGGCAAATAAGAACAATAATGATGAGCTTCGCTCATCCCAAGCGTTTGAAAAAACCCTACTTGATGATCAAGGCGGTGACGACATAGGTTTAGCTTTGTTAAGTATTCGAAGATCAGCTTTGTTAATTGGCGATAACGATTTACTCGCGCTTGTCGATAAAATGATCCATCAAGCCATTGCTTTAGTTCACAATAAAGGTATTTTAAGTGCAGCCATTCATAATGCTTTTTGGCATCAACAAAACGATCGCCTAGTTGTATTAAGAGGCTCGCCTCTAACTATGCTTGAATGGAAAGAACTAGTTACAACCGATTACCGTCCAAATATTTATTGCATTTCTATCGATAACCCTTTACCAGAATCTCACATTATTAATTTGCGCTTTCCGATAAAAAATGAAACCTGTGGCTATTGGGTTGACGGTAACGAACGACACCTATTAAACAACAAAGATGAATTA
>JBFHSP010000343.1:0-2146 GCA_041591085.1 Kangiellaceae bacterium | reverse complement strand
TTTTGATATCAGTTATGGCGATGTAAGAAGCTATGATTCTTGTGCAGAATGTATTGCCCATGTTGAAGAAGCCTTAGGCCCCATTGATATATTGGTGAACAATGCGGGTGTGACTCGCGATGCGACATTAAAGAAAATGAGCTTTGAACAATGGGACGAAGTACTCAGTGCGAATTTAGACTCAGTGTTTAACATGACACGGCAAATTATCAACGGCATGCTAGAACGCCAATTTGGTCGTATTATCAATGTGTCTTCAGTTAATGCGCAGAAAGGCCAGTTAGGTCAAACTAACTATTCCGCGGCAAAAGCCGGTATGCACGGCTTTACCAAAGCCTTATCGCAAGAAGTGGCCAGAAAAGGAATTACCGTGAATACCGTTTCACCGGGTTATATAGCAACCTCTATGGTGATGGCTGTACCCGAAGAAATTCGCAATCACATTATTGCTGATATTCCGGTGGGTCGATTAGGGTTGCCAGAGGAGGTAGCGCATGCGGTTTCATTTTTAGCTGATGAGCGCTCAGGTTTTATTACCGGATCAAACTTATCGGTTAATGGTGGCCAACACATGTTCTAACCGTTTGAAGATAAAGCTTTTATAAGCTAATTTGAAAAACTAGGCCTGTTTGAAATCACACTTGCGAGATATCAAACAGGCCTTTTTTATTGCGACTTAAGTCACAGCAAGTTGGCAAACGCAAATTTACACTGATTGCACTCTAGGTCATAGGGATATTGGTATGCAATCGAAATGTTGGTATTTCAGTAGAAAGGGTAGGGTAGAAGGGCCTTTTTCTGACACTCAAATTAAACAGGTGGTTAAGCCTGGCATGGAATATATGGTTTGGAGCCCAGCCTATAATGCTTGGCAAATGGCCGACACGTTATTTGCTGAAGACTTTAAAATTAGCGATAACAATAAAACGTCACGGGTCAATTTTTCTGACTCGCCGGCCTTATTAAAAGATTTAAAATCAAGCGATACGATTTCAAAACCCGATCCAGTGTTAATGTCACAATTACAAATGTCAAAAAAAATGCTGCAATTTACCAAAATGTGGGAGCAGTTAGAGAAAAAGCAATCTAAAGAACGACAACGACTTTTACAATATTGTATTAAACAGCAAACTAACGAAGCGGAGTCTCTCTCTAAAAAATTACAAGAAAACATTCAGCGAGCTGAACGGGCACCTGGAGACAAAGTTAAAAGTTCCCAGTCTATCTCGCAACCTAAAAAGTTTACTTCAATTGCAAGCTCATCATCTTCACCTAATGTTCAGAATTCCAAGAATTTTTTGGCAGAAAAAAACCAGCCAAAAAACCATAAAAGCCCATTTAAATCTGATTTTGTCTTTCCGATAGAAGAGCCAGACTTACCCATAACAGCAATGGATTTAAAAGTTGGGATGGAGATTAAATCTGACATTAATGTCTTTGGTAGCAAAAGTGCTAACCGGATTAAGACAGAGAATACCAAAACGCAACTCAAACAGTTTAAATCTAATAGTCTTTCTGACACCCAAGAAATAACTCCTTCAATACCACCCAATCAATTGTCAGATCAAATGAGTGAATATAGTGAAGAGCAGGAAATGTATCGGCGTATGGCACGTCGGCGAAGAAGGCGCCGTTAAGTCACTAAAGCTCAGGTTAAGCGTTTTTAGAGTTTTCGTTTGAAAATTAATCAGCACTAAAAACATACTGCTCTAGGTAATTGATTAATTGATCGCTCGCAAACGATGAACCTATAAATGGAAATGCTTGATAAACTTGTTGCAACTCTTTATGTGAAATTTGTTTGAAATAATCGTTCGCTATTTTTCTATAAGAAATGTGCCAAGGCTCAACGGCAACTCCACCTTTAAATATTTGATATGGACGATAGAAACCAAATAACTCAAGGTTTTCCGTTAACCAAGACTCAAGCGCAAAGGATGGGCCATTTTCACTAAACTCTTCAGGCGTTAATTGCACTCTATAACCATTTTCAATGGGTGCTTGCAAAAAAACATCAAAGTCTGTTCCCCAGTGATGACGACTGGTTCCTGGTAGTGCACTCCAGTGAGCAATAGCATTAAACTTTGCTTGGTCATCTAAAACATCGGAGTCAAGAGGCGTTGAATCTTGACTCATTAAAGTTCTG
>JBFHSP010000342.1:0-2147 GCA_041591085.1 Kangiellaceae bacterium | reverse complement strand
TTGTTTTATAAGAGACGGAATACAAAAGAGTTGCTTCCATTTTGAAATAACCGTTTCATCATTCCAATTATCGGCCTGTATCTTATTGACTCTCAGCACCAAATGATAATGGTTAGACATAACAGCATAGGCCGCAACATCAATCGAAAACACACGGGATAACAGGCTTAATCGCTCAGTTACCCAAGCTTTTCTATGCTCATAATTAGCGCCCGTTAAATGGCATTCACCGCACAGAAAGGCTCGCCTAACACAACGCGCAATACAGTGATAATACGAAGTGGACTCTAAATCAATGAGCCTTTTCCTTGGCACAGTCATGCTGATAATCCTTATCAATCATTTACACTACTCAGTTTAAACAATTAAAACGATTGTGGTATCAGCGATTACTCAATAAACTTGTGAGAAGTTGTGGATGTCCGTGTCTTTAGACTGTTGAGGATTCTGGCTTAGATATTAATATCAATAGTACGACTGGTGGAATCCATGGAGATAAAAGCCGTCATTACACGGGTCAGGGTGCTGATATAAATAAGGTAGGCGATAAGAAAGTTAAAAACCCATCTAATCGTAGTAACGTGAATAAACTACGTAATAGTTTTCAGAAACATAAAAATATTCGAGAAAATTATGGTCCCGAAGGAAGTGTTAAAACAGAAGGTGGCAGGGTTATCTCTAAATCAGATATGGATGCATCACATGATGACCATATACATGTAACAGGACAGCGATAGGCAAATTAAAAATGAAAAATTCATTCTGGTTAGTATTATTAGTTACAGTTATATCGAGTATCCAAGTCTCAGCAAAAGAAAGTGACACATCGATTGAGTTAATAAGCTTTTTAAATAATTTCACCATCATTGGAGATAGTTCTAAGCTGACAGACTTTCCTTTGAGTGTAAGGGTTATATCAATTCGTGATTCAACGATTTGCTATACAGAGGCAAAAGATTGCGAAAATCAAAAGCTATATATAGCGGTTTCTGAATATGATGAAGAGCCAGCACAAGCGGTGTATGTTTCTGTGCTTGCGAGATTGTGGAAGTTAGAAAGTATGGCATTTAATGATGAAAAGCAATGTGCAGAAGTGCTCTTAAACAAAACTTCGGTGAATGACTCGACATCTATCAGTTACTGTATTAATACGGATCAAGTATCAGTAGGTAATAGCGAGCTCAAGAAGCTTTAACTGTACCTTAGGTTAAAAAGATGAAAAGTAAAAGCCTTCTATTGATAGCATCGTAAAAAAAACAGGGACATCCATGTATAAAAAAACAGCGACATCCATAACTTTTTAGTTTGTTTGAATATTAATTTTTTTGCTCGATATTTAGCTCGTAAATGATTAATTGATTTTCGGCACTAGTCTCTTTAAGTGTTTTTTGAAGAGAGCGTTGATTTTTCTTGGCTATTTAAAAAAATAGCCGTGTATGAAACTCAGAAATTCTGATTATTCGCTTTGATGATGTTTTATTGAGAGTGGTTAAGTACGGAACAGCGCTTTACTTAAACCAATTCCTTTAACAAATGCTTGTTCTGAGTGTTGAATGAATTGTGTTAAATGAACAGGAGAGCCAAATACTTTTAATCCTGCAATATCGTCTTTGCGTTTGAGTAGTTTTATAAATTCTTTGTGTTGTAAATTTAGTCGCTCAAGAATGGGCGGAATATGATTATCGATTGCTCCGCGCTTATTGCTTCGAATAATTCGGCCACTCCAGTCCACCAGTTCTAAATAATCTTTGTTGGAAAAACAAACAGAGTGCTTATGTTGGTTAGGTTTGGCTGACAGCGTCATCAGTTTTATTTTATGGGTGTTCGGCTTTTTGAGTATGCTCTGAATTCGCTGTTGAATAGAAGTGTAGTCAGACTTCTCAGGTGTTTTAGCTATTTTGGCCCTTATAGGATTTAAGTCAACGTATGCCATTGCGGTTAATACCGCTGCATCATCGAGCAGCGCTTGAGACTTGAATCGGCCTTCCCAGAACCTGCCTGTGCAGTTATCCTCGGCATTAGCTTTTCGGGCTAAATGCTCATTTAAACAGCGCATAAACCAACTAATATCACATAACCGCTCACGCCATTCTTCTATCAATTCGTTGGCTTTGCTTTTAACCGCGAGTGAAGCTTTTGGTTGGTTT
>JBFHSP010000341.1:0-2179 GCA_041591085.1 Kangiellaceae bacterium | reverse complement strand
TCCTGTTGGCATTGACTATATTGCAGGTAAGTTATTTTATGACTCGGCACGAATCTATAGCCACTCAATTTGGCTTGATCAATCGGCAGCAAATGAGTTCTCTGATTAAGTAATCTCAAGTTATGGAGCAGAGTTAGAATTAGTTCCTCGTTTTTTCTATACTGTTCCAATTAATTTCAGATTAGGTTATGCCAAAGCAACGCATCGACTATTTGAACAAGATGAAGTTTATTTCGAGTTTGGCGTTTCGTTCTAAATGAATAATACGGTTGCTAAATGTGCAGTTGACGGAGATTTTATGCAAAAAGTACTTTTGGTATGGTTAATCTTACTTACTCAAATAAGTTTTGCCACTTGTGAGTTACCTGAACATAAACAATTTAACTTTTGGCTTGGCGAGTGGGATGTGTTTGATAAAAGCGGAAAGCTTGTTGGCCAAAACTCTGTCAACCAAGATTACAACAATTGTGTAATAAAAGAGACTTATCGAACAGTTACCGAAAGTGGCTTTAAAGGTGAGAGTCTAAATATTTTTAATCAATCCACTAAAAAATGGCATCAGTCGTGGGTAGATAACACAGGTCTGTTACTGTTGCTTGACGGTGGATGGAATGGACACGCTATGGAATTGCGTGGCGAAGTGATTGGTAGTGATGGTAAGACAACGCTGCATAAAATTAAGTGGGTCCCACAGAAAAATGGCGATGTTCATCAAGTGTGGGATAGTTCAACGGATGCAGGTACTCATTGGAACAATCTATTTTATGGAGTTTACCAAAAAAGATAGGTTAAATTTCGATTTCTGTAGCAAGTATTGGCCAGTATTATTTTGGACTAACACTGGCAATAACCGTGCTAAGTATCTATTCTTTAATTACTGCAGTTATTATTTGAGTTTGAAATGGCGAGTTGGATCGATAAACATTGCCGCGAGTTGCTAAAAAAACTGAACGATATTCCTTTTGAAGACAATCGTGAAGAACGTCAAGTGACCCTTTTAATGGCGGGCGTTTCTCAGATGACGCGTGAAATGATGCGTCGTGCGGCAGAAAATGCTCGTGCAAGTTTGTCCACTGAGCATGAAGGTGGACTGTCTTCAGAATCTGTCGCCACTAAAAAGCCGGTGGCGGATCCCGCTCCGGTTGCCCCCTCAATCGATGATGTACCCGATTTAGATGATTTCGACTCGTTTGACGAGGAGCTTGATTTAATAGAGCAAACCTTGATCCGGTCAATTGGGGACTAATTTACCTGAATTGAGGATAATTCAGCTTGTTTTAGTTGTTGATATCGCTTTTAAACCGCCAAATCTAGGTTGTTGCATTTTTAACCTCTGGTATAATCTCGCCCTCAATTTTTTTACCTGATCTATCATGACCAAAAAGCTTTACATCAAAACTTGGGGTTGCCAAATGAATGAGTACGACTCATCTCGAATGGCCGATTTGCTCAATACTACCCATGAATTAGAAATCACTGACAACCCAGAAGAAGCCGATGTACTTCTATTAAATACTTGTTCTATAAGAGAAAAAGCGCAAGAAAAAGTATTTTCTCAACTTGGTCAGTGGAAGCGTTTTAAAGACACTAAGCCTGATTTAGTGATTGGTGTAGGTGGCTGTGTTGCTAGTCAAGAAGGTGAGGCAATCCGGTCCAGAGCGCCTCATGTTGACATGGTATTTGGGCCGCAAACCTTGCATCGAATTCCTGAAATGATGGAAACCGTCAAAACCACTAATGCTTCGGTGGTGGATATTTCCTTTCCTGAAATTGAAAAATTTGATCGCTTGCCAGAGCCTAAAGCAGATGGCGTCACTGCCTTTGTTTCGATCATGGAAGGCTGCAGCAAATACTGCACTTTTTGTGTTGTACCTTATACCCGAGGCGAAGAGGTCAGTCGTCCGTTCGATGATATTATTGCGGAAGTGGCTGATTTAGCCGGGCAAGGTGTTCGAGAAATTAACCTGTTAGGGCAAAATGTGAATGCATATCGCGGCGAAACTCACGATGGCCGAATTGCTGATTTAGCTGAATTGATCACTTATGTTGCATCGGTTGAGGGAATTGATCGGATTCGTTATACCACCTCTCACCCGGTTGAGTTTTCTGACCGATTAATTGACATTTATGCACAAGTTCCAGAGTTAGTCAGTCATTTGCATTTGCCGGTACAAAGTGG
>JBFHSP010000340.1:0-2256 GCA_041591085.1 Kangiellaceae bacterium | reverse complement strand
TAACCGTCGTACTTGTGCAAACCGTCGTGCGTACCTAGCCACAAAAAGCCGTACCGATCCTGGTGCATAGCACTGATAGTGTTTTGCGGCAGGCCATCGGCACTGGTGATGTGATTGAAACTCAAACGCGCTTGGTTCGGCCAAACTGTAGGGATCGCCAAAATCAGCCATAATAATGACCCGATCCAAGCGTTACCTTTGTTGCGCGAAAAAGAAAATTTGAAATTCATTCAATGAGTTAGACAATATTATTCTATCCTAAGTGTAACCTATTGCCGTTATAATGAAACGGCAATTTTTACCCTAGACAATCGAATTAGTAAGCTACAGGACCTTGCATGACCGATTTAGCGCACAGCCCCTCCGATGATCGCTCGTTAGATGCGGTTCCAAACGCGCCCGATAGGCATCACCCTATTGGATTTATGTTGCGTTTAGCTAAAGCGCTGCACACCTACGGAGTGCCGGCATATGAGCTTGAAAACACGATGAATGCTTGTGCCGCTAAACTGGGCTGGGGTATGCAGTGTTTATCGTTACCAACATCCATTACCATGACCTTTCTACGTGCTCACAACGATGTAAGAACCTATGTGATTCGAGTTGCACCGGGTGATGTTAATTTGGAAAAGCTGCAAAAAGTCAGTGACATTGCTCACCAAGTAATGGAAGGCAAACTTAGTACTAAAGAAGGCGCCGATGAACTGAGAGTGGTCACAAAATCGAAGCCTGTTTATTCATGGCCATTAATGATTATTGCATTTGCTGTGGTTTCATCAGCGGTTTGTCGTCTTTTTGGTGGCGGCTTAAATGAAATCATTACCGCATTTTTTGCCGGTGGTGCTATAGGTGTGCTCACGTGGTATTCGATTAAACACGCTCTTTTAGCCCATTTGTTACCTGCAACAGCGGCACTGCTTTCAACTCTAATTGCTTATGGTTTTGCCCAAATCTTTGATGGGCTAGAAGTGTATATCGGTACCGTTTCAGGGCTTATCATTTTGTTGCCCGGATTAACCTTAACTATCGCTATGGCCGAGCTAGCTACACAAAACCTGATGTCAGGTACGGCTCGACTGTTCGGTGCGGGCACCGTATTTATATTAATGGCTTTCGGGGTGGTTACTGGGACTCACCTAGCTCAAGTGCTCGGCTTAAACGCATCAGAGCATCAAGTGTTGCTGCCACTGCCTGCATGGACTGATTGGCTTGCGGTGTTTTTGGGTTCAATGTCGATGGTGGTGTTGTTTCAAGCGCGCTTAAAAGATGCGGTGTTTGTAGTGATGGGAGGTTTAGTTGCCATTATTTCGGTTAAGTTGGCATCGCAACACTTTAATAATGCGATGACGGCCTTTATTGGTGCTATCAGTGTAGGGGTGTGTGCCAATTTGGTATCGCGTTGGCGCAAAATTCCTGGGGCGAATTTGGTTATACCTGGCTTCATTATGTTGGTACCGGGTTCGGTGGGTTTTAAAAGCTTAACGGCATTGGTTGAGCACGATGTGGTAAAAGGACTCGATACGGCGTTTAATATGATCTTAGTGGGTGTTTCTTTGGTATCAGGTTTGTTAATTTCATCATTGGTATCTTTACCAAAAGCACCGGCAAGCCAAGATGAAATATAAGGAACGCGCCACTATCGGGTTAATTAATAGCATGCTTTAGAGGTCAACATGAATAAAATGATAGTGGTTGTTCTTGTTGTTTTGGCCGGACTTTTTTCGGCTAAACTGTATTTTGATGAAGTTAATGCCAGTGCTGTTTATCATTTCTGTAATGATATTGCTGTTGGAAATTCTGAAACCGAAGTGACTGATGTACTGACACAGCATCAACAATCAGGGCTCTCATTGATAACAGAACGCCAAGGTTCACAACAGTTAGTTTCAAATAGCCCTATTATTGGGCTAACCCAATACCACTGTGAAATTTCCTTGGCGAATAATAAAGTTGAATCGCTTAATTTTGTAAAAGGCTCATTTCTTTGAATTGTCTTGTGGTTCACTCAATGTTTTTTTAATAAACATTCGAGCAAAATAAATCATCATAATAATGGTCACTAAAATTACTGTGATACTTAGTTGTCCTTCAAATGTCGTTAAGAGTTCTTTCCAAATTTCCATAGGGACTCCCCTTAATAATAAAATTAACGAATTTTGGTTAAAACTAGACTAATTCTTTTGTTTTGATAGGCTACTGATTCAGATCAAAGGTTAAACTCGCAACATCCATATCGCCATTTTTTTCAAGGAGCCG
>JBFHSP010000339.1:0-2269 GCA_041591085.1 Kangiellaceae bacterium | reverse complement strand
TTCGAGTCAACTCGATTTATAGACATGTTGGAAGTTTTTATTAGAGATAGAAATTTAGTTTAAGTGACGGAACTAACTTGCAATATATCGAAACTTGATTTTATTAGGCTTCAAAATAAAAAAATATCGTAGCCTCAAGTAGTTCAGTAGGTTGGGCATGAGAGACCTGCTATTTTGTATTTTCTAAGCCTTAAGAGATTGCCACGTCACTTTGTTCCTCGCAATGACCGTAAACTTTTTGTTCGAAGCAGCCCCCTCCAGAGGGAGGGGGATAGGGGGCGGGGATAATGAGGAACT
The DNA here is from genome assembly GCA_041591085.1 of Kangiellaceae bacterium. Taxonomy (GTDB): domain Bacteria; phylum Pseudomonadota; class Gammaproteobacteria; order Enterobacterales; family Kangiellaceae; genus Pleionea. Next base: position 1,972 of record JBFHSP010000339.1, on the reverse strand, counting down.
TAGTTTTTATCTAAATGCACATCCATCTGTGGGAATGGAATGGAAATGCCTTGCTTATCAAATTCTAACTTCACTTTTTCATGCATATCGAAATACACATTCCAATATTCTGGTGTATCGGCCCAAACGCGCATAATAAAATTAACCGATGAATCGCCTAATTCTTTAACCGCAACCATTGGCGCAGGATCATCATGAATACGCTTATCTGCGTTTGCTAAATCAAGCAACACTTGCTTAGCTTTTAATAAATCGTCGCCATAACCAATTCCAAAAATCATATCAACTCTGCGAGTGGCTCTAGCGGAGTAATTAGTAATGGTGCCACCATAAATTGAACCATTTGGAATAATAATTTCTTTATTATCTCCGGTTTTCATGGTGGTAGAAAAAATTGAAACTTTTTCAATGGTTCCTGCAACGCCAGCCGCTTCAACAAAATCTCCTACGCTAAACGGCCTAAACATAATAAGCATTACGCCCGAAGCAAAATTTTGCAGTGAATCTTTTAATGCTAAACCAATAGCTAAACCGGCAGCACCTAACAAAGCAACGAGTGATGCAGTAGAAACACCGAGTTGGGTTAATGCGGCAATCACCACAAATAGCATCAAAACGGTTTTTACAATACCCGCTAAAAATGACACCAAAGTTTCGTCAACTTTTGCAGTTAACATCATTTTCTTAACGGCTTTAGTAATTAAAATGGCAATCCATTTACCAACATAAAAAATTAAAATGGCCATGATAAGAGAAACGTAATTCGCTTGAATCCATTCAATACCTACAGCAATCATACCTTCTACTATACTCGTGAGTTTTTCCATATGGCGTTCTCCTGTAATTAAATTTTATTAATGTTTGGTCAGCTTATCTAAATACCCCATAGCAAAGGCAGAACCCACAAACGTGAGGTGCAAAAACACATACCACATGATTTTGTTGTCGGGTATTTGTGAAGCATTCATAAATACTTTTAATAAATGGATCGAAGAAATAGCGACAATACTGGCTGCTATTTTTGCCTTCAAAGAGGAAGAGTCCATTTTGCCAAGCCAAGTCAGTTTCTCTTCATTTTCATCAATATTCAGTTGTGAAACGAAGTTTTCATAACCACTCATCATTACCATTACGATTAATCCGCCCACCATGGCGATATCGATTAGGCTTAATATGATCAACACCATTTTATCTTCCGGTAAAACGGTGATGTCCCACAATAAATGGATCAGCTCTTGAAAGAATTTAATACCAAGGGCCAGTACCGCTAAGCTTAAGCCCAAATAGATAGGTGCTAATAGCCAACGCGAACGATACATTAAAGTTTCAATAATTTTTTCCACAAAAAAGTCTCACAGGTTTAAATTTAAAAATCAGAGTGCATTTTAGGAGATTAAACCGAAATTTGCACCTTTAAGACAGCCACACCAAATACAACTATTAAGTGACCGAATTTAAGCTTTCCGGTCATTGCGAGGAACAAAGTGACGTGGCAATCTCTAAATAAATAAGGCAAATACATAATTGTAAGGTTTTTATACCCTAGATCGCCGCGCTACGCTCGCGATGACAATCAGATTTTGAAATGGCATCTACAAAAAAGCCCGCCAATGCGGGCTTGAAAGGCTTTTTAGTAGCGATAATGATCGGGCTTATAAGGGCCGTCAACTGGCACACCAATGTAGTCGGCTTGCTCTTTTGATAGCTCTGTTAAATTAACGCCAATTTTCATTAAATGTAAACGCGCTACTTTTTCATCAAGCACTTTGGGTAACACATACACTTTTTTCTCGTAGTTAGCGCCATTGGCCCATAACTCCACTTGCGCCAACACTTGATTAGTAAAAGATGCCGACATTACAAAGCTTGGGTGACCAGTAGCACAACCTAAGTTGACTAAACGACCTTCCGCTAACAAGATGATCTTTTTACCATCTGGGAAAATGATATGGTCCACTTGTGGTTTAATGTT
>JBFHSP010000338.1:0-2274 GCA_041591085.1 Kangiellaceae bacterium | reverse complement strand
CACATTGGCGCGCGTAATATTAAAAGTTCGTTAAGCGGAACGTTTCTGGCGTTGGTTTTGATCTCACTTATCTTAATGTTCGCATTAAGATCGTTCAAAATGGGGATGCTCAGTCTTATTCCTAACTTGGCACCAGCAGGACTTGCGTTTGGATTGTGGGGCTTGTTTGTCGGTCAAGTAGGGATGTCGCTAGCGGTCGTTGCCGGTATGACGTTAGGTATTGTGGTGGACGATACGGTTCATTTTTTAAGTAAATATTTAAGAGCACGCCGAGAAAAAAATATGGATTCACACGATGCGGTTCGCTACGCCTTTCAAACCGTAGGCATGGCCTTAACAGCAACCACCATTGTGCTAGTGGCAGGCTTTTATATTATGACCTTCTCTAGCTTTACCATGAACAGCGATATGGGCTTATTAACCGCGCTGACTATATTTATTGCCTTAGTGGTCGACTTTTTAATGTTGCCACCTCTATTAATGAAACTTGAGGAAAAAAAATCATGAAATCGATTTTTGTAGGATTAGGGATGTTGGTGTTGTTGCCAATCACTTTGCTGGCTCAAACTGCCGAAGAAAAAGGATTCGCCATTGCAAAAGAGGCCGATGCGCGCAACAACGGTTGGGGTGACTCAAAAGCCGCTATGCTAATGGTTTTACGAAACAAAGATGGCCGCGAAAGCGAACGTAAATTGCGTATTCAAAGTTTAGAAGTGCAAGGCGATGGCGATAAGGGATTAACTATTTTTGATGAGCCAAAAGACGTTCAAGGTACTGCGTTTTTATCTTTTTCTCATGCCGTTGAGCCAGACGAGCAATGGCTGTATTTACCGGCACTGAAACGAGTAAAACGAATTGCTTCTAGTAATAAATCGGGGCCTTTTATGGGCAGTGAATTTGCCTATGAAGATTTATCATCGTTTGAAATTGAAAAATATACCTACAAATACATTAAAGACGACACCGTAAATGGTGAGGCCGTATTTGTGGTAGAAAGCTACCCACAATACAAACATTCAGGCTACAGCAAACTGATCACCTATATTGATCAAGCCGAGTACCGAATGGTGAAAGTAGAGTACTTTGATAACCAAGGTTCGTTTTACAAAACACTAGAAAATACTGACTACAAACAGTTTTTAAATAAGTATTGGCGAGCGCACACCATGCTTATGACTAATCATCAAACTGGTAAATCGACGGTATTACGCTGGAGCGATTATGAGTTTCAAACTGGCGTTAACGAAAGAGATTTTGATAAAAACGCGTTAAAACGAGCTAAGTAGAGCTCATTAGGTTAAGTAACCTTTTAAGCAGGTTAATTTAGGTACTTAAATAAGGGTTGCTACAGTATCTTATTCAATTATGAGATATTATGTTAGACCCGTTATTGCGCAAAGTAGTAGATAGTTAAAGTGAAAAGAGAGGTGGCCTATGGTTGCTTTAAGAAATCCTGATCAAACTCGACAGCGTATTCTTGATGCGGCGCTCGAAGAAATCCATTTACGTGGGTTCCAAGGCATGCGTATTGAACATATATTGACACGAACGGGTTTAACTAAAGGTGCGCTATATCATCACTTTTCGAACAAAATGGCGATTGGTTACGCCATTGTCGAAGAAATACTAGAAGTTCAAATTCGAGAAAATTGGGTTAAACCCTTATGTGAGTGTCACAATCCGATTGAAGCTATAGTGCATATTTGCCGTGAAGAGCGTGGAAATAACTGTCCGGAAGATATTGAAAAAGGTTGTCCTCTAAATAATTTAACTCAAGAAATGTCTCCTATTGATGACGGTTTTCGCGAACGCTTAAACAAAGTCTATCAGCTTTGGATTGAGGCGATTACTAATGCACTGCTAAAGGGCCAACAGCAAGGTTTAGTTCGAGCCGATATTGTTCCTGCTAAAATCGCACAGTTTTTACTTGCAGCGCTGCAAGGTATTGTCGGAGTGGCTAAGTGCCAACGATGCGATTCGGTGCTCGATGATATGGCCGAATGCATGTTTGATTATTTAGCCAGTTTACTGGTGGACCCTAAAAGTATTCAACATTTACAACACGTCTAGTTCCTTATTGAGACTATTGATTTAAAGCCTCGATCGTTCGGGGCTTTTTTATGCCCGCATACATCGGGTCGTCACAAAAATCTTTATTGCCATAATTGATCATAATTGGTTGGATTTTTTGTCATCAGTTTGCGCTATGCTAGGTTCATTAAAACAAACTCGAAAAACACGATCAGAGTTCACTATAAGGAGAGAGCAAGGTGT
>JBFHSP010000337.1:0-2276 GCA_041591085.1 Kangiellaceae bacterium | reverse complement strand
GTTAAATTCTGATTCTGTAAGAGACTCGCAATATAAGTAAATCAATGGCGCTATTGCGGTTTCAAATGCAAGAGGAATAAACTCTAACCAGGAGTAGGTATTTTCTAACCCTAAAGAATAGATTGCTTTTTTTAAACAGATTGCAGCAAAGCTAAAAATAGCTAACCCTAGCAACCTATGTTGAACCTTATGAGCAGGCTCTTTAAACAATAAGAAGCTTGTCACTAGGCCTTGAATAACGCCGACAAGAAGTAAAACTTCAAACCACGAAAAAAGCACTGAATCGATATTCCATAAATTAATTAAAAAATTATAACTAAAAAAATTCTCAATTTTTTAATTACATTAATTGAGATTGTCGGGATTCGCTAGTTAGCTATGCCCAACCTACTGAAATCATTTCACTCTGATTACTTCTGACAATTAATCACTACACGGCCATAACGTTTGCGATCTAAAATTTCATCGAACACGGGTGAAATTTCCGAAAGCGCGACTTCATCGGTAATTATTTTATCGAGGTGTTTTGGTTTTAAATCATCACCTAGGCGTTGCCAAATTTGTTTACGCAGTGGCATTGGGCAATTGGTGGATGAAACACCTAACACACTCACCCCGCGTAAAATAAATGGAAACACGGTAGTTTTTAATGCATGCGAACTGGCTAATCCAATGCTGGCTACATTGCCCCATAAATTAACGTGGGCAATAAGCTGCGCTAATAAATCACCACCCACATTATCGATGATGCCACCAAAACGGCCTTTTTCTAACGCGTTTTTGCCGAGCTCTAACTCATCGACCGAACAAACCTTGTTAGCTCCTAATGAAGTTAAAAAGTTGTGGTATTGCTCTCTTCCTGATAATGCAATCACCTCATAACCTTGAGATGACGCAATATCCACTGCAATACTGCCTACTCCACCTGATGCACCCGTCACCACAATAGGGCCTTTTTCAAAACTTTGATCGTTTTGTTGCATGCGGTGCAGTGCTAAAGCCGCAGTAAATCCTGCAGTACCAAGTGCCATCGCTTCTTTTGGAGTTAACCCCTTTGGCATAGGAATAACAAACTCTTTATTGACCCTAGCAATTTGCGCTAAGCCACCATCAAACTGTTCCCCCATTCCGCAGCCGTTAACGAGCACCACATCGCCGGTTTTAAAACTGGGATCGTCAGAACTTAACACTTCACCGGCTAAGTCTATGCCTGCATTGAGTGGAAACTTTTTTAATATTTTACCGCGACCGGTTGCTGCTAAGGCGTCTTTATAATTAATGCTAGAGTAATGAACCTTAATCACTACTTCACCGGCGGTTAAATCATTGAGCGACAGTGTTTGCAATTGATGTTGAACGGTTCCGTTGTCGTTATGTACGCGACAGGCTAAAAATTCCATAAAGGTTCTCTTTGATTAAAAAGTTGGTTTAAATAATACATCGAAACGTTAAATTAATTCGACCTTCGGTCACCCTTTTTTGTTTGGGTACTTGATGTTGCCACACTGCTTGAAAATGCTGGCGCATAATCACTAAATCGCCCGATTGTAATGTCAGCCGCTGCTTTGAACTGGGCAGCCCTTTTTTGCGAATATCGAAATAGCGGGTTGCGCCTAATGATAACGAAGCAATAACTGGAGAGTTGCCTAACTCGGGCTCATCATCGCTGTGCCAGCCCATTGAGTCGTTACCGTTACGATAGTAATTACACAAAACACTGTTAAGCGGATGCGAGTTCAGTTCATCTGAAAAGGTTTGATGCAAGCGTTGCTGAATGTTTATCAGAGGTTGAATCCAGGCCAGCGGCTCATGTTTAACACCAGAGTATTGATAGTGGGCGCTCGCATCGCCATACCAAGCCACTAATCGAGGCACCTTGACCATTCGGCCAAACATACGGATCGACTCCGTTTGCCATTCAACATGAGTAGCAAGCTGATTGAATAAACTATTGGCTTCGGTTGGGGTTAACCAATGTTTAAAATACCAAAGCCCGGCATCGGCCAGTTCTATTTTATCGGTGTTGGAGTGAAATAAATCCTGCATATTTAATGTTGTGGGTGTAACCTTGAACGATTAAGTGTGTCTGATTGGCATCTATCATCGTACAATTGCTATTGCCGGTTCAATTAAAAACAAGAAACATGAAAACAAAACTCGATACCTTACTCATTGCTTTTTCAATATGCTTGGGCTTAATAGCTCACAGCTACGCTCAAACCGTGCCTGCAGTACCGGCCAAAAACTTTCAGCTGACAAGCTTAGCCGGAGAGTCG
>JBFHSP010000336.1:0-2278 GCA_041591085.1 Kangiellaceae bacterium | reverse complement strand
AGCCTTTGTTTCCCGGATATATATTTTTAGGGTTTGATGATGATCATTTAAATTTATCAAAAGTTCGATCAACTAGAGGAATTAGAGATTTTGTTAAGTTTAATGGCACGCCAGGGCTTGTTCCTGAATCAGTGATTGATTGGCTAAAGCGTTTTTTATTGGAAAAACCGGCAAAACAATCAAAGCTTCCACAAAAAGGAGATAGGCTCACTGTTCTTGAGGGGCCATTTAAGGACCTAGAAGTGATATTTGAAATGGTAGATGGTGAGCAACGAGCTATGGTGTTTTTAGATTTACTCGGGCGCCAGCAACGACTTGTTTTTGAACTGAAATTGCTTAAAAAGCAATAACTAAATCGACATCAAATAAAAAATTAATCCTTTTGAGTTGCTTTGTTTTTTTGCTCCAGCAATAAACTTGTACATTTAAACACCACTTTTCCTGAATTTGTGGTTTTTTGTTGGAAATTAACAGTTTTCTTCATTCAATTATTCTATTTAATAGCGTAAAATACGCGCGTTTAAGATGTAACGCATTGCTTTATATCGATTTTTTTCAATTTTAGGACTCTTTGGCACTGTGGAAGCCTCAATCCAGGGGCGGTAGCGTACCTGCAACGCTTTAAATCGCTATTTGCTGGCTTTAACTGCGTTGATTGATTTTCAAAATTTTGCCTCTCATTTGATCACCTATTTAGAGAATAGTTTTTATGACCAACACCAATAAAATCGTTCTTTTCATCGCTGCTGTTTTTTCGTTGACTGTCATCGCTGCGCAAAATATTGATATTTCACAAGCGCAAAATATGTGTGCTAAGGCCACCCCACAGCAAAAGCAAATGGCAAAAGCAGCAGGTTATGATCTTGATAGCTTATGTTCGTCACTGACTAGCTTAAATGCAGAGGTGAAACAGAAACAAGATTCCGCCGAAAACATCATTAAACCTCGAGAAGTGAGCGCTGAAGAGGTGAAAGAAAATGAAGAGGTCGCTAAAGAGCAACTGGCCATTGAAAAAACAGAGTTGAAGCCTTTTGGTTATGATCTGTTTGCCGGTGAGCCCACTACTTTTGAGCCAGCAAATCTTATTCCGGTACCTTCTGAATACACCATGGGACCTGGAGACGAAGTTCGAATTCAATTGTTTGGTAAAGTCAGTCAACAGCTAAGTTTAGTGATTGATCGAAATGGAAATATTCAGTTTCCCGAGCTTGGGCCAATTGCTTTAGCTGGACTGAGCTTTGATGAAACAAAGCGGTTATTACAGAATAGAATTAAACAGCAAATGATTGGTGTTGAATCGGCTATCTCGTTGGGTGAACTTAAATCAATCCAAGTGTTTGTGTTAGGCGAAGCTTATCGACCGGGCTCTTATACAGTGTCGTCTCTCTCTACCATGACCCATGCATTGTTTGTGAGTGGTGGGATTAAAACTATCGGTTCTTTACGAAATGTTCAGTTAAAAAGAAATGGTAAGCTTATTCAGTCGCTCGACTTATACGACTTATTGTTAAAAGGTGATACTTCAAAAGATGTGCGCCTTTTTTCTGGTGATGTGATTTATATCCCTCCCGTTGGTAAAACGGCAGCGATTGATGGTGCGGTTAAAAGGCCCGGTATTTATGAAGTCAAAGAACAAGCGTCAGTTTTTGATTTAGTTCAATTGGCTGGTGGTTATAGAACTACGGCATTTAAAAAAGACTCCCGATTAACAAGAATCAGTGATGATGGGTTTACCCATGTTATTGACTTAGATCTTTCACAAACTAAAGACAATGCAGCTCATTTAGCGGCAGGCGACTTGCTCTATGTGACCGAGCGAATAGAAGTGGTCCGGCAGTTCGTAAAGTTATCGGGGCACGTTTATCGTGAAAAGCAATTAGCTTTTCGCAATGGTTTACGAGTTAGCGATTTGATTTCATCAATAGATGAACTTAAACCGCTGCCGCAAGTTGACGCAGCTGTGATTATCCGTAATGTGATGCCGCTTAGAAAGCTCGCTATTGAGCATGTCAATATTGCTAAAGCTCTCACACAAAAAGGTTCTGAGTTTGATCTATTACTTCATCCAGAAGATGAACTTGTGGTATTTGGGGTAGTGGAAAATAGAGAAATCGTATTAGAAAAATTATTAGCTCAACTTGACGCCCAAGCCACCGCACAATCTCAATCATTAAAGTTTAATATTGGCGGTATGGTTAAGCATCCAGGAGCCTATCCTTTGGCTTCTAATTTAACGATTGCCCGAGCGATAGCATTGGCTGGCGGGCTTGCGGAAAGT
>JBFHSP010000335.1:0-2294 GCA_041591085.1 Kangiellaceae bacterium | reverse complement strand
GGCCTTACGCTTTGGTCTATGTATCAGTACCTGACGGCTTCCTGGGTGTATTTGTTTTCTGAAGAAAGCTAAAGTTTGTATAAAAAATGAGCGTTATCAAGTTCTTAGCAAAAAATATCTTTATTATTTGTTCTGGCTATTGACTCTGAAATCGAATCCGTTAATATATGCGCCAATTCAGCGGCATGGCTCAAGATTATTCATTACCACGCCTTATGATGTGAAATTCAGATAAATTTGTTCATCAGGTTTATCGACAGTTAAACGCGGGAATAGCTCAGCTGGTAGAGCACAACCTTGCCAAGGTTGGGGTCGCGAGTTCGAATCTCGTTTCCCGCTCCAAATCAAAAAACCTCGGACGTCTCCGAGGTTTTTTGTTAAAGAGCTAGAAAGTTATCTAGTGAAAGGCGCGATAGCAAAGCGGTTATGCACTGGATTGCAAATCCACGTAGGCCGGTTCGACTCCGGCTCGCGCCTCCATTTTTAGTGTAGGCATATAACTTACTAAACGTGGTAGCCCCCCAAAGCCCGGGTGGCGAAATTGGTAGACGCAAGGGACTTAAAATCCCTCGGTGGCAACACCGTGCCGGTTCGATTCCGGCCCCGGGCACCATTATTTCTCCTTTACATTCAATACTTTATCTATATTATTTCTGATGCTTTGAATAATCATTTTTATTCATCGTTGGTCAGTTTTTGGCATATTTATTCAAGAAATGGTAGTCTAATTGGTAGTTTGGAAAGACGCTGGTAGATGAGGGTTCTTTGTGCCGAAAATAGATTTTGAAAATCAAGTGATCAGTAAACTGAGGTTGCTGCCAAATAAAGATAATAATATCTATACTGATGGCAGATATAAGGGCTTGCAGTTGCGCCTGCGATGGAAAGCGAAGGTTGTACGGTCTAAGAAATCGACTTTAGAAGATTTTGTTATCGACTGGCTTTTTAGGTATCAAATTCCTCATGTACAACCCGTAAAGCGCTCGCAGCTCAAAATAGGAGATTGGCCCGAAATGTCTCCTTCCGCTGCAGTAGCTGAAGCTAAAAAGCTGAAGGATGCTGTTCATGCTGGCACAGATCCTCGGGCGCTTGTTCTCAGAAAAAGAGCCGAAGAAATTGATACAGAGGCGGTTATTAATCTTGGAGTTGTCCTTCCAAAATTCCGGTTTGAGAATGTTTTAGATCAAATGTCTCAATATTGGTCTTCAACTGGAAAAAGCATAGACACCTTCGAAAAATACCAAAGAAGTCTGGAAATCCATGTTCTGCCTAAATTTAGCGGTAGAGATATTCGCTCAATCACAGGAAATGAATGGGATGAGTTAATCACCCGAATCGCTAACATCAAAAAGAAACCAGGCGCTGCTTGCAATATTCATAAAGCCGGTCGCCGTCTGTTTAACTTCGCAGTTGAGCAGGAAATTATTCAATATAATCCCATTCTTCAGAGAAAGCGTTCATTAACAGCCACGAGATTAGCTCCTTCCGAGCAATTTCTTGATGCTGCTCAGGTTCATAAGTTTTTAAATGAACTTTACGAGCAAGACGTTCCGGAATGGGCAAAAGTAAATCTAGATCTGATGTTACGGGTAGGTGTGCGGATTGAAGAATGGAAGCGCATCAAAATCGGCTGGGTAAATTTAAAGTCTATGCGTATCGAGCACCCAGGACAAAGCATGAAAAATGGTCGGGATGCTTTGACTCATTTACCGGAGCCAGCAATCAAAATTTTAATTAACTGGTTACGCGATCTTAAAGCTCAGCATGGTGCTTTAAATCCAAATTGGTATTTATTTCCGGATGAGGCTGATCCGAGTAAAGAAAATAATAAACGACTTTCGGATGTTACGAGTAAAATAAAATCTTGGCTTAATTTCACGCCGAAACAACTTAGAAAAACAATTAGCACGCATTTGCAACGTCAAGGCTGCCCGCCGGTGGTACTGAGAGCTATACGTAACCAAACTGTGGCTGAGGGTGTTGAGGCTCACTATGACTTCGATGATCTGTTTCATTTAAAGAAACTATGGCTGGAAAAGTGGTCTGAGTTGTTAGAAGAGGCGAAAGTTTCGGCTTCCGCCTTGGTTACTGATAGAGATTCTCATTTAGAAAATGACCTTTTGAAACAGGTTGATGATTTATTCAGTTAGGCAATGTTATGATCACGTAACAGTGAATTGAACTCTTGCATAACTAGAGCTCTAATTAATTGTTCTAGTGAGCTTTCTGGTTTTGGTGATTTATCCTGGGTGCCTAGAAAAACATCAATGTCTTTTCGGCGCCAGCGAAGAGTC
>JBFHSP010000334.1:0-2301 GCA_041591085.1 Kangiellaceae bacterium | reverse complement strand
TCCGGCATACCAGTAAGTATGGCGTGTCGGCTGGGTATGATCAGGAGGGTTTAAGGTACCTAAAGGTCTTATTGCAATGAGCGCATTAAAATCAATTGGACTAACCGTCATCAAAGCGCTTTGATCACATGTTTTATAATTTGAAAGCTCAAAATAGCTGTCTGAACCAGAATCACTTTCTTCATGGAAGCAACCAGAAATCGACAGCGAAAAGAAAATGCCCAAAGTTAGATATTTTCCTTTCTGCCAAAATTCATTTTTATAAGAAAATACTTTTAAATTAGGCCGTTTTATAACTTTACTACTATTCATCTTCATTCTCTAAAACAAGTGCGCTTGTTTAGAAAAGTCTAGATCATCTATGCACTGAATGAGCAAAGAAAAGACTAACGGCAAATTACATAGGATAAACGAATTATTTTAATTGCTTGAATAAACGCTTTTCACTAGGTCGCTTCAACTATCATTTGATATATTATCAGGCTTAGGAAATAGTAGTTCCACACATGCGCCTCCTTCAGGTTGATTAGTCGCAGTAATGCTACCATTGTGTTTTTCCATAATTTGATAAACTAAATTTAAGCCAAATCCACTTCCCTGTTCTCCCGTGGTTCCTTCTGATGAGAGAAAGTTAGCTTCGCCAGTGAATACGCTCATTTTTTCATTGGCAAATCCTGCCCCTTGATCAATGATTTTTATGATGGTGCAATCCGAAGACTCAACAACACTAACGGTAACTTCAGAGTTCACTGGAGAAAACTTAATTGCATTAGAAAGAATATTTTGAAACACACTACAAAGCATGTTTTTGTCTGCATAAATGGAGTGATTTAATTCATTTAAAATGAGAGTAATGTTTTTAACGGCTGCTTGTCGTTTCATAACTTCTAAAACGCCTTTCAAGGCATCTTCTAAATTAAAATAACAAGGGTCGCAAGGCACATTCTTAATTTCGTTTTTAGTCCAATCAAGTAATCTTAATAACTGCTCATAAGTTGAATCAGCAACATCAACTAAATGCTGGGACAGCTCAATGATGTTATCTTCGGTAGCGGTTGAGTTTATTTCTTTAGAAAAATACAAGATGCCATTAAACGCATTTCCTAAATCGTGAGACAATATGGATAAAAGCTGTAACTTGCTTTCATTTTGTTGTTTAAGCATTTTAGATGTAACACGAAGCTCGAGAAGCGCAGAAACCTGCCTAGAAAGTGAACGAAGCGCATTTTTTTGCTCAATCGTCAGCTTTCTGGATTTTCGGTCAATCACGCAAAGAGTTCCTAAAGCAAATCCATCATTGGTTAATAATGGAGCTCCCGCATAAAACCGAATAAAAGGCTCCCCACTAACTAAGGGGTTATCATGAAAGCGCTCGTCTTTCGAAGCATCTTCTATGATAAATAACTCATCGTTAAGTATTGCGTGCGAGCAAAACGCTATATCTCTGGAGGTTTCATCTGCATCAAGACCTACTTTTGCCTTAAACCACTGACGACTATTGTCTACAATGCTGACCAGAGAAATAGGCGTATCACAAATATGACTTGCCACCTTTGCGATATCATCAAAAGCTTGCTCTGCAGCGGTATCCAAAATGTCATAGGTTTCCAAAGACTTAAGGCGCTTATCCTCATTACAGGGTCTTTCAGCAGAAATCATAATACCTCTCAAATTAGTTCCACATGGAGTATAGAAATATTACTCTCATTTTTCTAATGCTGATGGTTAAATTCTTTTGCATCCAAAATAGAGCATTAGATTGAGTCTTTATTAAACAAGAAAAAATACTTTATTACTATTGCATCATATAACTCTTTGTCTCCTAGAGAAAAAATGTGGTCTGAAACAATGGTTCTAAGGTGTAAATTAAGGAAAGCAAAAGACATCCGTTAAACTTCAACATCTAACTTTTTGATAAATATTGAAGCCATGAGTATTAAACTTCCTTTTAATTCCGTCAATCTAATAGCCCTCCAATATACCTACAATGAGTTATTCTCAACAAATTTATGGGAGTAGCAAGTTAATTTATTGATCTAGCCCCCTTACTCACGCAGTCAATTTTGGCAAAATACGTCGCACTTTTGTTCACATAAATATCGGTGCCTGTATGAGTCAACACCCTTATATCGCCAATTTTGGCGATAACTATTTCAACACATTGCCCACACTTGGCGATGCAATGGCTGAGGTTTTACAATTTTTTGGTGTCGAAACCATCTTTGGCGTAGGTGGTGACTTTGCCGCAAATTTAATTTCAGCATTGGAAGGCCATATAGAAATTGCTCCTTCTAGTAATGA
>JBFHSP010000333.1:0-2305 GCA_041591085.1 Kangiellaceae bacterium | reverse complement strand
AGCTTGCTACCATTAAAACCGATGTGGAACTACCACAAACCTTGGCTGACATTTGTCATAAAGAAATAGATGTGGCAACGCTAGCTCACTTGTATCAGCAATATGAGTTTAAAACTTGGTTGCATGAAATCCACGCAGGGGCAGAATCTGACTCAAAAAAATCTTATGAAAAAGGATCAATAAAGTCAAATAAAGCATCAGTTATTGAACCTGTTATTTCGCGTGACGATTGCCAACGAAATTATCAAACTATTTTTACCCAGGCAGAGTTTGATGATTTATTAAAACGGTTAGAAACGTCAGGCATGTTTGCTTTTGATACTGAAACGACCAGTGTCGATTATATGACCGCAGAACTCGTTGGTTTATCCTTTGCGACCGAGCCAGGAATCGCATTTTATATTCCTTTAACGCATGATTATTTAGATGCACCCGAACAGCTTCCTTTAAATGAAGTATTAGAAAAACTTAAACCCCTATTAGAAGATCCTACGCTTAAAAAAATTGGGCAAAATTTAAAATACGATACGAGCGTGTTATCGCGTTATAACATTCAAGTGAAAGGAATTGCGTTTGATACTATGCTCGAATCTTATGTGTTTAATTCGGTTGCATCACGCCATGATATGGATTCATTAGCGATGAAATATTTAGGTGTTGACACTATTCATTTTGAAGACGTTGCAGGCAAGGGTGCTAAGCAAATTACCTTTAATCAAGTGGAAGTTGAAAAAGCGGCAGAGTACGCCGCCGAAGATGCCGATATTACATTAAGATTACATCAACACTTATGGCCGCAACTTGAAGCGTTGCAAGGGCCTGCACAATTATTTGAGCATTTAGAAATGCCATTGCTTGAAGTGCTTTCTCGAATTGAACGAACCGGTGTTTTGATTGATGATCAACTGTTGCGAGAAAAAAGTCAGCAGTTTGCTGCACGTATGTTGGAACTACAAAACAAAGCTTATGAAATTGCTGAAGAAGAATTTAATTTAGGATCACCGAAACAATTACAACGTATCTTATTTGAAAAACAAGGTTTGCCGGTAATTAAAAAAACACCGAAAAAGCAACCATCCACCGCTGAAGAAGTATTGCAAGAATTAGCGCTAGATTATCCCTTACCTAAAGTGATCATGGAGTACCGTGGATTATCAAAACTAAAATCAACTTACACCGATAAGTTGCCAGAAATGATCAACCAAAAAACCGGAAGGGTACATACTTCTTATCATCAAGCGGTAGCTGCAACAGGCAGACTTTCATCGAGTGATCCGAACTTACAAAATATTCCAATTAAAAGCGAAGAAGGCAGAAGTATTCGACAAGCTTTTATTGCACCAAAAGGATTTAAAATTGTTGCCGCCGATTACTCACAAATTGAGTTAAGGATTATGGCGCATTTGTCGCAAGATCAAGGACTACTCAATGCTTTTTCCGCAGGGCTTGATATTCATACGGCAACCGCGGCAGAAGTCTTTGGGGTTGATCCGCATGCTGTTTTACCCGAGCAGAGACGCAGTGCTAAAGCGATCAACTTCGGTCTGATTTATGGCATGTCGGCCTTTGGTTTAGCAAAACAAATTGGAGTAGGGCGCGAAGAAGCACAACTTTATATTGATACTTACTTTGCCCGGTACCCGGGGGTTATGCAGTATATGAACGACACTCGTGAAAAAGCGCATGACCAAGGTTTCGTTGAAACCCTGTATGGTCGCCGTTTGTATTTACCTGAAATTCATTCTAGCAATGGCATGCGCCGTAAGGCAGCAGAGCGTACCGCAATTAATGCACCGATGCAGGGTTCAGCGGCCGACATCATTAAACTTGCCATGCTCAATATTGATCAATGGTTACGAGACAAAACTGACTCTGCTCGAATGATTATGCAAGTGCACGATGAGCTGGTGTTTGAAATTGCCGAAGAACAACTTGATTCACTTCAAGCAGAAATTAAAACACGCATGGAACAAGCGGCAGAACTGACAGTGCCTCTGGTTGTGGATGTTGGATGGGGAAATAACTGGGATGAAGCGCATTAACTCGTTGTTAAACGAGGCTTGTATAGTTGAGATGGTCGGTTGATATATATGCTTAGCTTTACCGATTATCGTCTACTTGCAACCGCTCATATTTATTTACATTTAGATTTGAAACTTTCAGCAAGTTACAACGTCTTAACTTACAGATGCCATTGACGGCGTCTTCCCGCTTTACCCTCCTTCTTAAGCGGGACATTGGGTTAGAGTTTCCCCAAGCTCAACTCGTATTGCCTCCAACGTGCTAGCGCTGGAGGCTTTCTTTT
>JBFHSP010000332.1:0-2331 GCA_041591085.1 Kangiellaceae bacterium | reverse complement strand
AAAGTGAGTCAAACTTTAAAAGCCTGTGTGAAAACCCTAGGACTGGGAATGACCCATATAACAACAACCAACCATATCCTGATCAACAAGGCTCCTTGCTCAATGAAAATAACTGGTTGCGTTCATGGAGCAATAATACTTATCTCTGGTATGACGAAATTGTCGACCGAAATCCTGCTAATTATTCTTCAACCATTGATTATTTTGAGACATTAAAAACGAACGCAACGACATCTTCAGGAAATCCAAAAGATAACTTCCACTTTACTTATGACACGGCAGAGTACAACCAACTTGCTCAATCGGGAGTATCGGCGGGCTATGGTGTTGAGTGGAAAATAATTAGCCCTACGGTTCCTCGAAAAATTGTCGTTGCGTTTAGCGAGCCAAACACTCCTGCAGCAACTGAAAATTTAAGTCGTGGTGCTGAAATTCTCGAAATTGATGGTGTAGATATTAACACCCAAACTCAAAGCGGCGTGGATACATTAAATGCAGGTCTGTTTCCTTCTGCGCTGGGTGAAAGTCATACATTTAAAGTTCTGGACTTAGGTTCTAATCAAGAGCGAACCATTACACTAACAGCAGAAGAAATAGCTTCAGAGCCTGTTCTTCAAGTGACAGCAATGGATACCAATGCAGGTAAAGTGGGCTATGTTGTTTTTAATACCTTCGGTACATTAATTGCGGAAGAAAGTCTGGTGAATGCTTTTAGCCAGCTTGAAAATGAGAACGTAGACGAGCTTGTGCTTGATTTACGATATAACGGTGGTGGTTATTTGGCAATAGCCAGCCAGCTTAGCTATATGATAGCAGGCAGTGCTAACACTAGCGGTAGAACATTTAATCGGCAGATATTTAATGATAAGCATCCCAACAATAATCCTGTGACAGGGCAAGCTATTCAACCAACGCCATTTTATAACACAACCATTGGTTTTAGCGTACCAGAAGGTCAGTCATTGCCGACTTTAAACTTGAGTCGAGTATATATTCTGTCAACTGACGGCACCTGCTCTGCCAGTGAATCGGTCATCAATGCACTACGTGGCATTGATATTGAAGTTGTGCTTGTTGGAGGAACCACGTGTGGAAAACCTTACGGTTTTTATGCAACGGATAACTGTGGAACCACCTATTTTACAATTCAGATGCAAGCTTCAAATCATGTTGGCTTCGGTGATTATGCCGATGGATTCTCACCTGCCAATACTGCCGGCACTGTTGGAGTAGTAGTTCCAGGGTGCTCGGTTGAAGATGACTTAGAACATGCGTTGGGTGAGCTGAATGAAGGACTTTTGTCAGCGGCATTAGAACATATTGAAACTGGCAGCTGCCCTACTCCTACTGGCAAAGCAGTTAAATCAATGATGAATAAATCAAATGCTGATGGATTGTCTTTATTTGACTCTGAAATCTTTAGACGATATGAGTTTATAAGACAAAATAAGTTCTTTCATAAAGTATCTAGCACGCACTAAGGATAAGCGTTATGCATTTTAGTAAATTAAGCACTGCCTTAGTACTTGGAATTATCTTGAGCGGTTGTAAAACAAAAGCGGGCGAAACTTTGCAGCCCGCTCTTTTGCAGGATAATACGGCAAGCCGAGAAAGTGTCGTGGCTGCCGTAAAACAATTGTTTAATGGATTAGATGTGCTTGTGGCGCAAGATGCATTTGAGCATGAATCGAAGATTTTTGTAGAGCGTCGGCCTATTAAAACTCTAGACGGAAATTTATCGGTAGGTGTGGTGGAAGAGGTACCGCAAGTGGTGCAACTGGTTACTGATGGAAAGTTTTGCTTTTTAAATAAGGTTGGAACCGACTTCTCTGTTCGACTTGATAATGTCACTTGCAAAGCTCTAGATTGATTTGATTAAAATAAAGCACTGGATTAGCTCTTGTTTTCCCATGATTATAGGTCTTAGCTAAAAAACTAAGGCCTATTCAACTTATAAAAGCCTGATAGCCATTAACAATCAAACCTTTGCTGGAGTGGTTAATAAAAATTTGGTTTATTTGCATTCAGATATTTTAGGTAGTTCAGATGCATGTAACGATCTAGCGGGTAATGTTGTTTAATAAGGTTTGATGGTAATTTAAGGTGTGCAATTGTCAGTTGTCATCGAGTTATTTCGAAAACTTTACTGTTAAAATGTCGCTTATAATTATACCGTAGAGAATTTTCATTAAGTTACAAACTCTTAACCTACAGATGCCATTGACGGCGTCTTCCCGCTTTACCCTCCTTCTTAAGCGGGACATTGGGTTAGAGTTTCCCCAAGCTCAACTCGTATTGCCTCCAACGTGCTAGCGCTGGAGGCTTTCTTTT
>JBFHSP010000331.1:0-2411 GCA_041591085.1 Kangiellaceae bacterium | reverse complement strand
TAGGTGTAATCACCTTCTTTAAATGGAGCTGAAATTTTTTCGTAGTTTAGAATTTTTTCAACACGATTTTTAATATCTTCGCGATACTGAATATTTTCTAAATACCCAAATGTCACTTCATTCTGCGCTTTTACCCAATCAGCTGTTTCTGCGCTCATATCGTCTTCTAACCAGCGGTATGGATCAGCCACTTGAGTTCCAAAGTACTCGTCAATCACCTCGCCTTTTTTCGTCACAGGGTAGGTTAACGCTTTAGCAGCCATTTGTTGTTTTTCAGTTTTTGCTTCGACTTTTTGAGTAGGCTCATTTTGACCGCAAGCTACCAATAATGCCGATGCTGTCATCAACACCAAACTGTTTTTTGCAAATTTACTTTTTAATGAAATCATCATTATCCCTCCAAGAAATAATGGAGTGCTTATCACACGCCATTTGTTTTCAGTTTTGTTGTTACTTTAATTACTTTGTGGGAAATCCCCGATCACGCATCAGCGCTTCTACTTTAGCGTCACGCCCTCTAAAAGCTCGATAAGCATCGGCAGGATCAACCGCATTACGTACAGCAAATAAGTGATCGACTAGCTTTTGAGCAACCTCTTTATCGTAAAAACCGCCAGGCGCTTCAGCAAAAGCTTCCGCCGCATCAGAGGTTAACACTTCGGCCCATAAGTATCCGTAGTATCCCGCCGAATACCCCTCACCGGAAAACACGTGACTAAAATGTGGCGTTCTATGACGCATAACAATTTCTTTTGGCATATTAAGCGCCGCTAAGTTTTCGCGTTCAAATTGATCGGCATCCAATCCGGTTGGATCAGTCGTATGCAGCATTAAATCGATCATCGCAGAAGCTAAATATTCAGTGGTTTTAAACCCTTCGTTAAAGGTGGCTGCATTTTTAATTTTTTGCACCAACTCGGCAGGCATAGGCTCACCGGTTTTTTGATGGATTAAAAATTGATTAATCACTTCATCGGTTAGCAACCAACGCTCTAATAGTTGCGATTGAAATTCGGTGTAATCTCTTACCCCACCATTGAGCGATGGATAAACGACGTTTGAAGACAATGAATGCAAAGCATGTCCAAATTCATGGAAGAAAGTTTCTGCATCATCCCAAGAAACCAGTACCGGCTCACCAGGAGCGGCTTTAACAAAGTTTGAATTGTTAGCAGAAAGTACGTTTTCTTTACCTTTGTAGGTTGTATGAGAACGATAACTCGTTGCCCAAGCGCCAGAGCGTTTGCCTTGGCGAGCAAAGGGGTCAAGATACCAAAGTCCAATGTGCTCACCGGTCACATTATTGGTGACTTCCCATACTTTGACATCTTCATGAAAAACTGGAATTAAACCTTCTTTTACTGGAGTGAATTCAAATTGAAAAAGTCGACCTGCCACATAGAACATGGCTTCTCGAAGTTTATCGAGTTGCAAGTATTGCTTCACTTCGTCGGAGTCTAAATCGTATTTGGCTTTACGTACTTTCTCAGCATAAAAACGATAGTCCCAAGGCTCTATGGTGATGTTCGCACCTTCGGCATCGGCCATGGCTTGCATATCAGCCACTTCTTCTTTAACGCGTGCAATAGCGGCTGGCCATACTGATTTCATTAAGTTAAATGCATTTTCAGGATTTTTCGCCATGCGATCTTCTAAACGCCACTCGGCATAGTTTTTATAACCGAGTAACTGAACACGTTCGTGACGCAGCTTTAGAATTTCGGCAATTAACGCATTGTTATCAAACTCATCACCATTATCACCACGGTTATAATAAGTTTCCCAAACTTGTTTTCTTAATTCACGCTCGGTTGAGTAAGTTAAAAAAGGATCCATTGAAGAGCGAGTATTAGTAATCGCATATTTGCCTTTTTCACCACGCGACTCAGCGGCTGCGGCAGATGCTTTAACAAAAGATTCTGACAAACCACCCAACTGGTCTTCGGTTAAATAAAGCACATAAGCTTCTTCATCGTGTAATACATTGTTTGAAAACTGTGTATGCAATTTTGCTAGTTCTTGATTGATATCCGCATAACGTTTTTTCGCTTCGCCATCTAACGTGGCGCCATTGCGCGCAAAACCATTGTATGTAAGCCACACTAAACGCTGTTGATCGGGGCGCAATGATTTCATCTCTTCGCCTTCATACACCGCTTTTACTCGTGCAAATAAACCTTCGTTTTGATTAATTTTTGAATAGAATGCTGAAAGTTTCGGAGCCATTTCTTTTTGAATTTCGCGAAACTCAGGGCTATTGACGTTTGAGCTCCAAATACCATAGTAGGGATAAATGCGGTTAAGTGCTTGACCTGCGGCTTCCATCGCAACAATGGTGTTTTCAAAGGTAGGCGCTTCAGGGTTAGCGACAATTGCATCCACTTCAGCCAAATTCTGTTCCATTGCTTTTT
>JBFHSP010000330.1:0-2440 GCA_041591085.1 Kangiellaceae bacterium | reverse complement strand
TCCGCGCATACTTTAGTAGTAGAAGCGAGTTTACACCTAAACAAGCTCAATCAAGAAGATGCAATGTCAGCATTCAACCAATGCAAGAATATTAAACAAGAAAGTTGGGCCTATTTTAATTTATCCTACTTAGCAGAACACTTTTTACAAGTAGATGAACCTAAAAGTTCTACAGATCTATTAACAAAACATGTTTTAACCATTGAAAAGTTAAACTACAAGGCACTAACATTACTTACTTATAGTCTCCTATCCGAAGGTTTTTATACTCAAAATCAATTGCTTACAGCGGAATCATTTGCTTTAAAAACTATTGCAATATCAGATGATGCAGCTAACCTAAAGCCAATAGCTAATTCACATAAGATTTTACACGAAATATATTTAAAAAAAGGAAACAAAGACTTAGCTCTAAAACATTTAAGTAAATATATTGAGCTCGACCATCAGGTTCTTGATCAAAACAAAGCAAAAACTATCGCTATTCAATTAGCGAAAACAAAAATAAATGACACCATCAGAGATAACGAGATCCTTAATCAAAAAAATCAAGCATTATTACTTGAGCAAGATTTAGCCAAAGAAGAAGCCAAAACCCTAACTTTAATCATACTCATATTGGTTTTAATTGCCTCTTTTGCAGCTATCATATCCATTCGAACTAAACGTACACACATTAAATTAAAACAATTTGCAGAATTTGACTCATTAACCGGCATTGCTAATCGCCGTTATTTTAGCGACCAAAGTGAAGATCAACTAAAAAGATTAAGAAGCAAAAAACACTTAGTGAGTTTTATCCATTTTGATCTTGATAAGTTTAAAGCCATTAATGACACCTATGGTCATGCCATAGGTGACTGGGTCCTTAGAGTAGCACCAAACTGTGTTAAAAAAGTCATTCGCAAAGTCGATCTTTTTGGTCGAGTAGGCGGAGAAGAGTTCGCCATTTTACTGCCTGACTGTGACTTAGAAACAGCACAAGAAATTGCAGAAACTATTCGCGCAGAATTAGTAAAAATCAACTCAGAAGAATCGGGGCATAAATTTGATATTTCTGCCAGTTTTGGCGTAACCAATAGCTTGATGTCGGGTTATGATCTTGATGCTTTGATGCGAGATTCGGATCAAGCAATGTATAAAGCCAAATTAAATGGTCGAAACTGTGTTCATGTTTACGAAGGAAAACCTTGAACATATTCAGTAATTATATTTATAAATAGAGAACGCTTCGCTTATAACTATGGATAGTTGGAATGCTAGAAATGCAGGATCTATTTCTAGTAGTATTGAAAGGTACAAATGAGATCTTTGTCATTGCGTATATGGACTCCACCTCATTTGCAATAACAAATCCTAAAATAAGTAAGGTGCTGGCGTATATACGGTCTCTTATTGAAGAAGCTATCTTCTGACCTCTGATGTTTTCGCACCTTCTTTCCTTATCGAGGCAGTGGCTTTTACTAGCCTTCGCAATGAGCAGGTTCTAAGAAGGTTGGTCTTACCTTTTTTAGCGGCTTTGTTATAAGCAAATACCTTACTGAACGTTGATTAGTTTTGTATTAATGGAGATTGATATTCTTGTCCACTGGATAATAATGCCCAAGCGGTTCGGATATTTTTGTTAACAAGAGCAATACACGCTCTTTTTCTTCCTACTCTTTGCACTAGATTAATAAGCCACTGCTGTTTAACGGTATTTGGTTTTTCAGGTAGCCGACAAATAACCGACAGTGCACCTTGATACAAAGTAGAGATTAAATCTTTTTGCATGTTCTTTTTATCAATCCCGAGTATGACCACTTTTCCACCACTGCTGTGTTGTTTCGGAGTGGCTCCTAAATATGCAGCAGCTTCTCTACCATTTTTAAATGAGCGACCATCACCAAGCGCAGTATACAATTTCGATGCGCCGACAGGCCCTATAGCTTCAATTGCCGTCAAACGCTGACAAGGCTCAATCGTAGATGCTAGCGCCCGTTTTTCTTTCTCGATGACTTTTAATTTTTCTTCCTGCTGGCGAACCAGTTCTAAAAGTTCACTGAGCATCACTCTTAAGCATAGAGGAAATCCGTTGTCAGCCTCTTCTAGAACTTCTTGAACCGTTTTAAATAAATTCGTACGCCCCTTTTTAATGGTTAACCCATATTCATACACTAAAGCTCGAATATGGTTTTGACTCGCTCTTATTTGTTTGATTAAAAAAGTTCGAGTTGAATCCATCGACTGCAAGGTTTGTTGCTCTATTGACTTTAACGGACAAGATCTAATTTCATTGTGTTGAGCCGCTAATGCAATGGCTTGTGCATCAGTTTTATCAGTCTTATGGCCTTGTCTGTAAGGCGTTACTTTTTTAGGCGCTATAATTTTAATCGTATGTCCGTGCTCTTCGGCGAGCCTTCCCCAATAATGCGCACTGCCACAACCTTCAAAGGCAATA
>JBFHSP010000329.1:0-2479 GCA_041591085.1 Kangiellaceae bacterium | reverse complement strand
TAACAGTTTTATTCTAACGACGCCGTCGCTGTATCACTTTTACGTCTGCATCGTTGTATTTCAATTTCACAATCCGCTGATTTAATCTTAGAACACCAGTAATTGCAAGCTCTGTAGCGTTTTAAAGTCAACTCGTATAAATTGACAAAAGAGGAATTCATCGTCCTATTTAGTTTCCGTTGTTTTCTTATTAACACAAATTTAATTCTATAAAAATCAACAGCTTGCATATCAACAAAATTAAAACAGACGACGGTGGCCGTTGAAAAAGCGCAACTTCAATTGCAAGCAGACGAATTGCTCGCCCGCTTACCAAAGTGATTTAGAATCTCAGTCATTTTTTATTTTAAAAATACGTTATTCTGCTTCCATTAATGCGATGGTTGTATCCAACATTCTGTTTGAAAATGCCCATTCGTTATCGTACCAAGCCATTACTTTTACTAAATTTCCTTGAACATTGGTTTGTGAAGCATCAAAGCAACAAGAAGCCGGGTTGTGATTAAAATCCACGCTCACGAGCGGCGCTTGATTGTATTCAATAATGCCTGCCATTTCTTGCATAGAAGCCACCTTAATTAATTCATTAACCTCGCTGACACCGGTGTCTTTTGAAGTTAATAAAACAAGGTCTACCAGTGATACGTTGGCTACTGGTACCCGAACGGCTAGGCCGTCTAACTTTCCGGCCAATTCAGGAAGCACTAAACCAACGGCTGCAGCGGCACCGGTTTTGGTGGGGATCATCGATTGGGTAGCGCTTCGCGCTCGGTAAATATCCTTATGCGCTACGTCGAGTAAATTTTGATCGTTGGTATAGGCGTGAATGGTAGTCATAACGCCGCGCTCAATCCCTATCGCAGTATTGAGCACCTTCACCAGCGGCGCCAAACAATTCGTGGTACACGAAGCATTAGAAATAATTTGATGCGATGAAGTTAATATTGAGTGATTAACGCCATACACAACCGTGGCATCTAAATCGGTTCCCGGTGCAGATACAATCACTTTTGTAGCGCCCGCTTGGATATGCTTATAGGCTTTTTCGCGACTGGTAAAAAAACCGGTACATTCAAGCACCACATCTACCTTGAGTCGATCCCAAGGTAGTTTCGAAGGATCGGGTTCAGCAATCATTTCTATTGGATCGTCATTCACCCATAAAACTTGATCGCGCAGTTCTACAGGTGCATTGAACTTTCCATGAACAGAGTCATATTGGGTTAAGTGAGCAGAAATTTTTGCATTTGCTAAATCATTAATCGCAACTATTTTTATTTGATTTTTATAATCTTGGTTTTCATAAAAAGCGCGAAGCACATTTCGACCAATTCGACCATAGCCGTTAATTGCAATACGGATCATAAAAAAATTCCTCAGTTCAAATATTAATATTTTTATTTAAGCGAACGGGCTTGTTGTGCCAATTGTTTTATTTTTTGCCAGTTCTCATTTTTGATATCAGAGCTATTTAACATCCATGATCCACCCACGCAGACTACGTTATTTAAAGCTAAATAATCTTTCGCACTGGTTTGGCTAATGCCTCCGGTTGGACAAAATTTAATGTGCGGCATGGGGCCGGCTATCGCTTTCAGCATGGCCACACCGCCTGCGGCTTCTGCTGGAAAAAATTTCTGATATAAAAATCCCATGTCAAGTAATTGCATGGCTTCAGCCGGGGTCGATGCGCCGGGTAATAAATTGACCGATTTTTGAATGGCTGCCGATAACAGTTCTGCAGTAAACCCGGGACTGACTAAAAAGTCGGCTCCTGCATTGTGCGCTGATTGCAAGTGTTCAGCATTCAGTACCGTTCCGGCACCCACATGCATATGGGGAAAATGCTGTTTAATTTGGGTTAATGCCTCTAGTGCATTGTTGGTACGCATTGTAATTTCTAAGGTAGTTAATCCACCTTCTGCCAATGCTTCGGCAAGCGGTAATGCATGTTGTAGTTGCTCAATCACCATTACGGGGATCACTGGATTTGCCGATAAAATAGTTAACAAATTTTTCATTATTCTGCCCAATAAATTTCAACCGGAGTTTGTTTTTGATTTAAAAGTGCGGCAATAGGGTATTGGCTACCTGCTTGTTGCTCCAACACTTCACGAATTATTTGTAATTTTTTCTCGCCTGTTATTAACACGATAATTTTTTTACTATTAACAATTGAGCTTAAGGTCAAGCTCATACGCAATGGATACATTCCTGCATGTTCCGATTCGGTGGCATCTATCGCAATACAATGTTGGTTATGGTTTAAACTTAATCCTTGTTCGAGCTGTTGTGCGGTAGGAAATAAGGAAGCAAAATGGCCATCTTCACCCATGCCCAGCACCACCAAATCCCATTGTTTGGCAATATGTTGTAAACGGTTTTCAATGGTTTTCCAGCCTTTTTGTGGCGTTTCTGCATCACACTTTAATGACACCAATGTTGCGGCTTTAGCGTGATTAATTCGAAAACTTCGGTT
>JBFHSP010000328.1:0-2549 GCA_041591085.1 Kangiellaceae bacterium | reverse complement strand
CAGTAAGAACGCTGTCACGCATTTTTAAGACCGATGCCTGTTTTTCTTGTGATGTATCGCCTTGCATGGTGGTACATCCAACAATCAAAAAGCTTAAACAAACTACTAAATGGAGTTTGATTTGGGGCATTTGGACTCCTTAATGATTATCATTTTAAAAGCGACAGCTGGTCGATATTGCGTAATACGCACCGCTCGCCTTCTGCTATAATTTGCTCAGCCTTTTCTGTTTCTAAAAAACCGATATGGGAAAGCTTGGGCGTTAAAAGTAAATCCGCTGGATCTCCAGATAATCGACTTCGGGTAATTCGATCTTGCATAATATTAACGGTTCCTGAAATAACTTCAAGAATACTCGGAACATCACTCTTACTACGTTGCGAAAAAGGGATCTTGTCAGCCAACTTGCGCTTTAATGTACCGCTGACCTTATCAAACATTGGGTTTTCAAGTTTAAATGAGACGAGCTTTTTGTTTTGAGGTTTCATTCGAGGGGTTAATAAATCATGATTGAGGTTGACCCCAATCACATGAGAAGCCCCCAAGGCTTTACAAACACTAACGGGAACGGGATTTACAATACCCCCATCGACTAACCACTGTTTATCTTTTTCAACGGGGGTTAAAAGACCAGGGTAAGCGCCAGACGCTCTAACGGCATCCCAAATCGAGCCCTCGGTCAGCCAAACTTCTTTTCCTGTGTGTAAGTCGCAAGCAACCGCAGCAAAAGGTATTTTTAAATCTTCAATTCGATAATCGCCAAATCGATTCTTTAGAAAATGAATAAACTGATCGCCATCGGCCAACCCGCCACTTGAAAAGATACTAAAGTCTAAGTGACGTAACATTTCGGTTTTACTTTGTGCTTTGAACCAATCTCTTAGTTGATTTAAATGTCCCGTGACATAAGCGGCACCAACTAGAGCCCCCATTGATGTGCCACAAACAACCTCTGGAATGACTTTATTTTGGTATAAAGCATTAATGACCCCGAAGTGACATAAGCCACGGGCGGCTCCGCTTCCTAAGGCTATTCCAATCTTTTTATGCATTAAACTACACTATCAAACTAAAAATAATACCCTAAACTAATTTGAGCGGTTCGGTCTATTTCTTTTTCCAAAGAGAAGCGTATATCCCAATCTATATAATTTCCATATCGACCTTCAACTTTATAGACTTCGCCGTTAAAAGTGGATAAGTCAGAATATTCTTTGTGCAGTGCATTGAAGTGCAATTTCCAAGAGTCAGAAAGTTCTGCTAGCAGTCCTAATTCAGCTAAGTAAGAATAATTTCCGCTTCCCTGTTTGCTAGCGTGAGACTGAGCGCCAAGTAAACCGTATACCGTAACTTGTTGGAAATTGAATCCTTTTCCAACGGCGAGCTTTAATATGTGGGAGCGACAATTGATGTTACACAAATCAGAAATCCCTGCGTACCGCCAGTTAAATTGCCATGCTAAACCTCCATCATTACTTAACCCTGTAGAAGAAGCGTTGAGTGACATAACATCGAGAAAGTCTAATTGGTATAACTCTATTTCATCATTTCGAGATCTAAAGTCGGACTGAAATACGATTAACTTTGCATCTTTTTTTCTACTATTTGAAGAGGATAGTAAATCATAATAATTGGCTCTAAAATTAAAAGTAACACCGTATATGCTTTCATAGCCAACACGAATCATAGAAGGTCGGTTGTCCGTATGCGGCGGCTTACTGTCAATATCGTTCCAATTGGTTAGTTTGGCAGGTAATTTAATTCGTTCTAATAATGCAAAGTCATGGTTATCTTTAAAAAGAGTAGGATCCTCTTTAAAGGTTCTTGAAAACAAAATATATTCTATGGCTGTTTCATAGACTTGTGCTTTTTCGATATCGGTAAATTGATTAACTTTTTCTAAAAGTGTTTCACTAGAAGCGTTGTTATCAAACAGTTTAATTACAAACTTTTGTTCATTAGAAAGCTGATCGTATTTATTGATAAACTTTTTCTGTCTTGATGGAATATAGCGGTATCCTGTTACTAAGGGCTGAGAGCTTTTTTTAATTTGTGATATTGAATCAAATATTTCATAAGGCATGATAAAAATATCGGAAGAATTCACTAGCGATTGATCGAGTACTAGCTCGAGAACCTTGGCCATTCGATAACCACAATTTTCGGTTAAAAAATAATACTCAAATTGAACAGGTAACAACTCCCAAGTATGAGCTACAACAAGGTCAACCTCAGATTGAGTTAGGTTAAGTTGATATTCCCATAAATCTCTTAGTTCAGTTTCCCCATAACTGTGGTTATGGCGAAAAAAGTTTTGATCAGAAAACGATGCAGGATAACCTCCAAAAATGCCGTTAAACATATACTTAAATACATTATCTTCCTCAGGAACAATGGCTCCATAGTTTAAACTATGATCAAGCAAGTTTACTTCTTGAGATGAATCACCCGAGTTAAACTTCATTAATAAATGACCAAAGTAGGACGCGGGATTATCTAGGTAGCCTGTAGCAAAAACTAAACTGATGGATTCGGCGTAATTTTCTCTG
>JBFHSP010000327.1:0-2554 GCA_041591085.1 Kangiellaceae bacterium | reverse complement strand
TAAACGTGGTGCAAAACACATTTATGTTCATGGCTTTTTAGACGGACGCGATATGCCACCCCGCAGTGCTGAGCCTTCAATTGAAAAGCTCGATAATCTGTTTAAACAACTGGGTGTTGGTAAACTAGCTTCGATTTGCGGCCGTTACTATGCAATGGATCGTGATAAGCGTTGGGATCGGGTTAAATCGGCTTATCAGCTGATCAGCGAAGGACAAGCAGAGTTTCAATATGACAATGGTGTCAATGCTTTAAATGCCGCTTACGCGCGCGATGAAAACGACGAATTTGTTAAGCCAAGTGTTATTGGGTCACCGGTTAAAATGGAAGCTCATGATGCGGTTATTTTTATGAATTACCGAGCAGACCGAGCGCGTCAATTATCGCAAGTATTTACCGATAAAAACTTTAGCGAATTTAATCTGCCTCGTGCGCTTAATTTATCGTCCTTTGTTACGTTAACACAATACGCCACTTCTATTGATGCGCCAAGTGCGTTTCCACCGTTAAAACATAAAAATGTTTTGGGTGAGCATCTTAAAAACTTAGGAAAAACGCAGCTTAAAATTGCAGAAACAGAAAAATATGCTCACGTGACCTTCTTTTTTAATGGCGGTATTGAAAACCCATATGAAGGTGAGCAGCGCATTTTAATTCCTTCACCACAAGTCGCCACTTACGACTTACAGCCTGAAATGAATGCGCCATTGATGACTGACAAATTAGTGGATGCTATCAGCTCACAGTCGTTTGATGTGATTGTAGGTAACTTTGCTAATCCTGATATGGTGGGGCATACCGGTAAGTTTGATGCTGCGGTAAAAGCGATTGAAGCTATTGATCAATGCTTAGGTCGAATTGTTGAAGCCTTAACAGCGGTTGGTGGTGAAATGTTGATTACTGCGGACCATGGCAATGCTGAAAAAATGGCGGATGACACAACTGGCCAAGCGCATACCGCGCATACCTCCGAACCTGTGCCATTTATATATTTTGGTCGTAAAGCCAAAGTCATTAAAACCGATGGCGTTTTGGCCGATGTTGCACCCACACTACTCAGTTTGATGGAGCTTCCCATTCCGGCAGAAATGACCGGTAAGCCCATTATGCAATTAGCTTAATCAGCACTAGGTGACTCAGTGCTGAATTTTTTTCGCAGACTTAAAATTTTATTCACCGCGCTTGCGGTGTTTTCATGCTTAAATTTATTCAGCGCCTCTGCAAACGACTCAGCTAAAACCAAAGCCGAGTTAGAGCAAATTAAACAGCAAATAAATCAGCTGCAAAAAAAACTAGAATCGAGTCGCAAACGTTATGGTAGTGCTGCTAAATCGTTGCAAAATACTGAGCAGCGGATTAACTCTGCAGCAAAAATTTTACGAGCCACACAGCGTCAAATAAAACGCGAACAACAAAAACTGAATGCTGGTCAGCAAGAACAAAAACAATTAGAGCACGACAAAGAGCGACATCAGCAACTTCTAGGCAAACAATTACAATCGGCTTACAGTAATGGTCAGCAAGAATATTTAAAACTATTATTGAACCAAGAAGATCCAAGTAAATTGGGACGCATTTTAGCTTACTACAAATATCTAACTGCCGCGCGTACCGAAAGCATCAAAGAACTTGGTACTACATTAGTTCGCTTACAACAAGTGCAAAAAGAAATTGAGCAAAGCATTAAAGAGCTTTCAGTACTAGAAACATCGCAAAAAGAAGAGCAGCAACGATTATTATCACTTAAAGAAAAACGCGCTGTTGAAGTAGATAAGCTAGCTAAGTCTATTGCGTCTCAAGATAAAAAAATTCTATCGCTAAGAGAAGATGAAGAAGAATTAGAAGCTTTATTGCAAACCATGCAAAAAGCCTTAGAATCCATGGTACAAGCCCAGAACTTATCTGGATTGAGCAAAATGAAAGGGCAATTAAGCTGGCCAATTAGAGGTAAGATAACTCAAAAATTTGGCCAAACAATATCTAGAGATTTAAAAAGTAACGGAGTTCGCATTGAAGCCAAAGAAGGCCAAGATATCGCATCGGTTTTTCACGGCCGAGTGATATTCTCTGATTGGTTACGAGGGTTTGGTTTATTGATTATTGTTGATCACGGCGAAGGTTACATGAGTTTGTACGGAAACAATCAATCGCTGTTTAAAGACGTCGGTGATTGGGTTGAAGCCGGAGAGTTGATTGCAACGGCAGGACAAAGTGGTGGCCAAAAATCACCAGGACTTTATTTTGAAATTCGAGAGCAAGGAAAAGCGCATAATCCGTTAAGTTGGATCAAGAGAAGTTAGGGGTATGTGGTTTAGGTAAATAGACTAAAGTTTTTGTTTTTTGTCATCTCGCAAAGTTTCAACATCGTACAAATGAACAAGATCTTATTTCGCTCCTCAGCGACTCACTTTTGCAGACATGCAAAAGTAAGCAAAACATGTTTTTCCCGCCAATTGGCTAATCGAAAAATCATCTGGTCGAGCAAGCGGTAATGATCATCATCCCTGATGGCATTACCTTTCACTCGCTTCCTGCGAGTGACTTGCTGTTTATAT
>JBFHSP010000326.1:0-2578 GCA_041591085.1 Kangiellaceae bacterium | reverse complement strand
TCTTCAAAATTAGCTGCAGTTACTACGACGGTATTTTCCCAACTTAAAAACCGCTGTTCAAGATCATGATTATTGTTTTTATCTAACTCAATAAATCGGCATAAATAAGTACCTATATACCATCCTGTGGGAGACAAACTATTATCCATAATCAAACTTAAAAACTCTCAAATACATTAACTAACTCAGTAGGTTAATGGAATGGACTCACTTACATAACGGCTTCAAATGAGCCAAACTGAAATTGAACACTTCAGTTAACAGTAAGGAGTCCACTCATGAACATAGTAACGTGCGGAATAGACTTAGCAAAGAACCTTTTTCAGATCCATGGTGTCGATGAAAACGGTCATGTCGAAATAAGAAAACAATTGAAAAGAAAGCAATTGCTAACTTTCTTTTCTAAATTGAAGCCTTGCTTGATAGGGCTCGAGGCTTGTGGCAGTGCACACTATTGGTCAAGAGAGTTAGCCAAACTTGGTCATACCGTTAGGCTTATGAGTCCACAGCATGTAAAGCCTTACATCAAGGGTAACAAAAACGATGCTAATGATGCCGCTGGAATTTGTGAAGCTGTGACTAGGCCCAGTATGAAATTTGTTGGTGCAAAAAGTATAGAGCAACAAGATATATTAATGCTTCACCGAATTCGTTCACAAAAAGTAAAACATAAAACAGCATTGATTAACCAAGTTCGAGGGCTTCTTTCTGAATACGGCATTGTGTTAACCAAAAGAGTCGAGCCATTTAAACGAGAGCTCTTACTCATGCTTTCATTGGACACTGAAGGTAAATTGAGTGAATTAGGTAAGCGTAATATCTACCAACTCTACGAAGACCTTTTAATATTATAAGACCAAATAGAGCGCGTTGAAAAAGAACTAAAGCAAACTTCACAAAATAATACTTCATGTCAAAGATTAATGAGTTTGCCTGGTATTGGTTGGATAACCGCATCTGCTTTAGTGGCCCATATAGGTGATGTTAAACAATTTAAAAGTGGTCGAGAGCTATCTGCATTCTTTGGATTAGTGCCAAGACAACATTCTAGCGGAGGAAAGAATGTTTTACTCGGTATCAGCAAAAGAGGAGATACTTACATCAGAACACTGGTTATTCATGGCGCTCGAGCTGTATTGAAAAATGTGAAGAAGAAAACAGACAAGCATAGCCTGTGGCTACAAAGTATTTTAGAGCGAAGAGGTCAAAATAAAGCGGCCGTGGCACAAGCCAACAAAACGGTTAGAAGAGTTTGGGCATTGCTAAACTATGAAACAGAGTATCAAGTAGCCGCATAAATATTTTTACACAGTTTAGTTGCGAAGTTGCAAGTGAAGGTTAAATAGGTAAGACCGGCTTCTATGTAACCTGATTAGCCCAAGGGCTATCAAAAGCCGATAGGTTGGTAAGGTCATAGAAGAACGAATTTCCATCAGGGCCATGGTTAACAACAAAACCAGATTAAAGGCCGGATATATGGGCGCAGTCTAATCTTATAAAACCTGACAACTTAAAACTCGAAAAAAAGCATTGCAAATAACGTGAGTCCATATATGGGCAGAGTTTCACGAAGCCCAACGAACAATGTCACTTAAAAAAATATTTTGTTATTAAAGCACGCAAGAAAGAGCAATAAAATTTTAAAACTCAATTATCAAATTGCAAAGTTGGGCTTCGTGAACAGTGAACTCTGCCCAACCTACCGCGCGGCACCCATCCTACGCTCGCTATTGACAGTGAGCAAAGCCGATATAAAAACTAAAGCTAAAAGATCGATTGAGATAGAAGAAAACGGCAGTTCATCATTTAATGAATATAAAATAAATCCTGGACTAAAATTTGCGTTAAGACCAACATTAAAGTCAACTCCATTTTCAAATACTAGGTAGATGCCGCCAATGCCCGAATAATTAATAATCAGTGTTCCAAGCGAAATACTTATAATCTGAAATGATTGGTTTAAAATCGAAAGCCAATACCAGCGATGCATTTC
This sequence comes from Kangiellaceae bacterium, assembly GCA_041591085.1. Classification (GTDB taxonomy): domain Bacteria; phylum Pseudomonadota; class Gammaproteobacteria; order Enterobacterales; family Kangiellaceae; genus Pleionea. The sequence continues at coordinate 585 of JBFHSP010000326.1, read as the reverse complement.
TTTGAAAGCCGTATATCCTGCAAATGCATTAAGTCCAATTAAAATTATCAACAGGATCACACTATACAAACTTACTCCGCTATCAGAAAAAATATTCAGAAGCAGACTCGCAAGAATCGCGATAGCAGCAATCATCTGAAAGACACCTATTATCTTCACTCTTTTTTCAGCTAACTTAAACTCTTCGCGTTCTCTATTTACCCTATATTCATTAATCTCTTTTTCAACATTACGAGAACTATACTCTCTCATTAAAGCATCATAATTCTCTGGATAGCGCTCTTGATCAATGGATTTTTTTTGCTTCTAAAAGCTCTTCAATTGAATACTTTGAAAAATCTATATTGCTCATATTTTCCTTGTCTTAATAAAAAATAGTTAACGTAGGGTGGGTGATAACCCACCAAATCTTTAAGAAGATGGGTTGCATTTCACTGCACCCATCTACGCTCGCTAAGTTCCTGGATGATTTACATCCAAATAACTTGGTTCACTAGGAACACCAGATGGACTATAACCCGTAATTTTTAATCTTATATTAATAGGCTCTTGCGTGTTACTAGAGCCATCAAACCAAACAAAATT
>JBFHSP010000325.1:0-2622 GCA_041591085.1 Kangiellaceae bacterium | reverse complement strand
AGTATTAATTTTTATAACGAATTTATTCATTAGGATTTCACTATGTCATTTGCACCACAAATTAAAGTTGCGGCCACTTACATGCGCGGCGGGACCTCCAAGGGTGTGTTTTTTAAACTTGGCGATTTACCGAAAACAGCACAAGTGCCCGGTGAAAAGCGTGATCAGTTTCTACTAAGAGTAATTGGCAGCCCCGATCCATACGGAAAACAAACCGATGGCATGGGCGGCGCTACTTCAAGCACCAGCAAAACGGTAATTTTGTCAAAAAGCACCCAACCCAATCACGACGTCGATTATTTATTTGGTCAGGTCGCCATAGATAAGGCCTTCATCGATTGGAGTGGTAACTGTGGCAATTTGACCGCAGCGGTGGGCTCTTTTGCTATTAGCCAAGGGTTAGTTGAAGCCAGCCGAATTCCAGAAAATGGCATTGCCGAAGTGCGTATTTGGCAGGCCAATATAAAAAAAACCATCATTGCCCATGTCCCCATCACTGATGGCGAAGTCCAAGAAACCGGTGATTTCGAACTTGATGGCGTGACCTTTCCTGCCGCCGAAGTCTTAATTGAGTTTGTTGATCCAGCCGATGGCGAAGGCGCGATGTTTCCAACCGGAAATTTAGTCGATGAGCTCGAAGTGCCTGGAATTGGCACCTTTGCTGTGACTATGATTAACGCCGGTATTCCAACCATCTTTTTAAATGCATCCGATTTAAATTACAGCGGCTGCGAATTACAAGATGCGATCAATAATGATGACAAAGCCCTCGCTATGTTTGAGACCATCCGCGCCCATGGCGCGGTTAAAATGGGACTAATTAAAGACATTAGTGAGGCCGAGGCGCGCCAACATACTCCCAAAGTTGCCTTTGTAGCTCCGGCTAAAAACTATACCTCCTCAAGCGGCAAAGACATCACGGTTGACGATATTGATCTTAATGTACGCGCTTTATCCATGGGTAAACTTCATCATGCCATGATGGGCACCGCCGCAGTCGCCATTGCTACCGCGGCTACCATCCCAGGAACACTGGTCAACTTGGCCGCTGGCGGAGTTAAACGCAAAGCGGTACGTTTTGGACACCCCTCTGGCACATTACGAGTAACTGCAGAAACTTCAGAACAAAACGGGCAGTGGCTGGCGCAAAAAGTCGGCATGAGTCGCAGCGCGCGAGTATTAATGGAAGGATTCGTGCGAGTTCCGGCTGATTGTTTTTAAATATGAAAATAAAGCCTTAGAAAATGAACATTTTTTATACAGCGTGGCTAATGAAACAGTAAAAAGAAATAATTACCACAAATTGCCCATTGACAAGCTCAATCTTTGATTTTACTTTACGTTTCGGTTTTACAAAAACACAACAAGGAACTTAATGATGAAAAAACTACTAGCATCAGCTGCAATTGCATCAGCTTTATCATTTGGATTAACAGCTCCAGCAATCGCAGATGACTCAGTAAATCTTTTAGAAGATTGTGGTTTAGGCGCAATGATTTTTAAAGACAGTCCAACTGCCGCAATTGTTTCTAACGTTATTTGGGATTTGGGTACAACGGCTACTACAACTTATGTTTCTAGCCCTGAAACTTGTGCTGGAGCAAAAGCAGAAGTTGCAATGTTCATTCATGAGTCTTATGAATCATTAGAGCAAGAAACTGTTGCAGGTGAAGGCGAGCACTTAGTTGCAATGTTAAACCTTCTTGAGTGTGATGCTAACGCACACGAAGAAATTATCAGCAACATTCGTAAAGATTTCGCTTTAGATCTTTCTGACAAATCTTTCAACGAAAAAGTTCGCAGCGAAAAAACACAAGGTTTCTTTAACGTAATCAACGCAAACGCGACTTCTTGCAAAGCTAGCTAATAGCTTTTAAAGACCAAAGCCTAACACATTAAGTGTTAGGCTTTTTTTTATTGTAGATCAACAATGCGCCTTAATTTCATTCTTATTTTATTCTTCATAGCGATTCTGTTCCCCAAAATTGTATTTGCAACTAATGTTCTCGATTTAGATCAGATTGCTTACTCTAAAACTTGGCTCAAGTTGTTACATTATCGAACTTTAGACTCAACATCGGATGATTTTAGTAGCGAAATTACCAGTAAAGAGTTTTTCCTCAGTGAGAATGGAAGTACCAATCCGCTGAGTGAGCTGAAAGCCACTTTAATTGCATTCAATCAAGCAGTTATTGCCGATGAAGTCGATAACCATGCCAGATGTCGATTTCCGGCAAGAGAGATATTATTAAATGATGTCTTAAATTCCCAACTTAACTTATCACCCATAAAATGTTCTAAGTGGGTTGAGTGGAGCAGAGAAAATTACGCCGAATCCATCAGTTTAGTTTTTGCTACAGGCTACCTAGATAATCCCGCGTCCTACTTTGGTCATTTATTAATGAAGTTTAACTCTGGTGATTCATCTCAAGAAGTAAACTTGCTTGATCATAGTTTAAACTATGGAGCCATTGTTCCAGAGGAAGATAATGTATTTAAGTATATGTTTAACGGCATTTTTGGAGGTTATCCGGCATCATTTTCAGATCAAAACTTTTTTCGGCATAACCACAGTTATGGCGAAACTGAACTCAGAGATCTATGGGAATACCAACTTAACCT
>JBFHSP010000324.1:0-2645 GCA_041591085.1 Kangiellaceae bacterium | reverse complement strand
TAAAAAAATTCAGTAATCATTAGGGATCAAGCCCTGACAAATCCCCCTATACCGTATTATTTGAAATCAGCTTCGGAATTAAATCGGAAACTATTATTTTCTTTAGTTTTAATGCATGTTCAGTACTGATTTCGGGCGAATCCCATTCACTTTGTACGGCGATTATGATTTGATCATCCGGGACAATGAAAAGGAATTGCCCTCCATAACCTTGCGCATATTGAACCGTTTTATCATTAATCCTGCCTAACCACCAGAGGTATCCATATCCGTTGTCGAGTAAAACTTTACTTTTACCTTCAGAAAAAGTATGGGCAGGTGTCATCATGTTATCAATCCAATCTTTTGTAATAATTTGCTTTCCATCCCACTTTCCTTTCTGCAAAATTAATCGCCCTATTTTTAATAGGTCATCAATAGTCATTTCTATACCAATCGAACCATAGGAAGTTCCTTGAGCATCAGTTCTCCAAACAATGTTTTTAATGCCAATAGGCTCAAATAAGTTCTTAATTGAAAATACTAAAGTTGGTTGATTGGAAATTCGTTCAATCACTACTGATATTAAGTGCGAAGCAGCCGAATCGTAATTCCATGTACTTCCAGGAGTTGCAAGCAACTCTCTATTTAAAGCATAGATCGTAGCATTGCTCACTCTGAAAAATGAATCGATTGATTTTAATTCATCCCACTTCCATCCGGATTTCATGGTCAATAAATGATGGACAGTAATTTCTTTGAGCATCGGGTATTTACTCTCATACTCAGGAAATATCTGATTCAAAGGGGTGTGCACGGAGTCAATTAAATTTTGATCTTTTGTGATACCGATGAGTATCGCTGAAATACTTTTGGTTATTGAATGAATACTGTTTAATTGTCGGCTTTTATCTCGAGAAAAATGTTCATCGATTACAAGATCACCATCTTTGTATACTTGAATATTCGAAACGCGCTTAAGACGTTTAATTTTATGTACTACAGGTTGATAAGGATTAATCGAGTCAATTGAAACTGTTTGACATCCAATAAAAGTAGACAAAATAAAAAGAATAATAACTATATTTATAACACGCATATGTTACTTCGCATCCTGAGGCTAGCACATCCACATCTTCTCACAAGTTTATTGAAAAATCGCTGATGCAACAAATGTTTTGTTTAATGAACTAATTTTAACAGGATGCTATGAAGCTTAATCGAACCCATCGTTTGTAAATATTTATTTGGCTTCGAAACTGTTTAGACCGGAGACAGAGGTAACACGATTCGATAAGCTAGGACGCTTCACCTTATCTAGGTTCACGATAGGCGTATTTAATCTCACCGTTTATAGGCGATTTCAATTAACGTTTGAGTATTTTCTGGAGCCATACCATCGCCACCATTTGCTTTTCGAATCAAAACGTGTGGTGTTGTCATATAAGCTTCCATATGGGTTAACACATTAAAGTTGAAGGGTATTTTCTCCATAAAAATAATTTCATTTTCACTGAGTTTTTTATGTTGAAAATTAGACAGCTTACTTTGGTAAAACTTGAATACGGTATCCAAACTATCAAACGCTGCAAACGTTGCCGCGGGCAATGTGGTCATGCCGCTGTCACCCATACCCATGCCTTGAGTCATGTGCATGATGATCTGGCTGTTTTTATAGATGGGTAAAGTAATCTGATCCTCAGTTCCCTGACTCGCAGCCGATGCTAGCGACAGCATGTTATTCATTTGTTGGGTGCTTTTGTTGATTAACACTTGTTGTAATCGTTCTATCTCTTGTTGTTGCTCAGCAGTAGGCCCGTTCTCACCCACTTGAGACAAGATGTTATCCATCGCCAGTTCTTCTGGGCTCATCGATGCGCGCTCGACTTGGTTCAATAATTCCTCTTGCTGCAGAGTTAATGTTTCAAGCTTTTGTTCAAGTTGCTCTAGCGCTACTTGTTGAGCATCAGAAATGTCTTCTTTTTCATTCAAGGATTGGATTTTTGCTTCTAACGCAAACATTTCTGACTCGAGCGCTGCTAATTTGGATTCCGCTTTGCTTTCTTTGGGTTCACAAGACTCCATTTTGGATTTACTGACATTCAATCCCGACGTGATCATGGATTCTATACAGCGCTGCACTTTAGGATTGGGTGCTTGTGTGAAAAGATCGTCGGCTTTTAGGCATTGTTTAAATGACTTTCTATAAACAGCTTCTACTTTTGCCTCGGGCTGATCAATACATTGCGCTAGCTCTGATAGCTCACCGTTTTGTTTGATTGTTTCGATAATCAGATTGATGGATGCATCCATTGGTTCGGCAAGCACAGACAAGGTTAATGCAGCCGATAACATAAGAGGAAAGACTTTAGTCGACATTTAAAATTCCTTTTAAAAATAATACTGTGATTTATAAACAGCTTAAAACGATGGACAAATTCTATGAATTTTTTGACCTGAATAATTCATATTACGTCACAGATTTAATACATGCCGACTAAGTAGAAAAAGATTGTAACCGTTTAATTACCGGATGAGATTTTAAAGACTGCAAGATTAATTGTTGAGATTCGATCGCTTTCGCTTTAACCAGTGTTTTGTTTTAATTTTAATTAATAGGTTTTGATTGCTCTAACCACTGTGCCGCTTGTTCGTAACTTAAAAAG
>JBFHSP010000323.1:0-2648 GCA_041591085.1 Kangiellaceae bacterium | reverse complement strand
TCCTCAATAACAAGCTCTACGTCAAAACGCTTTTGCATCCCCTTCAACAAGCCTTGAACAAAAGGTACCAGCCCCTTGCGAGCGCTTGTATAGTTTAAAATCGCTTTGCCATTTTCAAGCCTTTGTACGCCAAATGAAGGGGGTACAAAGCCAACAAAGGTGGTGCTGATACGATCATGTAGAAGGTCAAGATTTTCAAGAAAACTAAGTAGATCATCACCGGCTGACAATAAGAGACTGTCATAACTCTGAGGTGCAAAATCAATCATCCAGAACTCTCCGAATGCTTCGAGGCAACTATTGATAGGTGCACCCAGCACTTCAGAAGTAGCTCCAACTAGTGCAAAAGTAACGCTATCATCGTAACTATTCATGCGCATGAAAGAATCACTAGGTACCCCTGAACGCTTCACAATTTCCTGCCAGCATTCCTGGCTATAGTTACTAACGATCATTTCATTTAACGCGACATGGATTAACCCGTACATAAGCTGCTCTCTATAAGTTGTTTAACAAAGTTATGGGCCGACCAACCAAATTAAACTCACACGTTTATGTACAAAATATTTGTACTTAATTATCCATTATCAAACGCAATCTTATTCAATATTTTGAATATGCTTTGCATTTTGCAAATCATTTTCATTTTCTTGTTTAAGGTTGTCGTCCTTATGTAGCCTATAGTGCGTATTAATCTATATCGGTTGGATATACTCTGTTACAAAGCAATTAAGATGCCAGAATTTAATATAAAAATTGAAAGTAGCTGAAAAAGATAAATGGCAACTAAAGAACAGGGGGATTTAAGCGTTGTTTTTATGCAGGAAATAAAAAGCCTCGATAGAGAGATCGAGGCTTTTGGTATAGGGTGCGGCTTGATTAAATGGTCTTTTTTCTCCTGAAAAAGCCAATTCCAGCCAATCCTAAACCGAGTAATGCAATTGAGGCCGGTTCAGAAACGGATGAAAAATTGTCATCCGAGTAAGTACGAAAAGTGTAGTCAAATGATGCAAAGCTTCCGTATCCAGCGTTGGCATATACCTGGCCACGCTTATATGGGTTTGAGGTTGAACCTGCAATACCTAAAACATTATTTTCAGAGGTAAACACTAAATATAGCGTCGTGTGCGGAACGACAGAAACCGGATTCCAGAATACATCAAACCAGCTTCCTTGTGTTCCAAGTCCACTTGCACTAGCGAGTAGATTACCTGCTTGATTAGGCAAAGCATCCCACAAAGAAATAGTAACAATGTCAGTTAAGCCTGACCATTGTTTAAGAAAAATGCCTGCGCCAGCGATATTGTCATATGTTTGTTTGAATGACTGGGCTAAGTTTGATTGCGCGAAAGAAGCCATGGTACCAGAGTTTTTTGCTTGGTTTTGGTCAATAATCAACGCAGCATTTGTGCAGAAACTGAGGGAGATCAGTGTAAATCCAATAATTTTCCTAATTCTTTTCACAGCATATATCCAAGATTAGTAAAGATACCTATTTAAAGCATTTATTGTGCCAAAAAATGTATATTATTGATCAATATTGATTTATTTTTTAATAAACAGAAAAGATGGGAAAAAGTGTAAAAAAAAATGACAGTTTTCGTTTTTTAAATATAAGAAATGGCTCGTCACAAAGCAGCATAACCCACCCAATTTAAGGCACTTGTTAAGTGCTTTTTGTTATGCGAATAGTGTTAATTATGACTCTTAGCGTAAAAACGATAAAGTAAGGCAAGAAGAAAACAAATGCTAGAAGGCAGCAATAATGCCATGAACTGATATTTGGTATACAGAAATGCACCTAATGTACCTCCAAATATAAAACCAAAAATGATAATTAAAAAAAGTTTTGCCTTACGCGTATCAAGCTTTTTACCTCTTAGCAATTCGCCAAGCATAATGCCTAGATCTGTGAAAATACCCGTTACATGAGTCGTTCTTATTACGGCACCGCTATAGGTTGTTGCCAGGGCATTTTGCAAACCACAAGCGGCCGATGCAAAAAAATGACCGTAAAAAGACCCCATAGATAAAAACCATATGGTGATTAGTAATAAAGCTGACTCTAGAAATAATGCAGTATCATAGTGTCTGCCAAGCTTTAGCGTTGAGCCATGCAACAAGAAGCCAGCTATGGTTGAGCCAAGCAAAAATGACAACAAAATCCCTAGCAAGTGAATAATGTTTTGTAAGGGAGCGTTTAAAATGTTAGTGCCTAATATAGTCGCTGTGCCAGACAGGTGAGAAACAGATTGATGTTCAAAACTCAGCAGGCCGATGGCATTCACAAAGCCGGCAACCAACGTCAAAATAAGGGCACCGACCTCAACCCATTTTGGTAATTTCGAGATCAATGATCAGAACTCCTTTTACAGCTAACAAGGTCGTAACGTAATAATGGCGAAAGTAACTTACTCATTTAAAAATACATTTATAATGTTGATTTTATGAGCTCTCCATTAGAACACGATCTTTCGCTTCAATGGGCAAATTTTTGGTAGCTTTGCTAATTGCAACCTGGCAATGGGTAACATCTAGTTCTGCCTGGGACCTTATAACAATAAAAGTTGAACCAATTTTCTCCATCATTTTTCGATCATATTCCATCATTCGATGACATCCTTCAACGTTTCCACTTCCCCGATATG
>JBFHSP010000322.1:0-2671 GCA_041591085.1 Kangiellaceae bacterium | reverse complement strand
GATGTGTTTTTATTGGTTGAAGACATGAATTTATTTATTGATGAAATGGCAGGTGGCTGGTCGATGTTTGCGCCTTCAATGGATGCCATGGCCTTTTATTTCGATGATAAAGCCAGTATTACCATTCAAAGCAATGGCAAAGAAAAAACGTTTTTCACAGACGATGAATTTCAAATTGAAATTGATTATGAAACCAGTTGGATGAAAGAAAACCCGATGATGCAGTTCAGTGTGTTACCAAAAGGAATGTCACCGATAGATTGATGTTTAAGAATTCGACAGAAAATCGTATTGGATTCCAAAAGCAATTTTCATCAGGTCATTCTTTCGAAGACGCTGAGGGAGTCCAGTATCGTAACTGCTATTCGTAATTATATTTGTTTAGGTGCCTATTACCTGATTACGGAATTTAAATTTTCAACTCTTACTCTGTGCAAACTCAATAAGCTGTTCCGGCGGTAATGGTTTGCTAAACACATAGCCTTGAATTTCGTCGCAGTCGTATTCTACCAGTTGTGCTAATTGATCTTGAGTTTCTACACCTTCTGCAATCACTTTTAAGTTTAAATGTCTCGCTAAATTAATGATGGTTTGAATAATCGCACGATCATTTTCATTGGTGGTGATGTTATCAACAAACGATTTATCAATTTTTAGTTTGTCGAGTTTAAAAGACTTTAAATAAGCAAGAGATGAATAGCCAGTGCCAAAATCGTCAATGGCAATGGATATGCCTTTTTTATGAAGTTCTTTCAAAATGTCTTTAGAGCGGTTGATATCACTCATTAAAACGCCTTCAGTTATTTCTAACTCTAACTGGCTAGGAATAAGGCCTTCATCTCGTAACGTTTTCTCTACCATGGCGATAAATTCATGATGCAAAAACTGCATAGGTGAAATATTGACAGCGCATTGTAGCATTATGCCGTGCTCTTTTTGCCAAGCTACGGTTTGCCGACAGGCTTCTTGCAAAACCCATCGTCCAATTTCAATGATAAGTCCGCTTTGTTCGGCAACCGGAATAAACTCAGCAGGAGAAACAAACCCTCGGTGTTCATTGTTCCAACGAATTAGCGCTTCTACGCCTTTAATTTCACCGCTTTTAAGATCAATTTTCGGTTGATAGACCAATTTAAATTCTTTGGTAACCATTGCACCACGTAAGTCAACTTCTAGCCCGAACCAGTGGCGTTCTTTATCCACCATCTCTTGATCAAATTCGACAATTGAGCCTTGATCATTTTTACGCGCTATGGAGCAAGCGGTATCGGCATCTTGCAATAAGGTAGAAAATTCTTTGCTGTGGGCTGGATAATACGAAATTCCAAAACGAAGCTGCATATAAAAGTGGCCGTATGCGTTAGCAATAAATGCAAGCATGGCACTTTGAATGTTGTCGATAAGCTCTAAAGTTAATTCTCGGGCATCTATATCGGGCGTAGTTTGAATTGTTAATACAAACTTGGCGCCAGTAAATCGATAGAGGTTGGCTTGCACTGAGTGATTGTTCATATCGTTAATGCAAAAATCGATACGATCTTTAATAGCTAGCAATATTTGGTCGCCCACTTTAAATCCATGAGAAGCAGTGATTTGATTAAATCGTTCAATACTTATAACGACCACCGTTAAGTGATTCTCAGGATGGATGTCTATCCAGCGTTCAGCATCCATCTCCAATTTTTTGCGATTTGGCAAAGACGTTAATGGATCATTGAAGGCTAGAAATTCAAGTTCATTCTCCGCTTTTTTTCGTTGAGAGATATCTTCCAAATATAAAATTAAACTTCGAATTTCTTCTTGTTTTGATAAGGTGGCTTGAAAGGTCTTATTTTCAATTTCAAATATCCATTGGGATTGTTTTCTATCGGAATTTTTTAGCTGATGAATATGCTCCGGAAAATTATCAGGTGATAAAGAAGTTTCCATCAAACTTTGTAGTTTTTCCCACGCAGGGTTTAAGTAACGAACTTTTCCTTGCCAGTCGACACTCATTACAGGATTTGGGTTGCGCTCAATAAACAGTGATAGTCGTTTCTTTTCTCGAGCTTCTTTTAATCGGGTTGTAACTTGCCATCCAGAGATCAAGGCAATGATTAAGATAAGACCTGAAAACAGAGTCACTAACACACTGATCCCTTTTACTTGTTGCTCGGTCGCCAGCTGCCGGTTATTAACAAGAGCATTCACATCAGTGATCAAATTTTCCAATATGGGGTTTGTGTACTGAGAAGAAGCAGTGAGTTTTTCAAGCAAAGCTCTAGCTCGGTCCCATTTTCCATGGATGTCAGATTGCAATTCAAATTGCAGCTGCTCGGTAATTTGGTTGTGCTCATCAATATACATTTGTAACGACCGCATTTCTGCAGTGTCTTTGAACGAAAGTTGAAGAAGCTCAAGGGATAAGGCAATGGTTTGGTTGTTGGATTGTAATTGCTTTTTTAGCACATCGGCATTCTGGGTTGAGTAATATTCGTAAAGTGCACGCTCATGTTCAGAAAAAGCTTCGCCCAATCGACTAATGGCCGAAAATTGAGGCAAGTTTTCTTGAGATAATAACCGGTGGTTAAGATTGACCGATAATCCTTGATAATAAATATAAAGCGAAAGCGTTCCTGCAACAGTTGCTAAGGTAACGTAAAGTAGAAGAATTTTTATTTTTCTTGGAATG
>JBFHSP010000321.1:0-2687 GCA_041591085.1 Kangiellaceae bacterium | reverse complement strand
TAAACTCAACAGAATTATGTTTAGCTGAATTACTCAATCAAGTAGATAAAATAATTGTCCCAATAGATTTATCACAGTTTCAATATCACCACCGCGACAGCTATGTTATTAAAGCTAACTGGAAGACCTATATGGATAACTACTTAGAAGGTTATCATTTGCCGCATGTCCATCCTGGTCTTAGTAAACTGCTGGATTATAAAAGCTACGATACCAAGCTTTATCCTTGGTTTTCATATCAGTTTAGTCCGTTGGATGCAGCGACTACCGATACTAAAACTAATTTTTATGGTGATGGCATGGCGCATTACTTTTGTGTTTATCCCAATATGATGCTTAATATTTTGCCAAATCGTTGCCAAGTAAACTTAATTGAAATTATCGATAAAGATCATTGTCGAGTCATTTTTGATTATTACTACACCGATTTAAATTCTGAAGCCACCCAAAAACTGATTGCTGAAGATTTAGAATTTTCTGATGAAATTCAACAAGAAGACATTGCTATTTGTGAGCATGTGCAAAAAGGATTAGCCTCAGGTGCTTATCACAAAGGCAGACTTTGTGTACAACGAGAAATGGGCGTTTGGCACTGGCAAGAACTGATTCGTAAGGCTTATCGAACTTCAGAAAAGCTTTAATTTTTTCCGTTTAATTATATTAAAAGTGATGCGAAAATTAACGCGTCACTAAATGCATCAGTTCATTAAAACGCTGATCTTTGCGTACATCAGAAAGCTCATCAAAGGCAAATGCAGTTGGCACCATAAAGTGCCTCGCTTTAACGGCATCTTCTAAAGCCGCGAGCGCTTTGTTGACCTCTCCTTGTTCTCCATACGCAAGCGCCAATGCAAATGCATCGCTTTGATGCGTTTCCAACCAATTAACATACCAGTCATTAAAAGACTGAACCTGTCCATTGTTGACATCATCAATAATTCTTTTTACTTCAGCTTCAGCTACATTGGCTAATTGTAAATATTGTTTGAAATAGTGAGACGCTGTTTGTAAAAGTTGAAGTTTAAAGGCTGCTCGACCGGCACACATTAAACTGTAAGCATGTTCTGGAACTAACTCTAAGCTTTCACTGCATTGTTTTAATGCTAAATCGTATTTTTCAGCCACTTGATAAAACCAACCGGCATGATAATGTTCTTGAAATCTCCCAGGATCAACTTCCAAAATACGTTCGATGGCTTGTTCGGCTACATCCATTTTCCCAAGTATTGCCGCCACAACCGCTAAATCATGCAAAATCATAACGGTATTGGGCTGAGCTTCGTCCGCTTGTTGAAATAAATCAAATGCTTTAGCCGTGTTCCAATCATAATAAAAAGCAACTTTGGCTTTTGCTAATAAGGTTAAAGCATCATTTGGCGCATGTTTATCAGCCGAAGATAAATAATTTTTAACTTGATTCCGCTGCTCATTGGTTTGACTTTGGTATAGATTAACCAGCACAAGTCCTGCGTAAGCTTGACCTAAATCTTTATGCTCTTGGATCAATCTTTCAAATAATGACTGACTTAGTTGACGGTTTTTTTCGCCGCCTTGATCAATTAAATAAATGCCTCTTTTAATATCTTGAGCAAGAGCCTCTGGTAATGAGTTCGATTGATTATTCAAAAGCCAAATTCCAATTAACCCAATGGCAATGACTACCGCTGCGACCGCAGGTAGAAAAACTCGGGCGGTTGGCTTTTTGAACGTAGCAATATATTGAACCTCAGCTAAAAAGCGATAGCCCTTTTTGGGTACGGTTTCTACGAATTCTGGCGCTCTTGAATTATCATTTAATTTTTCTCTAATCTGTTTAATACAGAAATTAATGTTCTGATCAAAGTCAACTACCTGCCCTGGCCAAACCGATTCGATAATTTCATCTCTGGTCACCAGCTTACCGGGATTTAAGAGCAACAACGCCAGAATTTTACTGGGCTTTGGGGGTAATTCTATGGTGCCCTGCTCGTTTGTTAGAGTTTCTGTTTTTAAGTTAAAGCGAAAACAAGAAAACGCTATTTCTTCAAGTTTTTCAATGGGTTGACGCTTACTCATAACTTTCTCATATCTATTTCATACATCATCTTTTGGCTTTTTTATCACATTTGAACATTATCGAAGCACATTAAATCGCTATGGACAAAGAAGCATGAACAGCAACCCTTATAGTCGTTCCTTTACTTCAAGCCTTTTGGCAATTTGCATCATTTTTGCTGCTATCGCTAAGCCTAGCATGGCGAATCCAACTATAACAACCGTTGAAAAATCGCTCTCGGTTGAGCAGAAATCATTGATCAATGCTTTAAAACAAAAAGACGAAGTCGCTTCGTTGAAACTACTTTCACGCCCAGTCTTTAATCAAGCTTCTAACCTCAATTATCTTGTAGACGACAATTCACCGTTAATGTTGGCTGCCGAGTTTGGTTCAATCAAATTAACTGAAAAATTGATAGAGCTCGGAGCCGATGTCAATGCACTAACCAGTAAAAACTCAACCGCTTTAATGAAGGCTGCCTACTGGGGCCATCATAATGTCGTTACCCTACTCTTAAAAGCTGATGCGAACCCAAGAACAGAACATACAAATGGATTTGAGGCTTTCGATTTTGCTTTAGAAAAACCATATCGTTCAATTCTACTGACATTAGTTGAACGTTTAGCCCAAAACACTAATCAGCAAATAGCAC
>JBFHSP010000320.1:0-2718 GCA_041591085.1 Kangiellaceae bacterium | reverse complement strand
CATCACTACCAGAAACCAATGACGCTATGGTGACTCCACTTGATAAATCATTAATCTTAAATGAAATATTACTTATTGGAAGACCATTTCCGTCCCTAACAATTCCACTTAACCTATTTTCAAATGCCAGCGGCAAATCAATAGATATATCTGTTGTTAATATTAAGTTATCAATAATAGTGTTTGCTAAACCTGAATCAACTGGTGCGATCAAAGTCAATGCGTCCAATCCCGCTAACACAACAAGAGAATAATCACCATTTTCGTCTGACATGCTGCTAGTTCTGAGCTGCTTATATTGCCTATAGCCTGCTGAGTAATCCGACCAATTCTTATCAATATCAATTTTCACTCCAGGTACAGGAACACCATTGCTATCAACAGTTTTACCAGTCAAAGTCACGAAAGGTAAATTCAAGTCCTGACTCGTATCCCCAGCTACTAGAACATCATTTATTAATGGCCAAACAACAAAATAGCTGGGAAAGGGGCGATTTGGGTTCGCCCCCCCAAAACGATGCACATCAATTTCATATGTGCTATTTGGCAAACCTACCGAATAAGCACCATCACTACCAGAAACCAATGACGCTATGGTGACTCCACTTGATAAATCATTAATCTTAAATGAAATATTACTTATTGGAAGACCATTTCCGTCCCTAACAATTCCACTCAATTTTGATGCTGTGGTAATCAAAACCACATTTTGAATAACGTCAGCACCCGCAACTGCAACATCATTCACGGAAGTATTAGCAAACCCAGAGTCAACGGGTGGTTGTACTAATAGATTGTAAGTACCATCAGGCAGCGCCAGTTGATAAGTGCCATTACTATCAGTCACGATTGTTGCTGTAGCCTCATCCTCGGAAATTTCAAAGGCCATCAGCGTCACCCCTGCTAAGGGATTACTACCACCATAGATTGTGCCATTAACCTGAGCAGCGGATACCTGCACAGATAACGCAAGTGCGAAAAGGCACAAACTAGTTAGGAAAAATGAGTGAAATGATTGTCGAAGCTTATTCATGACGACCCTGTCCTTTTTTTGAAAGTACTGGTTTTGATACGACTAATTTAGATAGCCCAGGCTGTAGTTGTTTGGCTGTTTCGAACACTGCTATAGGTAATTGTTTCTTAAGCTGCTCTAGCTTTAGTGTCGCTTGCTCATACCCCCTATCTCGAGACTCTTGCAACCAGGCAACACCGAGTGCCGGATCTTTTTCTCCACCGCGCCCGGCAAGATAGAAATCCCCTAAACGCGCAGCCGCCTCGGCATGACCCTTTTCAGCGGCTTTCGTATACCATCGTGCTGCTTCTTTGTAATTCTTTGGTAATTGCTCGCCCCCTCCATGAGTAAACAGGCTACCTAATGCAGCTTCCGCATCAACATTTCCTGCATCCGCAGATTTAAGATACCAACGAACTGCTCGTTGCGAATTGACATTAACCCCTTCACCACGTTCAAACATTCGACCAAGATAATATTGAGCAACACCATCTCTAGAAGCTGCACGATTGAATTCAGGATAGGCTAAATGGTAATGACCTTTGTTATAAGCCATTACAGCAAATGATAGATCTCCAGCCAAAATAGAAGATGTTTGAAATAAACAGACAAAACTCAAGATTACAGAAAGATAAATTTTAAAAACTAATTTTTTTATAGCGAAATAAAAACAAGAGAGAGATTTAAATAATAATATGTAATTCTTATGAGTTTTAAAGGAATGTTTAATTGAAGGTGCCAGTGAAATTATAAATGCCATTTTTTTAATTCCGTTAATTTTTTGAATATCCCTAAGTTGTCACATTGTCATTCTAATTAATTTTAATAATAAAAGAATCGACAGTTTCGTATATCAATCATAAAAATGAATAATTATTCAATTTTTATGATTTGGATCAACTTTCAAGATGACGCTATCATAATTGCCCAGATGATTTAAAATGAATAGATCAATAAAGAAGTATACTTTTCAGCATTATATGAGTTAGCTTTATCAAGAAATCCGGCCAAGCTGGCATCAAGTTTCAGCGACAGCTATGCAAGACAAAATTGAAAAGAATAAATTTCTACAGCAACAGATCTTACACTAATCGAGACTATTGAAATTCCAACACTGGGAGCACCAAGAGTGACAAAGAAGTATTTGGGGTTTCGTATTGTTCTGATAGGTTTTTTTTCAAAGAGTAGTAACTCAAAATATCCGCTTTCTCATCAAAAGGAACATGGTGGGAGCTTGAAGCCAGAGGTCTGCTTTCCTCTTTATTTAAGACCAAGACCCAAACTTCATCAGAGACAGGAATTGGCACATTCTAGTCGAAACTTGAGATTACATTGCTCAGGTCTGATTCTGACTTTTACCGATTAAAGCTTGTTACAGTTTAAGCTAATCGGAACTGCCATCAATTTCCTTGCTGGTCTTTTCCTCTTGCTCATCAACAAGGCGTGTTTCTTCGCTGGCAATAAAGTCAATTTCCAGATTGGCTTTTTCCGTAAAATATTCAGGTAATTCAGCTTTAATGGCAGGTGCAAGATTTTTGAATTCGCCGACCTGCTTCACAAGGTTACCCTTTCCGCTGATTAACTGACCTTCTGCTTTAGTGTATGCTTCTGCAGCTTTTTCAATACCCTTTTTGATGTTTTCAAAACTGCCAAGAAACACATTCAGTTTCTTGAATACCAGCTCCGCTTTTGTCGCTAATGCCACT
>JBFHSP010000319.1:0-2757 GCA_041591085.1 Kangiellaceae bacterium | reverse complement strand
TGGTTAATGCTTTTTAATTGGTCAAAAAAGTGGCTGACTTGAGCTTCAACCCGAGTTAGTTGAAATTGCTGCCAGTTTTGCGTAGCTGATTTATGGTATTGGTATTGCCAGAGCCATGTGAGCAACGTCAGCCCTACTGCAGCCAGAGCCAGTAGAATAATCAAAACTAAATTTCGAATATTTGAGTTCATATCATGAAGTGCCAAAGAGAAGTTGCGCTTATTCTAGACACATAAAGGGTAGCAAAATGTGAAGCATTTCTCTCGTTTAGTAAACAATAAATTGCTAACACTGTTCGATTTTTGACCGATTATCAGTTTTTAGAGCAAAATCATCTATTGATACTTGCTTTTAAAATCCCTATACAGTCGTTGGTGAAGAGGGAGGGGAATCTCCATTAGAGAAGCCTGGTTGATGATAAATCCAGTAATTTGCTCAATCTCAGAAGTTTGGTTATTGACAGAATCTTGGTACATTGAACTGAAGTTATTCGATGTTGCCGTAATTATCTGACTGACAAAAGCGCTTAATTGCTCTTTTGAATCACTCGGGAGCCAAAACCGAACTAATGGCATTATTTCATTTAACAATGATTGCCAATGGTTGAAGTAGTTGGTGTTGGTTAACAATTCTCCATTTTTGCATTGATATAATGCGGTCAGTGGATTAATCAAATCATTCGCTATGAGTTTTCGATACAAATCATCTTTTATATTTTTTCTCCACTCTACCGTTGGAAGTGCACGTTGCATGAGCGAAAAATAAGGAAGAAAATCAGCATTCATACTTGGCGTTGCAGTTGAGCCTAACAGTGTTTTGCCAACTCCAGCATGAACCCAGTGTTTACTGTTTTGCTGATTGAGAGAGTCCGCATGTTGAATAAATGAACCATGAGTATTTGAGCCGACAATGAGATTATTCAAGGCTATAAACTTTTGGGCAATTTCAATATTACCCATGCCATTTTGTAGTAAAACGCACCAAGTATTTGAATTGATTGCATGTTGTACGCTTTTAAGCGCATCTTGTAATTGAAAACTTTTAACACAAACTATTACACAATCAATATTTGTTAATTGTTTTGCATGGTATTGTTTAATAGACTGAGTAATAGATTGCGATTGTAAAGACTCATGCAACTCTAGATAGTCAGATTGTGGCGAACGAGTAATTAGGCTGACCTTAAAGTCAGGGCTTTTTTTCTGCTGCAAGCGGCTGGCCCATAAACAACCTATAGCGCCAGCGCCTAGAATCTGAATGTGCATAAGTTATAAAAATTTGGCGAATAATGAATCAAATAATAAAAGAAAAAAAATCTTTTCGACAGGCTTTGCTTAATAAAAGAATGCTTGCGTGTATTTTTATTGGCTTCTCCTCTGGTCTACCACTATTTTTGGTAATGCAATTTGTTCCCTTGTGGTTACGAAAACATGGTGTTGATTTAACCACTATTGGTTTGTTCGCCATTGTGCAGTTTCCCTATACCTGGAAGTTTATTTGGTCTCCGCTGATGGATCGGTTTGTTCCTCCATTTTTAGGAAGACGAAGAGGGTGGATGTTAATTACACAGCTCTGTCTCCTTTTTCTAATGGTACTTTTGGCATTTTATGATCCGGAAACTGAACTTTTACCCATTGCCATTATTGCCGGGGCGATTGCTTTTTTCAGCGCAAGTCAAGATATCGTTATAGATGCATATCGGAGAGAGTTACTACCTGATGATGAATTAGGTGCAGGCACTGGGTTTAGTATTCAAGCTTACCGATACTCATCGTTCATTCCCAGCGGGTTTGGCTTTATTATAGCTGGGTTATTTAGCTGGCAAATCGCCCATATTTTTGTTGCTTCGTTTATGTTGGTGGGCATTGTAACCACTTTTCTTATCAAAGAAACCTCAGAAGCCGGCGATGAACCCGACTCGATAAAAAGTGCGGTCATTGAGCCTTTCAAAGAATTTTTTAGTCGAGAAGGAGTTTCTGGTGCATTTATGGTGTTAGCGTTTATGTTGCTTTACAAACTCGGTGACAATATGGCAACAAGTTTAGAAACGCCGTTCTTTTTTGATATGGGTTTTAATGAAGTCGAAATAGGCTCTATTGCAAAAATATCAAAAACCGTAAGTGCCGCCATAGGCACCATTATTGGCGGTATTTTAATGATTAAATTAGGGATCAACCGAGCACTTTGGGTGTTTGGCGGATTCCAAATCATTTCTATATTAGGCTATTTTGCTTTAGCGCTGGTTGGCTATAACTGGGTTATGCTGGCAATTGCAACCAGCCTCGAATATTTAGGAGTTGGGTTAGGCAGCGTTGCATTGATTGCTTATATGTCACGAGCATCGAATAAACATTTTACCGCCACACAATTTGCTTTATTCTCTAGTTTAGTGTCTATACCAAGAATTTTCACACCAGCAATCAGTGGCGCTGTGATTGAAAGTATCGGTTATCCGTTGTTTTTTATAGTATGCTTTTTATGCGCTATTCCAGGTATGTTGATGCTAGTAAAAATTGCACCTTGGAATGAACGGAAGTCTTTATAAAATGACTTGAGAGTTCATCTCGCCTTGCGACTTTGATGCGAAAAAAGAGCACACTTCGGAAGTCAGAATCTCAGAATTTTTCCGTCATTCCGAACATTTAATGATGTGGAATCCAGTTTTTAAATATTAAAGTCAAAAGCGGTTTCGCACCGCTAACGCTTTTGCGCGAGATACTTTTGCCAGACGTTGCAAAAGTATCCAAAAGAACTGGG
>JBFHSP010000318.1:0-2760 GCA_041591085.1 Kangiellaceae bacterium | reverse complement strand
GATAGTCGATAGTCGATAGTCGATAGTCGATAGTCGATAAAGATTTTATCTCTAAATTTTAATACTTTTCAGATGGTTGGAACCCCTATCAATCATTAATAGGATAAAATAAAAGAATGATTACAGGCATAGTCAATAACAGCATTTTTAAGTTAATGGTGATCCCCGTTGCGATCATTTCTATTTTTTTTACTGTGCTTACTGCGGTCATGGTTCCTGAGGAAATATCAGCAAACACACTAAAAGAAGCGGAATCATCTGCGGAACAAATTGTTAACCAGTTTAAAAATATTAGAAAATACTACACTGAAAATGTCATTAATAAGGTCATAGCGACCGGCGTTTTAAGGCCGACCTTTGACCACAAAACCGATAAGAATACCATACCTTTACCCGCCACTTTGGTACACGAAGTTAGTGAAACACTGCAGAAAGAAAACACTAAAATTAATTTGTACAGTGCGTATCCTTTTCCAAATCGCAAAGACAGAATATTAGACTCTTTCCAGCAGCAAGCATGGGAGTTTATTATTAAAAATCCCAAAGAGAAGTTCGTAAAAACTCAAGTCATTAACGGTAAAACCATTGTAAGAGTGGCGATCAGCGATATCATGGTTGCCGATACTTGCGTTAACTGCCATAACACGCGAACGGACTCTCCTAAAATGGATTGGAAGTTAGGTGACGTTCGCGGAATTTTAGAAGTTTCTAGTGATATTTCGCCACAATTGCAAAGAGGCAAAGACGTTACTTTTTTTGTAGTTGGCTTGTTTTTTATAAGTACCTTGTCCATTTTAGGCTTGCTTGCACTTTTAGCTAAACGCATTTCATCTTCTACCATTAATTTGGCTGAAACTATGGATGCAATGCAAGGCGGAAATCTTGATTCTTATGTAGCAGGTCAACAGATTAAACACGAAATTGGCATTATGGCTAGAGCGACCGAAAAGTTTAGGTTAGCTTTAATTGACAAACGCACTAATGAAATAGAAATACAAAAGCAAACACTCCTGCGTTTAGAGGCGGAAGAACGTCAACGGCAACAAGAAGCTGAACAGCTCGAGCGCGAATTAGCTCAACAAAAACGTGTTGAACAAGAACATCGACTCAAACTGGAAAAGGCCGAACAGGAGCGCGAGCGCGATCAAAGGGTCATCGAAAATATTGATAACTTATTAGCGAGTGCTAAAGCCGGAGATTTATCCCAACGCATTGATGTATCAGATATGGAAGGCTCACTTAAAACGGCAGCTTCTGGTTTAAATGAATTAATTTCAATTGTAGAAAATGCACTTACTGAAATAAAAAGTGGTCTTAAGGAGCTAGCAGAAGGCTCATTGGGTTATCGAATCGAAAACCGTTATGAAGGAGTTTTTGGTGAGTTAGTTCACGGTTTAAATTTCACATCTGAAAAGTTACAAGCAGTGGTCACCCAATTTTTGCAATCTTCAAAAACTATTTACTATTCAAATAAGGAAATCGTTGCTGGTAATGAACAACTTGCTACCCGCTGCGAAATTCAAGCTGCTAGCCTTGAGCAAACTGCTAGTAGCGTTGCCGAGCTTTCTGACGCTTTTAAAGATGCCGCAAAAATTGGTAATCAAGCTAAATCAGCTGGGAAATCGGCAAGCGAGGTAGCAATTAAAGGCGAACAAGCGGTGAATAAAACTATCAGCGCTATGCAAGAAATAAGTAAGAGCTCCAAGCTCATTGCTGACATTACCAGCACGATTGATGAAATTTCATTCCAAACCAATTTATTGGCATTGAATGCAGCCGTTGAAGCTGCTCGTGCGGGTGAACAAGGTAGAGGGTTTGCCGTAGTGGCTTCTGAAGTAAGGAATTTGGCACAACGAAGCGCAAGTTCGGCTAAAGAAATCAAAAATTTAATTGATGCTAGTTTAGCTAAAGTCACTATGGGTAGTTCACTGGCAAATGAATCAGGCGAAGCACTTATTGAAATACAAACAGAAATACAAAAGGTTTCTAAATTAATTGATGACATTGCCATACGTACAGAAGACCAGTCTAATTCACTAGAACAAATTAACAATGCAATAGAGCATATCGACAAGGTTACTCAACAAAATGCTATTCTTGCTGCTGAGACTACTTCTTTAGCCAAAGAGTCATCACAAAATGCCGGCGATCTGATGCAATCAATAAAGTATTTTAAAATTTAAAACGCAATCTTCACCCACCCAAATGGTGAATAACTGGTCTGCCAAACAAGCTTTTCGTAGGTTGTGGTTAGCCCAGCGTAACCCACAGCAGATTCTAATTCTCGTAGCCTCGATTAGCTTTTGCGTAATCGAGAAACATTGTCAAACTTTGATTCTAAAGTCCCGGATTACGCGAAAAATGCTAATCCGGGCTACGCTTGCTTTTCGTAGGTTGCGGTTAGCGCCGCCTAACACAACAGTTTTTAAATTATTCGTTGAATTTATCCCTTCTCCCAATTTGGGAGAAGGTTAGGATGTTGGATATTATCCGTTTTCTAAGCAGTTTTTTTGAGTAATTGTAATTCTTTTGCTAACTCATCCATGTTTTGAAACCCGATTAACTTTATTTTTCCCATTCCTGATACGTTTAAAACTATTTTATCTACAGATGACTTAGACTTAATTACTCTTATAGTTTGAATTTCTTCCCTTAAAATTTTAAACGTATGTTTTTTTGTGTTTACCACAACTTTATTTTCATAGATAACGATTTCTAAAAACTGATTTTCTTTTATTTTTAAAGGTATCGAACCTATCT
>JBFHSP010000317.1:0-2768 GCA_041591085.1 Kangiellaceae bacterium | reverse complement strand
GAAGATGGCTCTCAGGCAATTGGTCCAGCAGAGACAGATATAAGATCTCTAATTAATGATGCGATCGCTGACAACTCTCGCTATGGTTCGATTTCAACTCTTGATATGAGTGATTTGAACGACATTAAAATAAACACCTTAGGAGCTATTGAAATATCATTCAATTGGAACTCATTACAACTTAGGCAAAAAGGTCTAGATACCGACTTTATTAACGCTATGTATTCTATACATTATTTACAATGGACAGGCCACGCAGCAATTGATAAATACGCTGGGACTATCGGTTTATTATTGGTTTTATTGCTCTCATTATTGGGATTAACCATGACGTTAAAGAAAAATAAATAACGTTTTACTGTCAACCATTAGCTGTTATTGCCGTTTTACTCAATAATCAATATTTGAAAACGGGTAGACTCAATGAAAAAGTTCTTGGCTATATCAATCGCGCTCTTTCTAGTTTTAGGATGTACTTCTCATTCCAAACATCACCACAAAAAAATGGTTATAGTCAGCCACTTAGACAATGAGCACCAAAACAAAGCAATTGTGATTGTCGCTTACAAACCAAAGTCAAGCCGCAAATGCTGGACTCACGGCAATCACTGGCATTGCAAACGCTAAGTTAGAGTTAACTCGCTCTTAAATCTGCGGTCCAATCACCGACCGCTCTTGCTTCGGCATCATGAGGCTCATCGCGCCAGGTTTCAGCAAGTGCTTCGTTATACCATTGTTGCATACTCGGCAGCGCAAGCATTTGTCTTTGATATTTCATCGCTACATCACTCAAAGAAATCCCAAAGGTTTGCATACGAAATACGACTGGAGCATAAAAGGCATCAACAGCTGAGAAAGATTGTCCTGCTAAAAATGGCCCTTCAAATCGATTAAGCCCTTCATTCCACAACTCGTCAATTCGCTGCCATTCATTCTTTAACGACTCGCTCATTTCATGCAAACTAACACGAATGCCACAGTTCATACCGCAAATATTACGAACCACACTAAACCCAGAGTGCATTTCTGCCGAAGCGCTCCTAGCCCAAGCTCGTGCCGTTTTATCTTTGGGCCAAACCGCCGGATACAATTCTGCTAAATACTCAACAATTGCCAAAGAATCCCATACGACTAAATCATTATGATGCAAACAAGGCACCTTTGCATTGGGCGCAAATTGTTTAAACTCAGCTTGATTCCCCGAGTCTTTAAAAGTCGTTAATCGCTCATTAAACGGAATATTCAGTTCCTTCATTAATACCCAAGGACGCAGCGACCAAGAGGAGTAATTTTTGTTGGCAATAAACAAAGTCAGCATGAAACAGTTCCTTCTTTAAAGTTTTGGTTTTTATTTAGAAAGCGATTTGGCAATAGAACTTTAGCATGACTGCGACAGACTAGCCCATAGATAACAATGTTAAATGCCTACCTTAACTTCCTTAAAAAACTTTATCTCAAATTAAAATCCAATATTGTTTGCAAACCAAGGATTTAGTGTTATAGTTTACCAACACACTAAATCACAAAGACTATTTTTATGATCAATAAGGCTTTATATAACACACAAAACAAAATAAGAAATGGATGGTGGATCGCCCTATTTATTCTGTTCATTGCAATTACATCCGTTATTTATACTCCCATTTCAAAAAGCCTCCAGTCGATTGGAATAGACACTGACTGGCTTGGCCCACTTTCAGTTGGCTTTATTGTGCTTTCTACTTGGATCTGTTTAAAGCTGAGGGGCGAATCATTTAAACAGGTCGGATTACATATTAATAAGGTCTGGTTAAAACAATTTATTGCTGGATTTATTGTCAGTGCTTTGTTGCTCACCCTATCAACAGCAATCATCATGCTGTTCGGAGGAGTAAAATTAAGCTTTCACCCATCGTTTAGCATCGGCTGGATTCTAATTGGGTTATATCCGGTTCTTTTTACTGCCGTTCATGAAGAGTTATTATTCAGAGGATTTATTTTTCAACGATTAATCAATGGAATAGGCGCTTTCTGGTCACAACTGATATTGGCAGTATTGTTCGCGTTTGGGCACTGGGATAATCCGGGAATGGAAGGTGCAAGTTTTCTCATAGCTTCCGCTGATTTATTTGTTGGAGCGTTACTTTTAGGCCTCGCATATATTAAAACTAAAAGTTTAGCCTTACCTATAGGCCTTCATTTTGGTTGGAACTGGTTTCAAGGCTATATTTTAGGCTTCAACGTTAGCGGAATTGAGTCCACCAGTTTGTTTACACCAGAGCTTAATAGTCAATCGGTTTGGCTGACTGGCGGTCAGTTTGGATTGGAAGCGAGTATTGTTACTTTAATTCTAGATACCTTTTTACTGCTCGCTCTATGGCGATGGAAAAACAGTACTTCAAATGAAAAGCCAATGACTAATAAGTATGAGCCTTCGTCAACACTTAAAACAGCAAACGAATTGCTGTGAATATGGTTTTTCTGCCAATCGGAGGGATAGGATTTTGACCTTTGGTCGAAATAATGGTTTGTCATTATGAGGAACGAAGTGACGCGATAATCTATCTTTTTATTCAATTTAAAGCGAGATAGCCACAGCGTGAAACGCCTCGCTATGACAGAATGTTCTAAGAGAATATCGCGACTTCAATGCTCGCAAAAAGCAATTATGATTCAGCTGGCTTGAGGCATGGATGCCGAAAGCAGGTTTTGTCGAGTCGGATAACGAGTCAAAACCGGTAGCTCGATAAAAATAATTGGATTTTGATTGAAGAGCATTGTGGAGCAAG
>JBFHSP010000316.1:0-2773 GCA_041591085.1 Kangiellaceae bacterium | reverse complement strand
GTCGAGACCATAGAACAGGCGCTTATGACGGTGGAGGTTGGAAAAGTTGATGCGGCTATTATGCATGCGGCAGCCGCCATTCACATCCAAAGAAAACATGCTCTAAAAAATATCAAGTATGTAGCAACCTATGACGAAAAAAGTTCGAATGAATCCATGGCAGTAAGAAAAGACTTACCCATTCTAAAAAGCATTTTAGATAAAGCGATAACGTCTATCTCTGCTAAAGAACAAGCGGTAATAAATGACCGTTGGAGAGCATCTCTTGAAGTGCCGGTCGATTACAGCACCATGATTCAGTTAGTAGTAGTGTTTGCGCTATTTTCTACTATGCTAATTTATATGATCCTGATAACAAAAAATAAAAATAAAATTATTTTTGAAAAAAGCCATGCGCTAGAGCGCAATGTTGCTGATTTGGTTAAACTTAGAGCTTCGTTGGAAGAACAGGTTCAAGATAGAACTGAAAGTTTAACAAAAAGCGAAGAAAAGTATCGTCATCTCATCGAGAACCTGAAAGAAGAATACTTTTTTTATAAAAAAGACAAATATGGAAAATACATTTATGTCAGTCCCAGTTTAATTAATATATTAGGACATTCTGTAGAAGAGTTTATTCAGAATTCTGATAGATATATACCCAATACCGCTGTCAATATGAAAGCATTTTCTTTCTTAAAGAAAATATCGCCAAGTAAAAATGTTAAAAAATTTGAGTTGGAAATTTATAATGCTAACTCTAAGCTTCATGTTTTTAGTATTTTGGAAACAAGTAAGTTTGATGAGCAGGAATGTCTTGTTTACACCGAAGGGATTGCGCAAGATATAACTCATCTTAAAAAAACGGAAGCCGAACTTCATTGGCTTTCTCATTACGATGATTTAACTCAGCTTTCAAATCGAAGAATGTTTCTTTCTCATCTCGATTATCATATTGAGAAGGCAAAGTACAACTATGAAAATATCGCGGTTTTATATTTAGACTTAAATCGCTTTAAGCACATTAATGACTCACTTGGTCATGGAGCAGGAGATAAGATTTTACAGGAAGTTTCGACAAGAATAAAAAAAGTGATACGGTCTTCTGATTTGGCCGCTAGAATTGGTGGTGATGAGTTTGCCGTTGTGCTTCCTTCGTCAAGCGAGTTGGCAGCTAAAAAAGCAGCAATTAAATTATCTAAATCGCTACAAAAGCCATTTATCGTTAATAACAGTAGCTATATACTTGGTGTAAGCATTGGGATTGCTATTTATCCTGATAATGGAGAAACGACCCATGCTTTAATTCAACAAGCTGATGCAGCAATGTATGTTGCTAAAAGACAGAAAAATCAAATAGCATTTTGCTCGGTCGAACAAAAAGAAAAATCATTACGTTCTATGCAAATAGAACAAGACTTAAAAAAATTGCTTTTAGATAAAAATTTTGAACCTTCATTTCCTTTGTATGCTTGTTTTCAACCAAAAATAAATTTAAGTGATGATAAAATTAGTGGTTGTGAATTATTAATTCGATGGAATCACACGCAGTTTGGAAGTATTCCGCCAATTGAGTTTATTGTTATTGCTGAAGAAACAGGGCTTATCAACAAGTTAACACTCTGGGTTTTTGAACTTGCTTGTCGTCAAATTGAAAACTGGAACAATAGTCATTTAAACTTTGAAGCCATAGCGATCAATATTTCAGGAGATGATTTAATTAGCGATAAGTTCTGTGCCAAAGTAACCGCACTGCTAAATAAATTTGATGTACCTACCTCAAAAATACAACTTGAAATTACAGAAACATCGTTGGTCGACTCACCAAATATGGCTAAAGAAAACTTAATCAGGTTGCATGAAATGGGATTTAAAATAGCTTTAGATGATTTTGGTACAGGTTATTCATCGTTGTCTTATTTACGAAACTTTCCAGTTGATTACATAAAAATTGATCGCTCATTTATTATGGATATGGCCTCTAATTCGGATGATTTTGAAGTGGTGAAAGCCATTATAGCTATTGCCCATACTTTAAAGAAAAAAGTGATAGCTGAAGGAGTTGAAACGAAAGAGCAAGCAGAATTACTCACAGATCTCGGATGTGATGAAGTACAAGGATATTATTACGCTAAACCTCTAGTATCTTCTGAGTTTGAAGAGCTTGTAGTTAAAGCTTCATTGATTTAAAGCTTGTTTTAAGCGGTTTAGGGTAGATAAACACAACGAGCTTTCATTTTTTTTTGACTTTTGTTATCTCGCACTTGATGCGAGATCCAGTACTTTATTCGAACATAAGCTCAAGCATAATGCGGTAGTTTTAGGCAAAGATCGGACATATTGAGTTTTTCATATCTTTCAAAAACTGAACTTCAACTTTATTCTAAAGTTCGTATTTCGCTCCTCAGCGAGGGTGTTTTTTAGACCGAAAAAACACCCGACAAGTTCGCAGGAACGAATTTGAACAGCTTTAGCTGGCCCGAAGAGTGAAGGACAGGAAGTCCTGAATAAAAACGGTTTGCTCTGCAATTCACTGTTTCCAATCTAAAAAGATTTTTATAAACGCATCAGTATTGACTCGTAGTCCCGCTCGGCAATACTTGGATTCGGCATCCATGCCTCATCTTGTGTTCGAAAAGATCATTTTTAGGCGTGAATTGAAGTCGCGGACGCGACCTTTGGTCGCTTAAAAGGAAAACCAAACTTACCCACCATACGAAGCAAGTTTGATCAGTTGCGACAGCGTGTTTCATTCCCGAGTGGAGCTAAAGAATTAACCAGTCTTTCAAGCGGC
>JBFHSP010000315.1:0-2781 GCA_041591085.1 Kangiellaceae bacterium | reverse complement strand
TGAGGATCAATATGGCGCTTTACATATAAAAACTGACGTTCACTTTTTTGTTGGAGCTTTTTCTTTAAGCTTGCAGCATTCAAATTTAAAATACTTGCTACCCGTCTAATTGATTCATGATTACTTAATGCTGCAGAGGGATTCGCCCATACAGAATAGATTGGCGTGCTCACTGCGAGTAGTTCCCCATTTCTGTCTAATATCATGCCGCGATGTGCAGGCATTTCTACTACTCGCAGATGGCGCGCCTTACCTTCCTCCTCTAAAAATTCATGCTCAAACAACTGCAAATAAATTGCACGTACAAACAAACTACTAAGACCTAACATAAAGAGAAACACAATAAAAGATCTTCGAAATTTAAATATAGGAGCTTGTTTCATATCTTTAATGCATTTTTAAAAATACTAGTCGTTCCTTATGCACAAGATCCATTTTTAATTTTTCACGCGCAAGTTTTTCTACGCGGCCATGTGTTGCCCAAGCGCTTTGCTCTAACTGCAAGCGCCCCCATTCTATTTGCAACTCATCAAATTTATTTTGCAAATTTTGTAGTTCGACAAATGCTTTACGCATAGAATGTTTCGAATAAACAATTCCAACACCAGTAAAAACATTTGCAAGAAATAAAATTACAATTAGTACTAACCTAGCTAACATGTAATTCTCTCCATAATATGTAGCTTTGCACTCCTTGCCCTTGGATTGTTTGCAATTTCATTTTTTGAAGGCTTGATTGGCTTACAAACTCTTTTTAGCTTTGGTTGGAATTGGTTAGCTATAGGTAGTTTGCGCGGCAAACTTGATTCGCTATGTTTGCGAAACGAACTTTTTACTAGCTGGTCCTCAAGGGAATGAAACGTTATTACTAATAATCGCCCTGATTCATCAAGCAACTCTACACAGTTATCTAATGCCGTTGACAACACCTCTAATTCTTTATTAATAAAAATACGTATAGCTTGAAATGTGCGAGTTGCAGGATGTTTTTGCTCACGTGATCGGCCAATTGCCTTTTGCACCACTTCGGCTAGTTGTCTAGTAGTTTTTAGTGGGCAAATTTTCTGTTGCTTCAAAACTGCAGCAGCAATTTTTTTTGCATAACGCTCTTCGCCATATATTTTTATTACTTTTTCTAATTCATGAGCACTAACTTTTTGTAGCCATTGCGCGGCACTAATGCCTTCATTAACATTCATACGCATATCCAGTGGACCATCTTGCATAAAGCTAAATCCTCTTTCAGGATCATCAAGCTGTGGTGATGAAACCCCTAAATCAAATAAAATCCCATTCACTTTTTCATCAAATTTATATTTTTTAGCAGTTTGTAAAATTTGCGAAAAATTACTCTGTTCAATCACTATACGTGGCTCTTTTGAAAATAAAGCTTTTCCGTAAGCAACAGCTTGAGGGTCTTGGTCAATTGCTAATATATGGCCATTGGGACCAAGTTTCTTCAATATCTCGCTGCTGTGTCCTCCCCTTCCAAATGTGCAATCAATATAGATACCATCCGATATAATCTTTAGTGCTGATATTACTTCGGCAAGCAAAACAGGTTGATGCGAGTCATAAGCACCAAACTGCATAGTTAAATCGAAAGAGATTCTCGCGCCGCAGTAATGTCACTCAATTTATTTTCTTCTCTAATCCAACGTTCACACATTTTTTCCCAAGTTTCTTGATCCCAAAGCTCAAATTTATTTCCTTGCCCAATTAAGACTGCCTGTTTATTTAAACTGGCAAAATGTCGTAACGGCGAGGGAAGCAATATCCGATGCTGCCCATCAATTTCACATTCCGTGGCATGCCCAAGAAGTAGTCGTTGTAAGCGTCTTACTTGTTTATTGATGCTCGGTAATTGCATTAGCTTTTGTTCAATGCGTTCCCATTCAGGAAAAGGATAAATCAATAAACAACGATCGACATCAACGGTAATTACTAAGCTACCACCACAGCTTTCTTGGATGCGTTCACGATAGCGCGCCGGCAATGACAGACGGCCTTTCGCATCCAAATTAAGATCGTTAACACCTCGGAACATAAAATGAACGTCATGGAGCAATCCATGTTATCCCACATTTTCCCACTTTTTGACACTATAGAAACGAGCTTGCGATATTGCAAGTAAAACCAGGTAAAAAAACTAAAAAAATACTTATAAGACAGATAGTTAAAAAGCACATATCCCTTGTTAAATACAGGGTAATAATTTAAAGAACTCACCTATATTTGTAGGTTTAACACATAATGATAAGGTTTTAGGTTAAGAGATTGTCTATGCGATCCGGCGATACTTTTAAGGAACCAGAATAATTAAGAAAATTGCTCAATATTGAGTCTGCAACGATTAAATTCGCCTTCAGCTAAGTTACGAATAGGAGTCAGCCGATAAGCCGGGTTCTGTCGAGAGCAGTCATTCATCTAGAATTTATGTCACCACAAATCTCAAGCGACCTACCCAGGGACCGCACGGGCCGTACGTTGGAAAACTCCATGTCCCTCTATTTGGTCTTGCTCCAGGTGGGGTTTACCTAGCCACAACTGTTGCCAGTTGCGCGGTGTGCTCTTACCACGCCGTTTCACCCTTACCCAGCTACTATCCTTTTACATGCTTGCAATTCACTTGCTTGCTTACACTGTAGAGTTAGCCTTCGCTTTCTAGTAAAGCTTGCAAATGGATAGTAACTGGGCGGTATACTTTCTGTTGCACTTTCCATGGACTCACATCCTCCAGGCATTACCTGGCACCTTGCCCATAGAGCCCGGACTTTCCTC
>JBFHSP010000314.1:0-2796 GCA_041591085.1 Kangiellaceae bacterium | reverse complement strand
ATTTTTGGGACTTTTCTAAAGATTGGAGCTTTGACTCTGCGGTGCTTTATTACAGCGAAGCCGATAGAGTGAAAGCGTTTGAAGCGATTGTTTCAGCCACTCGAGAAATCGATGTCGATGATAAATTTAACTTTAAAATTACCCTCGATAGCCTAACCAGAGCAACGCCATTAGGTGCGGTGGTGCAAAATACCGAACAAACCTTTACTCGTCCATCCGGTAATGGTCAATACACTGTGGCTCCCGGAGAAATTCCGCTCGACGATACCTTTAGGGATACACGGCTGCAGCTGAACGCTCAGTGGACAAAACCCGCATGGATTGAAGTGACAGCGAGCTATGGCTTACATTTTTCCAAAGAATTTGATTATTTTTCGTTAGCAGGTAATGGCTCTCTTGCATGGGATTTTAATAAGAAAAACAGTGTGTTTTCTATAGGATTGTCCCACGCCTATGATACGTTTTCACCATACGGCAATATACCCATCTCCCATGCACAAATGGTGGTGGATCGAGGACAATTTGCTAACGATGACGCTTATCGTGCGGCGTTTAATGCGTCTCGAGAACAATCCAGTGACACTAAACAAACCACCGATTTACTGATTGGTTGGACCCAAGTGGTTAATCGCAGCACCATCATGCAATTTAACTACTCCTATTCGAATGTAAGAGGTTATTTATCAGATCCATTTAAAGTGTATTCAGTAGTCGATAATACTGGGACTGTCATTGAGCCTAATGGATTATATGGTCACTACTACGAAAACCGTCCCGATAGCCGCGCCAAGCACAGTCTATTTGGTCAAGTTAAACACCACTTTGACGAATCGATAGCCGATTTCTCATTGCGCTATATGACCGATGACTGGGCTATTGATTCACAAACCGTCGAGTATAAGCATTTATTTTATGTCGGTGAAAACAGCTACATCGAGCCTCAGTTTCGCTACTATCAACAGTCAGCCGCAAGCTTTTATTTACCCTACTTGCTCGATAACCAGCCACAACCTGAGTTTGCTTCGGCTGATATCCGGCTAGGTGAATTTACCGCTAATACCCTAGGCTTAAAATACGGATGGAAAACCGATTCAGGAAACGACATGGCTGTAAGGTTATCTTATTATCAGCAAACACCTAAGGATGTTTTAGGAAACCATCCTGGGCAATTAGCTAACGCTGAAATCTACCCTGATCTAGATGCGTTTTTCGTTCAGTTCAGTTACTCGTTTTAATGTAACTTAACATTGGAAAATTTAAAAAACATTGAACTCATTTAGACTCGAACAACAGGCCTACGGCTTCTCAGCGTACTTCACCGCAATGGGAAGCCCTTGTGAGCTGTTGTTTGAGTCCCACGATGAACCTTTGGTAAAAAGGCTATCTTCAAGCGCCATCGCTGAAGTGGAACGAATTGAGCAAAAATTTTCGCGTTACCAAAAAGACAATATCTGTGACAACATCAATCATTCCAATGGAAAGCCTGTTGCCATTGATCAAGAAGTTTTCAGTTTGCTGCAATTTGCTGATCATTGCTTCAATGTCAGTGAAGGACAATTTGATTTAACCTCTGGCGTTTTAAGAAAAGCTTGGACGTTTAAACCAGACTCCGTCATACCTTCCCTTGAAAAAATAAAGTCGCTTCTTTCTCATATTGGTTGGCAAAAAATACATTTCGATGAAAAGCAAATCACGGTTCCCGTAGGAATGGAAATTGATTTTGGCGGCATCGGCAAAGAGTATGCTGTTGATCGAGTTGCTCAACTTATTCAAGCCAAAGCGCCTGAAGTATCGGTGTTAATTAATCTAGGCGGAGACTTGCGTGTTACTCTTAAACCCAAAACAATGAACTACTGGACCATTGGGGTTGACACTCCGCATCCTTTTGCAAATGAACATAACCCTACTAACAAGCCTCATCGCGCCATAAAACTATCGGTTGGTGCTGTTTGCACCAGCGGCAGTACACATCGCTATTTAATCCATAATGGCATTCGCTACGCCCATATTCTAAACCCAAAAACCGGCTGGCCGGTTGCAAACGCTCCTACAATCGTCACCGTGATGGCTGATCACTGTTTAACTGCAGGCATGCTTTCCACGCTTGCCATGTTACAAGGCAGCAATGCCGAAGCTTTTTTGGATGCACAAAACTTCAATTACTGGTGTGATAGATAAAATGCTTGCTTGGGCTAGTTCTTTCGATCGGGATATCAAAACATTCCAATGAACCACGGGCAAATTAGAGCACAATCAGGCACGATAATTTTATTAAGGACTTAACTTAATCATAGAGTTCTTTAACCCGTTGGATGGGCTGGTTTTATCAGCCCAACAAAAAATCTTGAATGAAACGGGTTTAAATATTGATTAATCTCTGAACATAAAAATTGACAGGTTTCGTTTCACTGCAACGCATCTACAGAATCGATTTTTTAACTTGCTGAATATTTGATTACTTGTTGGTTAACACATAATACGGTTAAAAAAGGCAAAGATCGGACATATACATATATTTGTCTTCTCGCAAAGTATCAACATCGTACTAATGAGCAAGATCTTATTTCGCTCCTCAGCGACTCACTTTTGCAGACATGCAAAAGTAAGCACAAATTCGCAGGAACGAATTTGCACAGCTTTAGCTTGCCCGAAGGGTGAAGGACAGGAAGTCCGTAATAAAACATGTTTCTCCCGCCAATTGGCTAATCGAAAAATCATCTGGTCGAGCAAGCGGTAATGATCATCATCCCTGATGGCATTACCTCTCACTCGCTTCCTGCGAGTGAATTGCTGTTT
>JBFHSP010000313.1:0-2802 GCA_041591085.1 Kangiellaceae bacterium | reverse complement strand
CCTATAGGATCACTTTCAATGTATCGGCCAGTTTGTGGATCGTAATCTCTAAAATAGTTGCAATGCAAACTACTTTCAACATCGAAATACTGCCCCGGAAAACGAATGTTGTTTTCAACCGTTTCCACTTCAACAGTTGCCAACCCAAATGGAGTATAACTTGCCTGCCAAATCAAGCTTATCGTAGGTTGCGGTTAGCGCAGCGTAACCCAACGATTGATTGTTTCGATAATTTGTATACTTTGATCCCTTCTCCCAATTTGGGAGAAGGATACTTATTAAACTTTCAAATAAGCCACTTGTGTTTAGCTAAGTTGTTAAAACCATTACGCAATTTCCGGATTTTTGAGCTTTAATTAAAGAGTCCAAAAAATTAAGGAAATAACAAATGACCCTCGAAATGATTCTGGTGGTCAGTATTTTAATTGTCGCTTTTATCTTATTGATCACCGAGTGGGTGCGTTTAGATTTAGTGGCATTGATTGTTCTATGCAGTTTGTCGGTAACCAGCTTAGTCAGCCGTATTCTCATTGTTTGTTAATGAAAATGACTTAAGGTCCGTATAGGGTAGTAAAGTATAACTATCATTATTTCTTGATGAATTCCCAGCATAAATGATGCAGCCTTTTTCGCCGCGTTCACCCACTAATTGATTGAAATAGAAAAGTCCTTTTAAAAAGGAGTCGTGCCATGTTTGAGAGGATTTGATTTCATAGGGTTTTAATTGCCTTGCAAATTGAATGATTAAATCAACTTCGTTTCCGTGGCTGTCTCTAAAAAAGAAAATGCGCGGATCTTTACCTAAATTTAAATGACTTTTTAATGCCTCAATAATGATTAGGTTTTCAAACAACGCTCCACGAAGCGGATCTCGACTTAATTGTTTCACGTTTTCGATACCGAGTAACCAAGCCGCTAATCCGGTATCTATAAAATATAACTTAGGTGATTTGATCAGTCGTTTGCCAAAGTTTTCATAGTAAGGAGGTAATCGATACACAATGTAAGATGCCTCAAGTACTGAGATCCATTCGGCAATAGTGACTGCTGATACCCCTACTTCATTAGCTAAGTTCGATTGGTTTAATAACTGACCTACTCGGCCGGCACAAAGTCGTACAAACTTTTCAAATTTTACAAAATCTTTTAAATTGATCAGCTGCCTGACATCGCGCTCAATATAAGTTTGAAAGTAGGAGCGATAATACCGCTGCGCCTCAATGCTCTGTTGGTGTTTGCCCGGCATAAATCCATTGATGATAATGTCGTCTAAGCCATATTCATTGTTAGAGCCCGATAATTCCTGCAGTGATAAAGGGAGCAAGGTTAATATGGCGCTTCTACCCGCGAGCGACTGCGAAAGCGCTTGTCCAAGCTCAAGTTGATGGCTTCCTGTTAGTATGAACTGAGCGCTTATTTGATCCTCATCTACAATCGTTTGAATATATGAAAGCAATTGAGGGACTCGTTGCACTTCGTCAAAAATTACATATTTTCGATATTCTGAAAGAAATCCCCGTGGGTCTTCGATGGCATACTGCCGAACATCAGGGTCTTCTAGCGAAACATAACGGTATTGAGGAAATGCCAGTTTACACAGTGTGGTTTTACCGGCTTGGCGTGGTCCCAAAACCGATATAACGCGAAATGACCTCGATAATACTTGTAGTTCTTGGTGGATTGATCGTGCGAACATGGGTTTGTGTATTTTTAAAGTTTAACTATATATTTGCACAAAAATTAATAATGTACAAATAGAGGCTTGCGTTTGGGGCTTAGCATTTGATATCACCTCCGTGGGGTTGCGCTGGGCTAACCGCAACCTGCGAAAAGCTTGTTTGGCAGACCAGTTATTCACCATTTATGTGGGCAGAATCGATTAAAGCAATAGTTTAAAGCGCAGGTATCGCAAACCGGTGATCAACCGATATAAATTTGTAAACCAATCTATTTTAAGTTTTCGTTCAACTTAGCATGATACAAATTCATTTCAACGCTATCGGTTTTTACCAACAATATAGATTGATGAAGCGGGTCAACATCAATGGTGTTTCCAATTGCCGAAGGTAATTCGGCGCTAACAAAGTTTTGTTCGAGCGAAGTTAAATCTATTTGATAAAGTCCAGGTTTAGCGATTTCGCCATTACTTTGCGCGGCCTGTTGAAAGCGAGCAAAGTAAAGATAGTTATCTCTGACCACCCAATGCACCGACCAAGAGCCTTTGTAATCTGGGGCTAAATTGATCGACTCACCGTTGTCTTTCATCAAAAAAATTCCGTTGCTATCGGGCGTGGAGTAAACCACCTTGTCATTATTGGTTAGCGCCACCTGATTGACTGAAAAATTGGTTAATCGAGTGAGATTAGAGCCTTTTAGTTTAAATAAATAGGAAGGTTCGTTTGGTTCACGTGAAATCGCGTAAATCTCGCCGCTCGCTCCGTAGACACAACCAAAGTGCTGACCTTGTATTTCAGATAAGGTTTCAAAGCTTCTTGTACTGATTGACAATTGGTAGCACTGATATCCCGTTTCGCCACGACTGCTGATCAATAGGTTTTCACCTTGCTGATCCCAAACCGGAAGAGTCAGGTCCGCGTTAGCGATCTGAATGATTTCGGTTTGTGATTTAGAGTCAATATCATAAAGCCATACCGAAGATTTTCCTTTACGATTGCTGACAAAAGCGATGTGCTTTCCGTCGGGTGAGTATTTTGGAAAACTATTGTATTTAATCGATGTAATCAAAGGCTCTGGTTTTAGGCTCTGTTTGAGATTGAACTGCCAAATATTGGCGTTGTACTT
>JBFHSP010000312.1:0-2804 GCA_041591085.1 Kangiellaceae bacterium | reverse complement strand
CGACACATGTTTGGTAAGGAGGATTAACTTTTCGGGTTTCAAAAACCATACATCTTAAATATCGATCTTGAGTTACTGAAATATTTCGATATAAGGAACGTTCGGTATGTAATGTTTGTTTTGCACTCACAGTAATGGCAACGAAAACAATGACAAAAGTTAAAACTTTGGGCAATAAAAATTTCACGCTAAAACTTCCTGTTTCGCATCTATATAGTATCGAGAAATAGCGAGCAGTCCGGCTAAAACAAAAGCAGTAGATGCGCTTAAGATTATGGTGTTTACTTCAAACCAAAGCACAAAATAAAAGGACGTCATAATCGTTCCGGCTGCACTGCCAATGGTGGAAACAAAATATAAAAAGCCTGCAGTTTGTCCGCTTTCTTCCGTCGACTCAACTAACATTCTAACTGAGTATGGTGCAATAGTTCCCATGAAAATGGTTGGAATTAAAAAGAGTATAGATGCGCCAATCAGTGAGCCATATCTTGGATCAATAATTCTTTCAAATACCCACTGCATGCTTAAGTCGCCAAAAAATAAAATTGGTAGGCAAGTTAATCCCGATAAAATAAATAGAGTGCCGTACTTTAAGAAGTTCGGTTGATGAATAGACCATCTTCCGCCTAATAAATAACCAATGGAGAGGGCGAGCATAAATATGGTAATAATTGAGCCCCAAACGTAGATGCTCCCGCCAAAATAGGGCGCCATAATTCTTCCTGCTAAAAGCTCAATGGTCATAATTGAAAAGCCAGCAAGAAAAGCTAAAAATAAGATGATTGATTTATTCATGGAAAGTTAGAAAAGTTTAAACAATCAACAATCTAACGATTACAAGGTTGAAGTGCAAGCGATCAAGTCTTTTAAAACACTCATTCTGTTAAGAGTTTTAAATACCTGGGCTTTAACTGATCCCAAAAATATTTTTTAGCCTCAGAATGATCGTTTTTTATACCGCTTTGATAAATTTCTAACAATTTATTGGCTAAGGACTGTCCTTCTTGTTCTTGGCTATGCGAATTCGGAACGTTATATAAGTTTTCAGGATTGATATACTCTGGATAAACCATGCGATTGGGCGCAATCGGTATACAGTTTTTAGCAATAGCTTCTAGCACGGATAGGCCTTGAAACTCATGGAGTGACGTTGATAAAACGAAATTTGATTCAGTTAACACGCCCCAATATTTATCTCGTTCTTGAAAACCCCAGTGGCTAATAAGTTCGCTAAATTCGGTTCGAATCTTTTCAAAGATTGGAGGGGCATTTCTAAAGCTTTGTCCAATAACGGCTATCGTAAAATCTATCTCAGCATTTTTTAAATATTTGAGGGCATAATACAGCACCTCAGGTTGTTTATCGTACTCCCAGCGATGATTCCATAGCAGCTTTAATGGCGCGTGTTGGTTATAACTTGTCAATTGTTCTAACTTTGATAGCTCATACAATGGCACAGGTAAGATTTGGCTCTTTTGGTTTAAACTATCGACAATACCATTTGGAACATGATCGGGCATTTTGCTTAAAAATTGAGTAACACCGGCACAAAAGGTTTCCTTGTTATAACTAGAGTTAAAAACGAGTTTATCAGCGCATAACGCAGAATAGATTGAGGTAAGCTGCAAATGAATATCCTGTTGTCCGGGATAAGCAAACTGATTTTCATGAAAATAAAGGATTTTCTTACTAGACATCAAGCTCGGACGGAAACTTAAAAGACTGGTTAAATCAACCATTGATGTGGCTAAGATGCCTTCAAACGGTTTATTCAGTTCTGGGTAATCGCCAAACCCCCAGCTCAAGCTATTACTGCGGTTACGCCAGGAGAAATACCGGGGCGGTAGCGATAGTTGGGTCCAATTAAAAGTTGCTAGCCCGTGGGTTAATCCACTTCGCCAATATTGGTGACTAGCGGCATCATAACCAGAAAGGAGCAGCCAATTTTTTTTAGGAACACTTATCATTGCGCTATTTGCTCGTTTGTTTGTGCGAAATATCTCACAAAGCTGTAAGTAAAAATCAGATTGTGCGGTGCTATAACATATAGAGATATTGTCGAAAATTTGTAAAGCAATGATTTTATTGCCTTTTTTATAAACTAGTAAAGGGCTAATCAAGCATAAATTGAGAAATCTCAAATGACTATGGTTGTGATTCAACTCAGATAACGTAAACTTTCTTTCGTGGACAGGAAAAAGGATGCATGAAGCGCAAGAGTCCACACGGAAAAACACGAGGTGTTTAGGGAATCAGGGCAAGGATGAACAGTGCTTGATGAGAGGAATTTTAGGGATAGCTAGGAACCTGATGGATTTGGGTAACGGAATAGTAAAGGATGGGAATTAATTTTCTCATAGAAAAGGCAGCCGAAAGGCTGCCTTTTTTATTGCTTTAAATTTCTTAATACGAATCTTAACGGCGACACTCGTTCGAAAAGTTTGTCGATGAGTGGTAATGAATGACCAACAATCATAGCGTTGATGATCTGAGCGGACAAAAACGAGCTTGTTATACCTCTAGCGCCATGACCGATATTTAAATAAACAGGCGTATCAACATTGGCAATCGGCATTTGATAGAGTCGTTTGCCTTTAATTAAGTCTTTATAGTCGTGTTGTATTTGGTGAATATCGTAGCAAGGACCAATCATTGGCATGCGGTCGATTGAGCAATATCTGAAACCGACCTTTTGTTCAATCACTTTAAAAGTGCCTAATTCAGGCAGACTAAGATTCAATTTTTCAATAATTTCTAATGTGCTTTGATCGGTTGGTTCAGGGTTAGTGTCATCTCGGTCAAAT
>JBFHSP010000311.1:0-2829 GCA_041591085.1 Kangiellaceae bacterium | reverse complement strand
TTTCGCATTGTTATAGTCATTTCTTGTGCCAACTTTTTAAAATGACACTAACTCTATGATTTATATTGAAAAATATTGGAGAAGAGTAAAAATAAAAAATGTCAAAGTGTGGCAACATTCACATTTTGTCACTAATTAGTGACAAAAAATGTCACTTTTAGGTGGATTTTACAATAATAAGGTAACCCTTAAACTCAAGTCGATGGCCTTCACGTGCTTGGTAAGTGCCCCGACAGAGATAAAATCAACGCCTGTCCTTGCAATATCTGACAAGGTTTTAAGAGTGACATTCCCTGAAGCTTCTAGCAAAGCATGATGGGAGTGAACGTTCCTTATTTCGACCGCGGTTTTCATATCTTCCATTGAAAAGTTATCCAGCATTATTACATCTGCTCCGGCATTGAGCGCCTGGTTAAGCTCGTCTAGGTTTTCGGTTTCAACTTCGCATTTAGTCGCAGGACTGATTTTTCGAGCGTTTTCAATCGCTTTGGCAATTCCGCCTGCGGTGAATATGTGGTTTTCTTTAATGAGAAACGCATCATATAGTCCAACTCTATGGTTTTCTCCGCCGCCTACGGTTACTGCGTACTTTTGCGCAAGGCGCAGTCCGGGTATGGTTTTGCGAGTATCTAATACTTTACATTGAGTGCCTTCTAATTGTTTTGCATACTCTGCAGTGATGGTGGCGGTGCCTGATAGGGTTTGTAAAAAGTTCATCGCTGTGCGCTCACCGGTCAGGATGGCTCTAGCATTGCCTTGCAGTTCTAGTAAGGTTTGATTAGGTTCAACTTGTTCGCCTTCATTAACTAACCAGTTGACTTTTAAGTCTTTATTGAGCTGACTAAATACTTCATTGACCCAAGCTTGACCACAAATAATGGCTTTTTCGCGCGAGATAAGGGTGGCTGTTGCCTTGGTCGTTTCATCAATCAATGAAGCGGTTAAATCTAAACGAGAGTCGGTTATAAGACTTGGAGCTGAAATCCCTAAGTCTTCCATTAAAGCTAATTGAACGGTCTGGGTGATGTAACTTTTAAATTCAGCGCTTGAGTACATATAGTTAGGAAGGTAGGCAATAAAAATCGCATTTTACTGCAAATAGAAATATTTCAGAACCTTTGTTGTTGAGTAAAGTTAATCGCATGACAGCGATAAAAACTCAAATAGTTCAAAAAATAGCCCATTGTGTGAATATCTTCACAGCATATAAGACTAGGCTGATCTAATGTTAAGCCGTAGTCCACCGCTTAAGGTGAGAAGTGAGGTTTTCGTGAATAAGCAGCCCCAGCCCCAGTATTTTTCTAATTCATCTTCTGAGTTTCATCGTGAATGTTTAACGTCTTTAAAAGATAAGACGCTGGAGTGGTTCGAGCAAAAAATGGGCGTCATGCTCGACTCGGCCGATGACAAGCTGTTTGATTTAGCTGATCA
This sequence comes from Kangiellaceae bacterium, assembly GCA_041591085.1. GTDB lineage: Bacteria > Pseudomonadota > Gammaproteobacteria > Enterobacterales > Kangiellaceae > Pleionea. The sequence continues at coordinate 1,398 of JBFHSP010000311.1, read as the reverse complement.
ATCTTCTGAGATCGCTTACTTTAACGCCATGCGACAAATGCGGATTAAGCGTAAAGGATTAGTTAATACCTTTAAGCAAGAACTTGATTTTGTTATTAGAAAACAATGCCAAATTCAAGACGCGATTGGGAAAGAGTTGGCCAATGTTCGAGTAATGGAGCTTGATGGTTTATCGCTTGTTCAAGAAGATGACTTGGAAGAAGATTTAGCCATTGATGGGATGGTCAATAAGGGTAGAAGCTCTAATCAAACAACACTTGGTTACTTAACAACACGTTTGGAAGTGTTGGTTATTGAAGGATCTTTTGAAGGAAAAGAAAATCCATATGATCCGAGAAATATTGCTGAAGCTTTTAGAACCGCTTCACATGCTTTAGAGCTCGAAATTAAATCAAGACTTGTTGTGTATAAGCTATTTGAACGTAATATTATTGATGAGCTTGAGGAGCTTTACGATGAACTCAACGAGTTTTTAGCAAGCAAGGATGTACTACCAAATTTGCATCAACGAGTGGTTAAAAAATCTGAACATAAAGCTCGAAAAAACTCCGCAAGTGAATCAGCTGATAATGCGGTAAATAGAGAAGATATTCGAGAAGAAGTTTTTAATACCTTGCGAGAGTTATTAAGTGATCGAAAAGTGTCTTACGCAGAGGGACAGCAAGTAGTTGAAACGCCACAACTGATTACAGCGCTAACGCAGTTGCAGCAAGATGCTGGTTTTATGGCGGTCAATATGACCGACACTGCAGAATTAAAAAAGGTCATTGGCGGCTTTTTGCCTGCAACCAAGGGGTTAGTCAATGGAGGAACGATTGGGCAAATCAATGATGATGTGATTGATATTATTACCATGTTGTTCGACTTTTTGTTGGATGATAAAAATTTGCACAATGATATCAAAGCGTTGCTAGCTCGCCTGCAAATCCCAATGCTTAAAGTGGGATTAGTCGATAGAAATTTCTTTAGCGATAAACACCACCCCGCTCGCAAACTGCTTAATGATTTATCACGCGCTGGCATTGGCTGGGCACCCAATACGGGAAGAGATCCGTTATTAGAAAAGATGACTGAAATTGTTGATGGGGTCACAGTTACTTTTAAGGATGATATTTCCATTTTTGAAAAGCTGAATAAAGAGCTGCAATCGTTTTTAGAAAACGAAGATCGTCGTCATGTCATTTTAGAAAACCGAATGCGTCAAGCGGAAGAAGGCAGAGCTCGAACCGAGTCTGCCAAACGCAATGTTAACGCTGAAATAAATCGAATTTGTTCTGGTCGAGTGATCGCAGAGCCCGTTAAGCTGATATTAAAAGAAGCTTGGACCAAGGTGTTGTTTTTAGAAAGCGTAAAGCCAGATAACCAAGAGTCTTGGGATAAAGCATTAAAAGTTGCTGA
>JBFHSP010000310.1:0-2850 GCA_041591085.1 Kangiellaceae bacterium | reverse complement strand
TGTCTATAGAACCCAATTACTAATAAATAGTTGATATTTGGGAAAAAGTCACGGAATAGGCGGTATTTTTAGACCATTTCTAGCCTTATCTAAAGGTTTTTTCGAAATATGCGTCAAAGCAACCGATATTTGGTACTTGAGCTAATAAATTAGAACTGAAACAACTAAAAGGCCAGTTGGGTCTTAGAGAGCTCGTTTGGTCTTTCTTGAACGAGCTTAGGCACTAAAAATCCGGGTAACTTTGCTTGTAATCCTTTATAGATAGTCTCAATTTCGTTGAGGCTTAAGTCAAAGTGCGCTGTTCCCGCAACGTGATCTAATACATGGAGGTAATATGGGGTTATTCGCGCGCTAAAACAGTCTTCACTTAACTGAGCTAGCACTTCTGTACTGGCATTGATCTCTTTTAGCAGGACCGATTGATTAAACTGGTAACATCCGGCTTGATAGAGCTTATGGGCCGCGTCAATTACCGCTTGGTCAATTTCATTTGGATGATTAATGTGCCACACCAAAATCCATTGGAATCTTGAACTTGCTATCAGATTAACTAGTTTTTCTGTAATTCGAGAAGGGACCACCAATGGTAGCCTTGAATGGATGCGAATTCTTTTTAGTTGCGGTATTTGCTCCAAATGATTCACTAATTCAGTCAGTTTTTCATCGGCAAGCAGTAAAGGTTCACCACCACTTAAAATCACCTCATTCACTTCAGGATGTTGTTGGATGTAATCCATCCATTGCTGCCAAGCATGAGCATGATATAGCTGACCTTGGTAATCAAAGTGGCGTCGAAAACAATAACGGCAGTTAATTGCGCAGGAGGCTGTGGTGATGGTTAGTACTCGCTCACCATATTTGTGCAGTAAACCAGGTATCGTATTAAACGACTTTTCTTCAAGGGGATCGTTAGAGTATCCCTCTACTTGAACAAACTCTTTATCACTTGGCCATACTTGCAAAAACAAGGGATCGTTAGGATTGCCTTTTTCCATTCGTTGAACGTACGGCTCAGGTACTTTAAGTTTGAATAAGCATTCGGCTTTTCCGACTTCTTCGATCTTGTGCTCTAAATTCAAGCGCTTTAATAACTCAGCGGGTGAAGTAATTGCGTTTGCGAGTTGATTTTTCCAATTTGGGCTGTGACAAACAGGGGGCTGACAGGGTATGATTGCGCTTTTGTTCACGGTGATAATTCTCGGCGCCTGATATAAGGATCAGGTTTGCCTAATGAGGTGGTTAATGGCAACGTATAATACCAATGAATTTAAAAATGGCCTAAAAATTATGCAGGATGGCGAGCCTTGCTCAATCGTTGAGAATGAGTTTGTTCGTCCTGGTAAAGGCCAAGCTTTTGCTCGAGTTAAACTGCGTTATTTGCTGTCTGGTCGAGTTGTTGAGCGTACTTTTAAATCTACTGAAAGTGTTGAAGGCGCAGATATCATGGATACCGATATGGAATATTTGTATGCCGATGGTGAGTTTTGGCACTTTATGGATCCGGTTAGTTTTGAGCAAGTGGCCGCCGATGCCAAAGCAATTGGCGACAATGCTAAATGGTTGATTGAGCAAAACACCTGTCAAATCACCCTTTGGAATGGTCGGCCGATTTCGGTAACTCCACCTAATCAAGTTGTGGTTGAAGTAGTGGATACCGATCCGGGATTAAAAGGCGACACTTCAGGTGGTGGTGGAAAACCAGCTACAGTAAATACCGGAGCGGTTGTTCGCGTTCCTTTATTTGTTCAAATTGGTGATAAGCTACGCGTCGATACGCGTACCGGCGAATACGTAAGTCGCGCTAACTAATTTTGTAAAATAGTGAAAAGGCAGCTTCGGCTGCCTTTTTTGTCTTTGGTTAAAACTGAACTGTTATTGAGTCCAATTTATGAAACCAACTTGGCAACCTTCTGCGTCAATTGAATTATTAAAACAACGAGCAGCTGTATTAAGAGCTATTCGCGAATTCTTTTTTGAGCGAAATGTGATGGAGGTAGATTCACCTTCAATCATGCCGCATTCGGTGACCGATCCTTATATGACGGCTTTAAAAGTTCAAATACAAAAACAGGTTGGGTACTTACAAACATCTCCCGAATACGCTATGAAAAGACTGATTGCTGCCGGAATTGGCGATTGCTATCAGCTAGGAAAAAATTTTAGAGCGGAAGAAATAGGGCGAAAGCATCAACCAGAATTTTGCATGCTTGAATGGTATCGAATGGGGTGGGATCATCATCAGCTTATGCAAGAAGTGGCAGAGCTTATTCAGTCAGTATGTAATATTTCTCAAGTCAATTTCTTAACTTACAAAAGCGCTTTTGTTAAATACTTATTATTAGATCCTTTTGTTATCAGTGATACAGAATTACGACAAAAAGCCGAACAAGAGTTTGGCCCTCTTACCCAAGATTTATTTCGAGATGATTATTTATCGTTACTCTTTGCAGAACGAATTGAACCTAAGCTAGGGTTTTCCGGAAATGAAAAAACCATCGATTTTGTTTTTGATTTTCCGGCCAGTCAATCATCATTGGCAAAACTTATTCCAGATAACTTAGACGTGGCGGGTCGTTTTGAAGTGTTTGTTGCTGGTACCGAGCTTGCCAATGGATTTTGGGAGCTGACCGATCCAATGGAACAACGAAAACGTTTTGAAGCCGATAATAAAAAACGCATGGAAATGGGTGTTGCGAGCATTGAGTTAGACGAGAGTTTGTTAGGAGCGATTGAACATGGTCTTCCAGAGTGCAGTGGAGTGGCATTAGGTGTTGACCGATTAATGATGTTTGCGTTTGATAAAAGTCATATCAATGATGTAATCGCATTTCCTTGGATGAAAGAATAATG
>JBFHSP010000309.1:0-2883 GCA_041591085.1 Kangiellaceae bacterium | reverse complement strand
TGGTCAGCTAATTGATAAGCGGTGGATTCTTCCGTAAGTTGATCAATAAGTAACGCTCCTATACTTACCGAAACCAAATCCGTTGGATCACTTAACTTAAACTGATTAATCAACGCTTTGACCGCTCTCGTTGCTATTAACTCCGCTTCGGCAAGATTGTCACAATGTTCAGTTAACAAGACAAACTCATCTCCTGCAAAACGCGCACAAGTATCATTTTCACGAGTTATGCTCTCAAGAGCTCTGGCTACATCATTCAGTAAGGCATCTCCAGACTCATGGCCAAAACCATCATTCACCTGTTTAAAATTATCTAAATCAATGAATAAAAGTAATGGTTGAATGCCTTCTCGATTCATCTTTGACAAAACCCATTGCAGCCGCTCTTTAAGTAATAGGCGGTTAGGCAACCCTGTTAATGGATCGTGCAATGCCAAATCAAGTGCTTTTTGCTCAGCTATTTTACGCTTATTAACTTCTAATGCCAGTTTTCTGGTATTTCTAAAGTAGTGAACAAAAAGAGATAACAAAATACTAACAACTAAAATAACAGCAATTGTTTTTATCATCTCATTTCTTTTGTTTTTTTCATCATGAACAGAATAAATAAATTGATTTAAATTGACGGGTTGTTTTAACAGACCAACGTTTAAAAGCTGCCTTTGGGTATTTTCCCATCGTTCAAAATTCATATGCCCAACAGGAATGAGGTCTGGCATCATCGCTTCTCTAAGTGCGTTTGCTTCAAATCTTAAATGATCTTTAGATTTTGGCGCTTTATAAACATTAGAAATAACGTCAATCATTTCTTCAGGATGAGACATGGCATATTTCCATCCTGCGAGGGTCGCTTCTACAAAACGTTCTACTACCAAAGGATGTTTATCAAGAAAGGCTTTGGATGTAAATATCACATCACCATAAAACTCAACACCAAAATCTTGTGGGCTTAAATAGTTATATTCAATTCCTAATTTTTCAAGTAAATACGGTTCATTAGAACTGTAGGCATTAAAGACATCAGTGTTACCGCTAATGAGATCTTGAAATTGTGTTGAAGAGTCTAACCTTTCAATTTTATCAACAAGATGAAACTGGTTTAGCAACGAATACAAAACAAGGTTTTCATATCCGGGAAACATCATCACTTTTTTTCCAACTAAATCATTAGGAGTTTGAATATTGGCACTCTTTAAAAACAGAAATATAGACGGGCTATATTGGAAAGTCGCAGCTAAGGCAACTAACGATCCAGTTTCAGACTGAGCCATCAAAAGGCCCATATCTCCTTGGCTAAAATCAGCATGACCATCAATAACTTGGCTCAAAGGGGTAATGCCTTTTTTAATCGGATTTAACTCTACAGTCAGGCCAGCATCTTGATAAAATCCTTTTTCAATAGCCGCATAGTAACCAGCAAATTGAAACTGATGATGCCACCTTAGCTGTACTCGCACTGTGTTATTTTCAGCATGCACGCCAACGTTGCCATAAAAGCATACTAACAGAATTAGGATGATTAGAACGCGGCTTGCGAACATAAAGAGACAACTTCAAGTTGATCAATTTTTAAACTATAGCAAATTTAATACAAGATGCGATTTTTCAAGTTAAACTAAAGCCCTGATTAAAAATCAAGCAGTAACCGATAAGTTACAGCTGTTAATCACAAAATTTGCTCGAATGTTAAACAAATCTGAAGAATGACACGAATTATTTCCTGTTTCGCTTGTTCTTAACTCAATTTTTAGATACATTTGCGGCCTTAAAGCGCCCGTAGCTCAGCTGGATAGAGTAGTTGGCTTCGAACCAATTGGTCGGGAGTTCGAATCTCTCCGGGCGCGCCAACTACAAAAAGCTCATCATTACGATGGGCTTTTTTTATGTGCGCTCGGAAGTGAGAACTCCCTAGTTCGACAAATTTGCCAGGAGCAAATTTGAGCATCGGAGCATGCGACGATGACCCGTTAGGGCGAAGCACATGGATGTGCGAAGTAATCTCTCCGGGCGCGCCTTTGAATAAGTAGCTCATTCTTAAAAAGTGCCACAAGTACTGGCTAATCTAAAAATCTAACATGTTTATTTTAATAAGAGCTCAAAGTGAATTTTTGATATGTTCTACGATCTGTTAAACCTGCCTTTTTCAACATCGATAAGTCTTGTAATCTAATAAGTCTTTACCGTCTAAAGAAAACCGCCATTCATTACATGTATAAAGAGGGTTTTGACTGGAGTTGTATCTATCTATCCATATAATTTGTTCTTTAGTAGCCGTTGCTTGGTGCATGCTCACATCTAGTTCTCTAGGCTGACAATCTGGTTTTTTATTTTTACAGCCGTGAATTTGCTTAGCTCTGTCTTTAAACACCTCAAACATGGCGGGCTTATCTTTAAAGTACTCTTTTGCCCAAGCCCACTTTATTTCAGCAGCCTGTTTTTCCAATTCATTTCTTTCTTTAGACTTCTGACACTTCTGCTCTATCATTGCTCTCTTTTTAGCAGGAAGTTTATCGAGAGACTCGGGATCACAGTTCCCGCTAGCGGCATGGCCGACATTAATAAAACCACTTAATACAAAACAAATTAATAAACTAAAGAATCTCTTCATATACCTATCCTCATCTAAAATCATTCACATACAAGACTAGTTGATTATTTAGTTTTTACTAAATTAATTTAGTAATCAATTTTGAGCGATTAACACAATCGCTTGTGAGTAAAAGAATCTAGATATTTAATTCCAGTTTAAAAAAATGCATAAGCAGATTGGTAAATGTATTTAGGGCGCTTTAGGATCTAGCAATACTTTGCCATCACTTTTATTAGTAGCGTAATGCTCTAAACCCTCCAAAAAATCGCTCCACCCATACTCCCCTTGTATAT
>JBFHSP010000308.1:0-2906 GCA_041591085.1 Kangiellaceae bacterium | reverse complement strand
AATCCCTGGTCAATTGGTCTAACAACAGCCAAGACATCGGCAAAATCATCATTAGATTTTATCAAATCGAGAATGCCATCTAATTGAATTAGCTCTTTCACTAGTTTCCTTATGTCTTCTAATTCATGCTCTTTATGACCCAAAAAGTCTTCCCAGGAAAACTCGGCGCCATAGAGTTTGTCTGGCCTGCACGGAAAATTAGAGGGCAATAATGTGTTTGTATTCAGCATTTGCTTGAACTCTTCTTCATTAAACAAATCAAATTTGCGCACAATTTTTCTTGCTGCTTTGTAAGAAAACTCTAAAGACAAAAATCCTTTCCAACCACCGCGCTCTGCCCAGTCATCGTATACACGATCAGGAGATCTAGGCATTAAAGAAGGCAGTGGTTCAAATACAGCCCATTCATTTGAAGATTTAATGTTATTCTTCTTCGCGAATAAGGCAGCCTCTTCAAAAGAAACTTTAATATTTTTTTGTCGATCATTTTTTTCTTTACCCAGAAAATCTTCCCACCCCGACCAGTCTTCTGCATAAAACTTCGCTGGATCACCAGGGATATTTTCAGGCCTTTCAGATGCTTTCGAAAACCACTCCCTTCTGGATTTTATTTCTTTTAACTTCGCCCAAACTTGAGCCTCTTCATAAGAAACCTTAGCTTCCAGCTTCTTTTTTTTAGTTCTCATAAACACCTCGATATCTCCAACTTACACAATCATAGTGCCCAAAACACATATCGTCAAATTAAATATATTTGTGAAAGCTTATCAGCTTCCGTTATTGACAAAGACGCAATATTTGAGTATTATTGCGGAAGCATTAAGGCTTTCATATAGGTCTTTTGATTAATTATCAAGCTCAAAACTACAGGCAACCGAAATATGATTTATTTTTTAGGCGACAACCATGGCTGTTTTGACCATATCTTATCTATGGTTCCTGAGCATTTTGGTGAGGGCGACAACCTCATCTTTTTAGGTGACATTGAAACACCATGCCCTTTTGAAGAAGCCATTTATCCACTTACAAAAGCAGGTATTGGCGTTTGGTTTATTCCTGGTAATCACGATACCGACAAGCTGAAGAACTGGGAAAACCTTGAAGCATCTCAACACCGAAATCTGAGTGGCAAAGTTGTTGAAATTGAAGGCTTACAAGTGGCTGGGCTTGGTGGAATTTTTCGAAGTGAAATTTGGCATCCGAATAGTTCAACTAAAGAAAAGGTGTATTCGCATTTCAGTTATGCAGAGTACGCTAAGTATATGGTGTCTCTATCTTCAGTAAAAAAAAGACTGAGTAAACAAGATATGTTGCAAATGGTTTCTGTACCTAGTAAGCAATGGAATAGTGAACTCTTAGCGCATTCTAAGAAAGGTAAGTTACTCAAGCATAAAAGCTCGATTTTCCCTGATGTTTACAATCAATTAGCTAAAGAGTCAGCAGATATTTTGGTAACACATGAAGCGCCATCTTGCCATAAACATGGATTTAACGAATTGGATGTTTTAGCACAAGAGCTTGGTGTACTGAAAGTTTTTCATGGGCATCACCACGATTGCATTGATTATTCACCCGCGTTTACGAAATTGGGGTTCGAAGTTTACGGCGTTGGTTTTCGTGGCATCACTAACCTTCATGGAAAAAAAATCCTGAATGGTCAGTTTGATTATTTATCTAAATAGGCACATTTCTAATGACAATAAATACTTTGAACTTTCAAGAAAGAATTAAATCACATCGTTTTTTGAAAGTTCGCGATGAACAAAGACTCTTCTTTTGCGGCGATGTGCATGGCCACCTCAAAGAACTGGAAAAGAAGCTTAGGGCTATCAATTTTAACGCAAGTTGCGATGTGTTAGTTTTTTTGGGTGATTTAATTGATCGAGGTAATTATAGCGCCGACATGATTGAGTTCGTTTGCAATACGCCAAATGTATACAGCGTATTTGGTAATCATGAATTTATGTTTCTAGCCAGCATGCATGATGAGTTATGCAGATTCATTCACTGCTCCCCCAGAAATGGCGGCGATTGGATCGAACAATACGATGAAGATAAATTACATACCTTATCTGAAATGCTCATTAAGAATTTATCTACTGCGATCACCATCGAGTATCGAACTAAAAAAATTGGCGTCATCCATGCAAAGTCACCAGATGTGTGGGACGACATTTTTAATGCTGAGTTTGAAGAACAAGATGAATGGGTATGGAGCAGAATGCAATTTAACGCAGCAAAATCCGGAAGAAATCACTTCTGTGTAAATATCGATTTCGTTGTGCACGGCCATGTTTGTGATCATAAAACACTGGCGGGAAACCATATCTGGATAGATACACTCTTTCAAACGGGCTCATTAACAGTCATCAGTGCTGAAGAACTGATTAATGAGTTTCACAAGCATGGCGATAAGTAATCAACGATTTTAGCAAGGGGTTTTACCGATCATTATAAATATTGGAGAGTGTATATGAATTCAGTTCTAGCTTGGATTGGCGCAGCAGCAGGTGTTTTGGGTGCCGTATTATTATCGTTAAACATTAGTATCAGTGCCTATGGTTACCTTCTTTTTATGGTTTCATCACTGTGCCTCACAGTATGGGCACGCAGAGAAAAACAAAATCATCAGTTAATGATGCAACTCGTGTTCACCATCATCAATGTGAATGGCTGCATTCAGTGGTTAAGTTAGCTGAGCAATTGAACAACAGCTATCAAATGTATTTGATTCAGACAGAAATTGTTAAATAACGAAAATTATATGCATTTAGTAAAAGTAAAAAAGAACTAGGAGGACTTAAAAGTGACTACTAAAGAAATTTATATTTACTTAGCTTGGTCCTTCTACATTTTTTAAATAGACATTAAGTAAAGAGATTATCCGCATATATTTAAGTCATCTT
>JBFHSP010000307.1:0-2913 GCA_041591085.1 Kangiellaceae bacterium | reverse complement strand
TTGCCATCGAATGAAAAGAACGCAACTTCCTTTTTAATTTGTTTTTTCGATTGGTTAAGAGTCAGTATTAGGCCTGAGCTTGAGATAAGAAGACTCGACAAAATTAAGTACAGTGTTAAATTTAGCCAAAGAACAGTTAGTCCTTTGTTTTTAATCTTTTGCTATATCGTACTAGATGCGAAATCCAAAGTTCTATTCGAATTTTAAGTGACCATCATGGGTCGGATAAAGACTTATCGGTCGCAAGTTGCGAGGAACAATCTTAACGCTCATAAAAAATAAATCTTTAACCCTCCCCCTTCCCTCTCCCAAAATTGGAAGAGGGTGATTTCGACTATTCGTCGAAATTGAGGATGTTATTATGAGGAAGGAAGTGACGCGATAATCTAGTTTTTTGTTTGAATTAAAACGAGATTGCCACGGCGTTAAACGCCATGCCAAAACAGTTAAAATTAAAAGAACATCGAAACTTCAATGTTGGCAAATCTTCGGTAATGACTGCAATTAAGTATGCAAAGGAATAACAATCCAAAAGTTAATTAGATTGACTCTTCAAATAATCTTTCGCTAATTGACTCATCACTTCTACCCCTAACTTCATCCCGTTTTCATCAATATAAAATTCTGGAGTGTGGTGGGCAGGAGCTTCAGAATATTTTTGACCCAGTTTTTTGCCGCCTAAAAAGAAATAGAGACCAGGAATTTCTTGCTGAAAAAATGAAAAATCTTCTGCGCCGGTAATAGCATCCATTTCAATCACTTTGTTTTCACCTGCAACCTTTTGCAGTGTGGGTAACATGACTTGAGTCAATTTGGGGTCGTTATAAGTGATAGGATAGTGAGTAGAATAGGGGAGTTCTAAATCGGCAGTGGCACCCATTACCGCGGCTGAGTGTGTTACCACTTCTTGCATGCGCTGATGCAAAACTTCACGCATGCTTTTGTCTAGTGTTCTGATGGTACCTAGCATTTCAACTTTATTTGGGATGATGTTTGAGCGAACACCGCCATGAATGCTGCCAATGGTAATAACCGCAGCATTTTTGGTGAGTGGCAACTGTCGGCTAACAATGGATTGAATGTCATTGATGATTTGGGCAGAGGCAACAATGGGATCAATTCCATCCCAAGGTGTGGAGCCATGCACCTGCTTGCCATGGACTGTAATTTTAAAGTTATCTACTGCGGCCATAATACTGCCACTTCGATAACCAATAGTGCCCACATCTAGTTTTGATGAAATATGTAAACCGAATATGGCATCAACTTTTGGATTAATTAATACTCCTTCTTTGACCATCATTTCGGCGCCGCCATCTTCGCCTTTGGGAGCGCCTTCTTCTGCAGGTTGAAAGATGAACTTTATGTTGCCTTTTAATTGATCTTTTTGTTGGCTTAATAACTCGGCAACACCCATGAGCATGGCAACGTGAGTATCATGACCACAAGCGTGCATGACGCCAACAGATTGTCCGTTAAATTCGGAAGTGACTTTGGATGCAAAGGGTAAGTCAACACTTTCGGTGACAGGAAGAGCATCCATATCTGCCCTTAAAGCTACGGTTGCTCCTGGGTGCGCTCCTTTTAATAGGGCAACAACGCCGGTGTGAGCAATACCGGTTTGAACTTCTAAGCCCAATCCTTGCAAATGTTTAGCAATGTATTTTGCGGTATTAAATTCTCGGTTAGATAACTCAGGATATTGATGAAGATGCCTACGCCATTCGATGACTTTTTTCTCTAATGATGCTGATACTTCACTGCGGGCATGCCCTTTAGTGAATGCAAAGATAGAGAAAGAGATCAGCATGACCAAAAGCAAATAGCGCATAGATATTCCCAATAGTTGTTATTGTCGAAATACATGTACCATAGCACTAGGTGTTAAGCAAATCGCATTTGTTTATCGATCAGTTGACCCAGAGCTTGTCTGGTTTAAACTTAAGCCAAAATATCTAGAGGTTCTGTTTATGAATGTTAAAACGTTGATCGTACTTTGTTTTGTGTTATTGGTTGGATGTGGCCCTAAAAAGGAATTTTTAAATCAAGGACCTAGTTTAAATCATCCACTCAATGTCTTTACTTATGGAACGAATCAAGAAATAGCCAAAAAGATCCGCTTAGTGCATGGTCGTCAATTGAGTGAAAAACTCAGTCAGAAGGGTTGGTTTAATTCGGTTGAGTATCAAGGTGATGGTAAAGATATTGCGAGTTTAAAAACTACGCTTAGAATCACCCAAGTTTTTGTGCAACAAGGCCTAACCGAGTTTCCTTTAGAGCTTAAGTTTCATTATATGCTTGAACATGAGGGTGAAATGCTTTTTAACCAAGTGTATGGGGTAGAAGCCAATCAACTGAATCGTAAAGCGATTTGCGCTCAATGTCCTGCTGAAGAAGTGGCGTTAAAAATGTTGGAGCAGAAACTGATGCCAGAATTGCAAGCTCGCCTAAATCGTTTGAACCAAAATTGAGTTGTTGACAGTATATGAACGCTAAGTACGTTGTGATTTTTGAAGCCGTGTTTAATCAGGCTCTTTCGGAAGCTGAAGGAAAGGCTTATGTCAAAACAGCTCATTTTCTGCGTGAGTCTGCATTAAATGACTTTAATTGTATTGCTTTTCAAGCGGTAACTGAGGGCACTCAAGAGATAGCATTGTCTTATTGGAATTCACTGGACGATATTGCAAAATGGAAAGCGTATATGCCTCATTTACAAGCACAGCAAAAAGGAAAGAGTGCTTGGTATACGAAATACAAAGTCACTGTATCGGAAATAGTAAAGCAATATCAGAGTTAAGAGTTAAGAGTTAAGAGTTAAGAGTTAAGAGTTTAGAGTTTAGAGTTTAGAGTTTAGAGTTTAGAGTTTAGAGTTTAGAGTTTAGAGTTTAGAGTTTAGAGTTTAGAGTTTAGAGT
>JBFHSP010000306.1:0-2922 GCA_041591085.1 Kangiellaceae bacterium | reverse complement strand
TTTGATGTGGTTCGATATCAAACTATTTTTGCCGATCAAAAAGGAGCCGTTGCTGCTCCAACTGCCGGTTTACATTTTTCCGAAGCTATATTTGAGGCTTTGAAAGAAAAAGGTGTTGAGTGGGACTTTGTGACTTTGCATGTTGGCTCAGGTACTTTTTCACCGATTCGGGTAGAGAACGTGCTTGAACATAAAATGCACTCGGAGCGTTTTACGGTTCCGCAATCCGTTGTTGACCTCGTTCACAAAACTAAAGCTCGAGGTGGTCGAGTATTTGCGGTTGGTACCACTTCGGTTAGAAGCCTAGAGTCGGCTGCACAACAAGGTGAGTTAGTCGCATCATCGGGCGAAACTGATATTTATATTTACCCCGGATTTGAGTTTAAAGTGGTCGACTCTTTAATCACTAATTTTCATCTACCAGAGTCAAGTTTAATGCTATTGGTATCGGCGTTTGCTGGTAAAGAACCTATTTTTAAGGCTTACCGCCATGCGGTTGAGCAGCAATATCGATTTTTCAGTTACGGTGATGCCATGTTACTTCACCGCATTAGTTCACAGGCTTAAGTAATATGAAGTTTGAATTAAAAACAACCGATGGTGTTGCTCGCAGAGGTGAGTTGACCTTTGAACGCGGCACCGTTCAGACCCCAGCTTTTATGCCGGTAGGAACTTACGGTACGGTAAAAGCCATGTCACCCGATGAAGTCAAAAGCATAGGTGCAGAAATTGTGCTTGGGAATACTTTTCATTTAATGCTGCGCCCCGGCACCGAAATCATTAATTTGCATGGTGACTTGCATGACTTTATGGGATGGCAAGGTCCAATATTGACCGACTCTGGTGGCTTTCAAGTATTTAGCTTAGGCGAGCTCAGAAAAATCACGGAGCGAGGGGTAGAATTTCGTTCGCCCATTGATGGTTCTAAAGTGTTTTTAGGCCCGGAAGAGTCTATGGAAGTTCAGCGCAAACTCGGCTCCGATATTGTAATGATTTTTGATGAATGTACGCCATATCCGGCTACTTGGGAGCAAGCCAAAACCTCTATGGAGTTATCGTTGCGTTGGGCCAAACGCTCGAAAGACGCTCACGCCGATAACCCGAATGCGTTATTTGGTATTGTTCAGGGCGGAATGTACGACGATTTACGTCAAGTTTCGGCAGAAGGTTTGATTGATATTGGTTTTGATGGTTATGCTCTCGGAGGCTTATCGGTCGGCGAAACTAAAGAAGAGATGAAGTCGGTGCTGAATTATACGGTCCCGTTATTGCCAACTGATAAACCTCGTTATTTGATGGGCGTAGGTAAACCAGAAGACATAGTTGAAGCGGTTAGACGCGGAATTGATATGTTTGATTGTGTCATGCCCACCCGAAATGCACGAAATGCGCATTTATTTACCGCCGATGGAGTTGTAAGACTAAGAAACAGTCCCCATAAAAGAGACACCGGCCCAATTGAAGAGGGATGTGACTGTTATACCTGCCAAAATTACAGTCGCTCATACTTACATCACTTGGATAAATGCGGTGAAATTTTAGGGGCTAGGCTAACAACCATTCATAATTTACGGTATTACCAACGATTAATGGCAAGTCTAAGAGAAGCTATTGAAACCCAAACGCTCGATGCGTTTGTTGAAGATTTTTATAAACGAAGAGGTCTAGAAGTACCTCCAATACAATCAAATTAAGGGGATAAACATGTTATTAACAGCAGCACCTGCGGGTGGACAAATGGGTTTTTGGATCATGATGGGTTTGTTCATCGTGATTTTTTATTTTTTAATTATTCGTCCACAAAATAAACGTCAAAAAGAACACAAAGCGATGCTATCAGCCGTAGAAAAAGGCGATGAAGTAGCAACCGCTGGCGGTATTTTAGGTAAAGTCACTAAAGTAACCGACGATTACCTAGTGCTCGCTATTGCTGACAATGTCAACATCAGTGTTCAAAAGCATTCTGTCACTGCGACTTTGCCAAAAGGCACGCTTAAATCGATTAAAGAATAAAAAAATAAACCTGTAAGGACGTCTTATGTTATTCGGTGAACCTCGGCAAATGCCGCTTAATACTTTTCCAAAGTGGAAGTATTGGATGGTGGCTATTATTATTGCCCTTGGCGCTTTTTTAGCTTTGCCCAATATTTTTGGTGAAGATCACGCCATTCAAATTTCTAACAAAAACGGTGATCCTATTGCCGCAACCATTATTTCAGATATTGAAAAAGCCATGGTTGATCAAGGCATTGTGATTAAATCAACAGAAGCTGAAGACAGTAAAGCGTTGATCCGTTTGGTTAATTCAGATGATCAAAATGAAGCTAAGCGAATCGCTTTTCATTATGTTGAGTCACTCGAAGATGAAGATACCCGCAGTGCGTTAGTAGTTGCTTCAAACTTGGCGGCCGCTACGCCAAAATGGTTAGCCGATATGGGAATGAAGCCCATGAAGCTCGGTTTGGACCTGCGCGGTGGGGTTCACTTTTTACTTGAAGTGGATATGAAAAACTTGTTCGAAAAAGAACAGGAAAAAGTCATCGCCAATATTAAGGCGTCTTTATACGAAAAGAAAATTTATCACGAAGGTGTTGAAGTCATCGATCAACAAACTGTTCGCGCTAACTTTAAAACCTCTGATCTTCAAAATCAGGCATATGGAGAACTGGTCACTTCCATTCAAGGTTTTGATATTCAAGATCGTGAAAAAGATGGCATGTTTCAACTGGTTTTTAAAATGACCGATCAAAAAGTGCGAGAAATTAAAGACTTTGCGGTTAAACAAAACATCACTACGTTAAATAATCGTATTAATGCCATCGGTGTTGCTGAGCCTTTAGTTCAACGTCAAGGTAGCGATCGCATCATCGTACAATTACCGGGTATTCAAGATACCGCTTCAGCCAGAAGTATCATCGGTGA
>JBFHSP010000305.1:0-2928 GCA_041591085.1 Kangiellaceae bacterium | reverse complement strand
GGTATTTAAACTTTGGCTTGCAGGTTTCACCGGATGATTTGGTTATTACCAACGGTGCGCAAGAAGCCTTAGCCATTGCGCTTAAGTGCGTAGCAAAACACGGTGATATTATTGCCGTTGAGTCACCTTGCTATTTTGGCATTTTAGAGTTGATTGAAAGTTTAGGCATGATGGCTTATGAAATTCCGGTGTGTTCGGACGATGGCATTTGGCTGGAAGATTTAGCAAGCAGCCTTAAAGAGATTAATATTAAGGCCTGCGTTTTTTCAACTTCGATCACTAATCCTATGGGGAGTTTTATGCCCGACTCTCGCAGAAAGCTTTTAGTAGAATTATTGGAAAAAAGCAATATTCCTTTAATTGAAGACGATGTTTATGGCGACTTATATTTTACCGAGCAAAGAGGTACTCCGGCGCAATATTTTTCAAAAAAAGGTTTAGTGATTACTTGTGCTTCCTTTTCCAAAACGGCAGCGCCGAGTTATCGGATTGGTTGGCTAATTAGTAATAAATACATAGAAAAGGCGCGGCGGTTTAAACGTGCGTTATCTTGTTCTTCACCTTTAATCAATCAAAAAACTCTAAGCGAGTTTGTAGCAAGCGGCGATTACGATCGAACCATGCGTCATTTACGTCAAACTCTGTGTTGCAACAAAGACAGAATGGTGGCGTTAATTCATAAATATTTTCCAGAGAGTATTCGTCTAAGCGATCCGCAAGGTGGTGCGGTACTTTGGGTGGAATTACCCAAACAGTGCGATACGGTTGAATTATTCTACCAAGCGTTAGAACACAAAATCAGCATTTCACCGGGTGTGATTTTTTCCCCAACAAACAAGTATAAGCACTGTTTTAGAATTACCTATGGTTTACCTTGGTCCGAGCAGCTCGAACGAGGCATTAAAAAGCTGGGAGATTTAGTATCTAAAATGACCTTAGTAGTTTAAATGCAATCTTCATGACTGATTCCATTTTTTTCTAAAAACTCTTTCATTTTTGAGAGTGCATTCATCTCAATTTGTCTGACTCGCTCTAATGATATGCCATATTTATTTGCGAAATCCTTTAGGTTGGCTCTTTGCGCTTCATCCCTATAAAACCATCTGCCTACTAAGATATCATGCTCTCTTTCATTCAGCGTACATAAAAAGTCTTTTAATAACTTGGAGAGTTTTTCTTGGACATCTTTTTCCATCAGAAGTATTTCTGGAGTTAAGGAGTGATCATCCAATCCTCTAATTAAAGAGAGTTTTGCTTGGGTTTCTTGTGCACAACTATCCACACTAGTTAACTCCAAATATTCATCACATTGACGCAACCTAAGCTCCATTTCAGTTACCTCTTCTTCTTTGACCTTTAAATATTGCGCCACCTCCTTTACTTCGTCTCTATTCATCCATTCCATGCGCTTCTTTAGACTTCTTAGGTTGAAGAATAATTTGCGCTGGGCCTTGGTGGTTGCAACTTTCACCAAACGCCAGTTTTTAACAATAAACTCTTGGATTTCAGCTTTAATATAATGGACAGCGAATGTCGCAAAACGAACCCCCACATGAATATCAAATCGCTTAAGAGACTTTAATAAGCCAACACTGCCCTCTTGAACTAATTCCTCACAACTTAGGCCATATCCTTTGTAGCGATTTGCTACAAACACTACAAATCGCAAGTGTGCCAGAATAATTTGTTGAGCTGCATTCAAATCGTTTTCTTCATGGTATCGCTTAAAAAGATCTTTTTCTTGTTCCGCATTTAAAGATGGTTGGCTATAAGCAAAACTTACGTAAGATTGAAAACTACCTGTTATAGTATTCAAAGGATTCAGTAACAATTGATTGCTCATATCTGATCTCCGAAAAAATAATTAACTCACTCACTATTTATTGAAAAGATGATTTAATACTTAGAGTTAAAGAAAACTTTTGATTAATTCTTTTCTCTAAACCAAATAAAGAGTTATCTAACAACAATATATAAATACCCATTGCCTCTTTGAACTTGCAGTAAAATAGTTTGTTTGTTTTTTGTTAAAGCGGCTTTGAATGACTCTAAATCAGTTACATTTATTTTATTTGCGGCAACAATTACATCGCCTGTTCTTAAACCACTGAGCTTCGCTTTGGAGTTATCTCCAATGGCGATTACCCTAACGCCATTTTGATTCGGAGCATTTTCAAACTGAACTTCATTTAATAGTTTGTGGAATGACGAATTTCCCTGCATTACTAACAAGGGCTCTCCTACATTAACTTTTAACGTTTTCTCTTTATTGTCTCGAATAACTTTCACTTCAACTTTATCTCCGATAGATTTCATTGCAATTTGACTTCGAAGTTGGCCACTGGAAGTTGTTTTATTCCCATCAACTTCAATAATTAAATCGCCTGACTTTATACCGGCTTTTTCAGCAGGAGATCCGTTAGAAACATTAGAAACCAAAACCCCAAGCTGCCCATTTTTAAGGTCAAAGGCTTCAATTAAATCTGGGGTCATATCTTGAATTGTAATGCCGATTTGTCCGCGTTTAACTTCGCCATGCTCGATAATTTGCTCCATACTCGCTTTGGCCATGTTTGAAGGGATCGCAAATCCAATTCCTACATTTCCTCCAGCGGGTGAAATAATAGCGGTGTTAATTCCAACCAGCTCTCCTGCTAAATTAACCAAAGCACCTCCCGAATTACCGGGATTAATAGAAGCATCGGTTTGAATAAAGTTTTCATAGCCTTCTATGCCTAAACCGGTGCGTCCGAGTGCACTTACAACACCCGTAGTAACGGTTTGACCAAGACCAAAAGGATTTCCTATGGCGACCACAAAATCACCAACTTCAAGATCATCTGAATTGGCAAACTGAACTTCTACTAAATTTGATGCCTCAATTTTTAAGGTGGCTATATCTAGGTCGGGATCTTGACCTAGCACTGT
>JBFHSP010000304.1:0-2932 GCA_041591085.1 Kangiellaceae bacterium | reverse complement strand
TCTCGAGCGTAAACGTTGGTTACTTGAACATGAATCCTTAACATAGCAATAAAACTCGAAACTACATTCACGCAATATTATCGCCGCACCTTTTGACCGAACAGGATAACTCAGGTAGTCTGAGCGCAAAAGATGTCAAAAATAATACCAAATGGACACAATTCTTCAACCAAAACGGCCTCTACATCCTTATTTTCGTTTTATGAAAAAGTCGATGACTTATTTAAGCGAGGACTTTCTCGGTGGCCCGAAATGGATAAAGCTGTCATGGGTGATCAACTGGCAAAAAGGACTGACCTTTTTTTGGGTGTTAGGATTAATTTATTGGTATAACGACACGAGTCCTCAAGCACTGACTTATTTGGCACTTCATGGTAGCTATGGGTTCTGCTGGTTGTTAAAAGACATGGTTTTTCCCGATCCTAGTTGGCAAACCAAAGTTACTTTTGGCGGCGCATTTTTGTCGGTGCTTTTAGTTTTAGGCCCTTACTGGCTCATTCCTTTTGTATTAATCGCTGATTGGCCAAGCAATATGGTTGGTGCAACCACCGAATGGTTAATTGTTGCCGCGATTATTCATACATTGGGGATAGCCATAATGCTAAGTGCCGATGCACAAAAGTATTACACTCTATCGGTTAAACGAGGACTCATCACTACCGGAATGTTTAAACTCATTCGCCATCCTAACTACTTAGGCGAAATAATGATCTATTCTGCTTATGCCATTATTGTTTGGCATTGGCTACCATGGATGATGTTAATTTCAATTTGGAGTTTATTGTTTTTTACTAACATAAAGGTAAAGGAACACTCCATGTCACGCTATCCTGAATGGAATGAATACACTAAGAAAACGGGGTTAATATTGCCAAAACTATCATTAAGAAAAACATTCAGGTAAACACAATGGTTAACAACTGCTCAACTTAAATAGAAAAACAAAACATAAAATCTACTTAAAAACACAAGTAAATATTTACACTTTTTACTCTTAAAAGAAGCAGATAAAAAACTTTAGTTCACTTATCATCTCATTTCACTTATTTAATTATCAGGGAACTGAGCATGAAACTAAAAGTTACAGTATTTTTTACTTGTCTTACTTTATTATTCGCAAGTGGTTGTGCAACTCAAAAAATGGATGACCTTGCGTCAGCAGAAGAACAAATAGAAAAAGCGGAGAAAGTAGAAAAGAAAGAGAAAAAGCAAAAAGTCTGTGGAGCTTCAACTGGAAGCAGAATGTCTCGTTGTAGGTAGTTTCGCATAAAGTTTAATTTACGGAATAAATTAGCAAAAAACAACATTTTTGAATTACTTTAAATCCATTGATGAATGTCGCTCTTTCAGCTGTTCAGACTCTTCTCCCCAAGTTTTGTTCACTCGAAGGCCACGCTTAACGGCTGGTCTTTGAGCGATATGATTTGCCCAACCGATAAGGTTGGGATATTCAGAAACATTTAAAAATTCAGCCGCTTCGTACACTCGATTTAGCACCACCTGACCATACCAAGGCCAAATGGCCATATCGGCTATGGTATATTCATCTCCACACATAAATTGATTGTCAGATAAATGTTTATCGAGTACATCAAGCTGCCGTTTAGCTTCCATGGTATAACGGTCAATGGCGTATTCTATTTTTATTGGCGCGTACTTATAAAAGTGTCCGAACCCACCACCTAAAAAAGGAGCACTTCCCATTTGCCAAAATAACCACGACATACAATTCGTTCGAATATGAATATCTGAAGGAATAAATCGATTAAATTTTTCGGCTAAGTATAAAAGGATCGCGCCTGATTCAAAAATAGGAAGCACAGGCTCAACACTTTTATCCACCAATGTAGGAATTTTTGAGTTCGGATTGATCTCAACAAAGCCGCTACCAAATTGCTCACCTTCCAAAATGTTAATAGCGTAAGCGTCGTACTCCGCTTCTTTAATCCCTAGCTCTAATAGTTCCTCTAGCAGTATCGTTACTTTTACGCCATTAGGCGTAGCTAACGAATAAAGCTGCAATGGATGATTACCTACCGGCAACTCTTTTTGATGAGTAGCGCCAGAAACAGGACGATTGATATTGGCAAACTTACCTTCAGCGTTTGGTTTCCACTGCCATACTTGTGGTGGAATATATTGATTAGCCATAAGAATCATCCCGTCATATTTATTAAATGAGAAATTTTTTCTTAGTCTAGACCAATTGAGTTTATCTATAAAATCAAAGTTTAGTATTGACTACTAAAAACTAGAGAATTATCTATTAAATATAAAATTTTCCTTCTTCAAAAGGAAAAAGCCCAACACCATTAGAGCTAGGCTTTTTCAAGATAGTCAAAATTCAGCTATGTACTAAAGAAACTATCTTCAGCTAGATTGGATAGTTCTAGTGAAATCCTTCATACATAGCTGTAGCGCTCGTTGATTCAAATGTATTATTAGACAAATCTAGTATATGAGCCGATAAATTAACACTCCTATACTGCATAATTGGTAATGAGCAGCTTTTAGAGCTTTGACTACAACGACTATCAGACCAGTAAACAATAAAATTATTAGAGGGGCCACCATCGATTTGAAAAAACGCAGTAGTCGTTCTTGCAAATCCAACTGAGAAACAGTTGCCATAACCCCAGCTATCCCAAGCAGGTGTATCCACTAAACATTTCATTTTTGCAGGAGACCCTGCGGCATAAACTTCTGCTCCTTGTAATTCAGGAACATCATTACCTTTAGAAAAAGTAAAGGTGGTGGCAAGCGCTAAAGATGCTAGTAAGCCAATATTCATTTTATTTTTCATAATTTCTCCAAATATTTAGACCCCAAATATAGGATCGAAATGCATCCTAAGTTCGAGATTTATAAATGTAAATTGCATTTGAATCTCAATTCGAATTAATTTTCAAACTGAGATTAATTTACATCTCAT
>JBFHSP010000303.1:0-2973 GCA_041591085.1 Kangiellaceae bacterium | reverse complement strand
GATCAAACATTCACAACTCCAATTTTTAATGGGCATTTTGGTCGCTATTGTACTCAAAATTAATTAACACTATCCAGTATCGATGAAGTTTAAGACACCAAGCTTGTCGATATTATCAACCAAAGCGTTTCTATAAAGGGCAAAAACTAGCCAACTTCATTGTCATATTTTTGACGGAAGAAAAACAAACCACAAACAAACACACTAACCAATTGAAAAACAACGATATTTAACCAATCATTTTGCTTGGCATAAAATATGCAAATTAATCTGCAGTACAATGAATCCATTGATGTAGGTTAGTTATGGACTTAGCAGAAACCAGAAAAATTGCGGTAAAAAGTAGCGTGGCCTATATAGCCCCTCACTTAAAACAAGATAAAGAAAAAATCACACTAGCTACTCAGCAGCTTTCTTATCGTTTACAACAAACATTGGACTTGAACGCAATGTTGAAACTTTTCTGTGAAAAAGCAGCGGAATTGGTTCCGGCAGCGAGCGTTGCCTATAGAAATGATGCTTACCGTATTTTTGAATACTTTGGCGAACAACAAAGCTTTAAATGCCAATACAGCCTTGAAATTGAAAACCAGAGTCTTGGTTTAGTTGAATGCACCGCAAAACGCAATTTTACTGAAAAAGAACTATTACGTCTTGAGCACTTATTAAGTGTATTGGTTTTTCCCTTACGTAACGCTCTCATGTATCGTGAAGCAGTACAAAGCGCAGAGAAAGATCCATTAACTCAACTTGGCAATCGCGCGAGTTACAACAAAGTGATCGAAACTGAGATCAGTCGATCAAATCGTCATAACGCAGACTTATGTTTAATGATTGTAGATATTGATCACTTTAAGAAAATCAATGATACCTATGGTCATTTAGCCGGTGACCAAATTTTGCAACAATTCAGCGATTTACTAAAAAACACATTACGACAAGAAGATGCCATTTTCCGTATTGGCGGAGAGGAATTTGTGGTCGTTTTAGGCAGTACCAATTTACCTAATGCGCGCCTAGCCGCTGAAAGATTAAGAATGGAAATCGAAAAATCGGTATTTAAAGCAATGGATTTAACTATTCCGGTAAGTGCTAGTATTGGTGTCACACTTTGGCAAAATGGTGAAAATGAAAATACTTTATTTCACCGTGCCGACCAAGCTCTTTATGCAGCCAAATCAACTGGACGAAATCGTGTTAAAATGGCCTAAGCTTTACTTTCATGAAGTTAAAGCTAAACCCTTCAGGGTTCAAGTGACTCAAATAATACTTCATGCCATATTAATTGTACTATTAGTTCAGAGCTTACTTTGGACTATTGGACTGGATAACTGGTCTATTTTCAATTTAAACGACTCGGTTGTCTTTGAGTTAAAAGCCCTGTCCTTATTTCCGCAAATCATTGGCGCCTTTTTAATATCTGTCTATCGAGTTATGATTTCAGAACGAAGTTAACAAGTAAGCTCAGAGCTTTTCATTACGAAAGCGTTTAAACATCAGCGCCTTTTAAGGTATCCTCCAATCAAATAACACGAATTTGAATACGGACAATAAAAATGAAAAGATCGTTTATTGCAACTCTGTTTGCCACTTGTTCATCGGTTATCATACTGCCTGTACAAGCAATTCAACCTCATCAAGCCTATTTAGATTTGTTTTATGCGGAACAAAAAGATGCTGATAGTACCGGAGAATACTTTCAGCTTCATGTTCCGATCAAGCAAGGTTTATATTTTAGTATGAGCGATCTATCTTTTGATGGGGAAAACCCATTTAAAGCCAAAGAATTAGGAGGTGGTATCTATTGGGTCACTTCAGATAATGCATCTATGTATATTGGCTATGGAAAAATAGACTATGAAACACCCCTATTTAAAGACAGTTTTAATAAATACTCCATAGGTTGGCGCTCAAGGTTAACTAATAATTTTGAACTGCACTTAGAGTTCAACCAATCTGACTTTACCGATGAGACAGCAGAAAAAGATGGCTACATAGTGGGAGCCTTTTACCATTTCTCAGAGACTTTTGCCCTAACCTATCAAAAAAATGAATGGAACAATTTGAGCATGGACTATTTTGGAGTTCGCTTTACTTCCGGCTATTAGTTTGTTCCTGTTTAAGCAAAAAAAAGACCCAAGGGTCTAATGCCGTTCACTTAAGCAATTGAGTGGCATTTTTCTTTGTAACTGGGTATCGATTTTTAGACGCTTTTAAACTCCTCGGATAGCTTCGCTCTCGCCAACTTTCCAGAACAAACTGTTTAGCATCTTTTTCAATACTAATAATAAGCTTTGGTATATTTCGTGGTGTCACATAAGGCAATTGAGTCAAGATATGGATGATGTGTAACGAGGCATGATGAAAGCTTAATTCATTGGGATAACTACCTTTCAACGATTTTGCCATAAGTACCATTTTATATCGGATTAAATTGTATGCGAGCAAGATACCCTAAAGCTCTTGTTTAATGAGTTCCG
This sequence comes from Kangiellaceae bacterium, assembly GCA_041591085.1. Taxonomy (GTDB): domain Bacteria; phylum Pseudomonadota; class Gammaproteobacteria; order Enterobacterales; family Kangiellaceae; genus Pleionea. The sequence continues at coordinate 493 of JBFHSP010000303.1, read as the reverse complement.
GTTGCTGACTTCTAAGGGGCATTTTATTGTGCAATAAATACTGTTTCATTTCTCTAAAACCCAATTCAAGTTCCCAACGATGAACATATAAGTCGACTATATCTGCACTCGTAAAGAGCTCCGCACCGGTCATAGAAGCGAGTATTTGAACAGGTTTTCCTTTAATTGTTGTCGTTAATAATCTTGCTTGAAGAGTATCGGGCAGTCCTTCGTAGTCTTGCAAGCTTGTGTTACCTCCCTTGGAGCACAAACCTTCATTAACAATATTTGGTTCAAGAATTTCACTCAAGCTTTGAATCTCGGTGACAGAATTATTGGCTATTTGATTCAGTGCAGTTGAAAGGCGCATAAAAAATCAAGCTTTAAGCGCTTAACTGATCAGCATTACGCTCTAGGCGGCTTTTCTAATTTAAAATACTCTACTTCTTATATCGGACATTTTCATCTTTAAGTGCTACTTCAGCAGCCTTTAACAACAATTCAGGTTGAAGTC
>JBFHSP010000302.1:0-2981 GCA_041591085.1 Kangiellaceae bacterium | reverse complement strand
TCCCGAATTCGGGAAAAAAGTGCAGTGTTACTGACTCTGCACTTTAATATTAAGCAATCAAGCACGCTACAGCTTATTCTGTTTATACTGAGTACATACGCAGCCACAACAAGGTTAACTAGAAAGCGCGATAAAGATCGGTTTGATTGATAAGTCATACCTCGCGTAACGCAAAACGTCTGAGCGGATAGACTGACTGTTTTTTTTGACTATGGCCTTACGGCCATGCTTTGGAATGTTGATTGTTACCCAGCCACACGCGCCTTGCGCGCGCAGCTGTGACCAATCAACCAACTAGAAAATAAAAGCCTCAGAAAACTCCTGAAATGAAAAACTGTCCTCAGAACCGTCCAAAGATTTAAGCAGGACGCTCTGTTCATCAGAAGTCACCAAAAAGCCATCAAATGCAAAGCTATCACCTTTTTTGTACAGCAAAGCGTCTGAAGCCTTATAAAAAATATTTTTGCTTAAAGTGACTGTTTTTCCCATTTGAGCAGTAGCATAAGTGATAAAATCGTTGTTGTTCATAATTAACTCCGGTTAGTTAATTGTGGAAAGTGAAAGAAGGGTGACCGCCCTTCTTTTGCGTCTTTAGCTTAGGCTGAAAAGTGAATTAAGTTGTCAGTGTATGCCCATGAAGGAATGTTTGCTGGTTTTGCTTCAAGCACCCTAATTAACGGAACAACGTTCCATGTGGGGCTGTTATCCTGTCTTAAATCAATGTTGATACCAAAAGCTAAAAGTTCTTTTCGATGCCTATAATAAGTGGTTTTTGGCAATGTTGATCTTAAATCCTGTCCGTTTTTCCAAGCGATATAAGTAAGTTTTAATTTTTGAGGAAGTTCTAATTCTTTGTCATCTGTCAGTGCTATTTGTTCGCTCATGTCTATTCTCGATAAGTATTCATTAAATAATTCGACGACTTTAGTTTTGGGTAAATCTTTAGCTTTATTGACTCCGATTTGTTGTAATTCTTTGAGCTTTAATCGTAGCTCCAATCTTAATTTGTTGTCGGCCCATAGTGGTAGTTTAGTTGATTTAAGTTGCTCTGGAAGCTGATGGTTTTTAGCTTCTATTTCTTCACCTTTTGAATAAGCCTTAATCGCCCAACGCTGTGAAGATTTGCCGAAATAAAGGGTGCCTCCTTTCATTGATGGTCGTCCGTGTCGGGTTTTTGATTTGTATTCTAATGCACGTATAACGCTTAACACATCACGTCTAGTTGGCAGTTGATAAGAGTAATTAATATCGACCATTTTTAGTGGATAGTCACCCTTCTCAACTTGTCTTAAATCATCAGGATGAATATCAATTTTAAGTATTTGGCAAAGTTTAAGTAATGTGTCGTGAACTAGGGCTAAAACATCATCACTCCCAAAAATATTATGGCCTTGAAGGAATTTGGATGGATTACCGGATATAAGAAGGTGACTAATCATCCCCTCTTCCTTTTCATCAACACCATGACTCTTAACTTGAATACTGGAGTCATGGGAGCCAGTGACTTTTACTCTGCAAGCAGTTTCCCATTGAATATCGCCATTAGATGAGATTTTAAATACCCGATCTGACTCTAATATTGAGTGCCTACAAGGGACAATTGCCGTTACCCAATCTATCAAGTGAAGTTCCTATTTAGTTCCAAAATGGGACAAAAGGCGGGTATTACTAGACTTTCCGCCTTCAATCTCAAAAACCTGTCAATTCCCGTGTAATTTAATTTACACTTCCCTTACAGGGTAAATCAAGGGTCTTTGTGTGGAATCGTGGTGTAATGTATCCTCTTTAGATGTAAATTAGGGGTTAATTATGTCTTTAGGGCAAAATATAAAGCGTCTCAGGGGTAATTTAGGTTGGACTCAAGGTGATTTGTCAAATGAGACTGGAATCAAGGTGGCTCACATATCAAAGCTTGAGAATAACGAGGGAGATCCAAAGCTTTCAACAATTCAGAAGCTTATTACTGCTTTCAATTGTGATGCTGATGAGCTGCTTTTTAATAAAAAAGAGTCTGGATTATCATCGGTATTGAATCATTATTTAAAAAAAGCAATGTACCTACCAGCTAAAGACAAGGCGATAATGATTGAAGTGTTGGAAAGATTTTTCTTGGCAGACAGTCTTAGAGAGATCGAAAAAGAACGAATTCCAAGTGGTATATGGGAATCGTTAGATGATGAAAGCAGGTTTAATGAAGAGTTGTTTAAGTCTATGGTGGAATCCGAAGCTGATAACGAAAGAAATGAGCTACGAACTAGGCCTACAGATAAAATTGGAAATAATGTCGATAGTTTAAAGACAAAAGATTTTATGATGAGAAATGCTAACTATGAAGAAACGAACTATGGAGAAAATAAGAAAAATTAAAGCCAATTTAAACTTACCTGGTGAAGCAAAGTTTATTGGTTACTGCGTATATAACTCACTCAAGGATGAGTTTTTACATCAGTTTGAAGATAACGAAGATGTAACCTTAAAAGCTTGGACAATAATGCCAGAATTCAGCTTAACTTTTGATGATCAAAACGAAGCGAAATTAATCGCTAGTAGCTTTAACAACGGATCTATTGGCGCCTATTTGTTTGAGACTGATAGCCAAATCTTAATGTATGTTGAATGAGGATGTTGTTTTAACAGCGGAAGAACAGCTGTTTTTAGTAAAATTGCCTTGCAGGCTACGAGGCACATGGATTACTTGGCGCCTTGGGTTTGATCCGTATTTCTTGATGTCTAGAGAAACCTACTACCGACATGCTGATGAGTTAGCGAGAAAATACGGAATAGAGATCCGTAAAACATTGTCAAAAACCGCATCAAAAACAGACTAATAAATATATATTATGCGCAATTGTCCCGAATTCGGGAAAAAAGTGCAGTGTTACTGACTCTGCACTTTAATATTAAGCAATCAAGCACGCTACAGCTTATTCTGTTTATACTGAGTACATACGCAGCCACAACAAGGTTAACTAGAAAGCGCG
>JBFHSP010000301.1:0-2994 GCA_041591085.1 Kangiellaceae bacterium | reverse complement strand
ACTGTAGGTGCGGGTGTTGTAGCGAAAATTATCGCTTAATACTGACTCCTAATGTCGTATAAAAAAGGCGCCGTCGGCGCCTTTTTTGTTACTCTAAAAATAGCTTTTGTTTGAGTAATAATAAAAAACACTTCTTCTTAGTGCATAAAACAAACAATGTCGCGTTTTTATAAGCAAATGTCGCGTATTTATAAAGCGTTTTTTACCAAAAAATTTCAAAAGCTGTATATTTAATTGTCATCCATAAAATCATTTTGAATAGCTTTAAATCTGATAAATAATGAACCCTATCACATTGTGAAATATTTACTTTGATCGGTCATCTCAAAAGCAACATATTTGCCGCCAATAAAATTCAGGTCTAACTGAAAAATAACAATAATCTAGGAAAAGTAACGGAAGTTACATTTGTTTTGGGGAACTTTATGCGTGCGTTTTTGCTTTCAGCTGTTTATTCATTATTGATTTGTTTTGCCGTTGCTTCAAGTGATGTATCTGCTCGATTTTCTCTTCCGCCAGAAGGCGGCAGCGTAGCAACTCCTTCTACTCCGACTAAAGTTACAGTTACGACAACAATGGTAACTTAATAAACGATGGCATTCGCAGTATTGATTACAACGCGTTTAATAAGCTCATTCAAATTACCGTTACCGGAGGTAAACTCATTGGCCCCGGTGATTCTCAAGCAACGCAAGCGGGTACGGTTTATTTTAATTATTGCCCTAACCAAATGCGCTATAAGCAAGTGAATCAAACTGGCGGTGTGACCACGACAAAGTATTACATTGATAAAGAATACGAGTTGATTAAAACAACCAGTAAAACAGAGCGAAAAAGCTACATTGATGATATTGGGGTTCATACCGAAAGCATTTTAAGCAGCGGCAATACCAGCAAGAAAATGCGGTATTTTCATAAAGACCGATTAGGTTCCACAACCGCTATTACCGACGAAGCTGGTAATGTTTTAGAACACCATAGTTTTGATGCGTTTGGCAAACCGCGTGATGGTCGATTAATCGATAAAAATCCTGCGAAGCTTGCATCCAACGAAACCGATCGAGGCTTTACCGATCATGAACATTTAGATGATTCTCAGCTTATTCATATGAACGGGCGAGCGTATGATTATAACTTGGGAAGATTCTTGTCGGTTGATCCCTTCATTCAAGAGCCGGGCAATTCACAAAGTATGAATCCGTATTCGTACATTATGAATAATCCGTTGGCGGGGACTGACCCCAGTGGGTATAAAGCTGAAAAAGCAGATGGGTCAATGTGTAAACGTGGAAGTGGAGTCGCTACAGGCTGTATGAATATATTAGTAACAGACTTAAGTAGTTCTGCAATTGATAACGGTTCTGAAGGTCAGACGTCTGTCAATGTCTCTAATCAAACTACTGAAAAGACTGAAATAGGATCTCAAGAACAGGTTAATCAAAAAGACGCTGAAGCTAATCAAGGATGTCCGGATTGCGTTAGTAACCAAGCATCAATATCAACTACTGGAGGAACTGAAACTGAAGAGTCAGTTACGCCAACTGAAACAGCTATGAATGAGCACTCTGGAAAGAAAGATGTAGTATTAAATGAAGTTGCAGAAAAAAAAGTAATTGAAATGAGAGAAAGCATGTCAGATGCTAGCTCTCCAACAGAAGAGTGGTTTAGTGTAAAAGAAGATGGAAGCACAACAAGTATATCTATTGAAGGTTGCACTCGGGATGCTTGTTCAGTGACAGTGAATGGTAGTGATTTAGCTCTTGCACATTTACATGTTGAACAAGGCAATGAGTTGGAGACATTAGGAAGAGAGCTGCCTGGCCCACAAGATCATCAGGTAGTAGAGCAAGCTGGTGTGCCAAATGTTATTTATACTCCAAAAGGCCGAATAATGGTAGTTGAACGAATAAATGGACAAATCAAAGTTCGGACGATTTATGGTGGAAGCAGTCAATTAAATTCAAAAGTTGAGCGAACATATAATGAGTTAATAAGTAAACACGGGGATAATCTGTCCAGCGCTCATATAGCAAGTAGCGTTAGAAATAAACTGAAAAAATTTCACTAGGTAATCAAATGAAAATTATAAAATTTATTACATTAATATTTTTTTCCATTGATGTTTTTTCCGCATCTTTAACTCAAGTACTTAGCAGTCCTGAAAAGTTTGAGAATAAGAAAATTCAGTTAAGTGGAGTTTACTGTGCTAAAAAAGATTTGATTTTAATTTACCCATCAAAAGAGTTTTGTTTATTAAATCAGGTAGATTACGGTATAGGGTTGATTCTGCCTCATTATTACTATGTGAAAAGAGAGGAGTATGGGCACAAAAGGCCAATCAGAATAAAAGGAATTGTTCATATTAGAAAACAGGGTGAGATTAAGCCGTATGCAATATATCTTTCTGATGTTGAATTTGAGTTTATTCAGTCTTATCCGGTCGAAGAGTTCTTAAATGAGGTAAAAGGCAAAACTAGAGACTCTTTGGTATCGTTTTCAAATTCGTGGATTCGTGCTGTCAAAATGAAAAACGATATTGAAATATTAAGAGGCTTGGGACAATTAGGATCGGAGATAGAGAATACTCAAAGAGCTAATTGGGTTTTATTTAAAGCTAAAAACTCAATTTTTAATATAGACGTTAGTGATAAAAATATTCAAGTTTATTCTTATTTTGATCATGAGTATGATCTGCTCCGAAATGTAGTATGTTATATGAGTTCAAATAAGTTAATCTCAAAAAGTTCTGATATTCCAGAGCCTCTCGAGTTAGAAAATGAATTTTGTTTAGTTCTTATTGCTTCGGAGCATGCGGTATTTGTTGATGCCTCATGGTTATTATATTAATAACAAAAAAAACAGGAAAAAACAGGGGCATCCATAACTTTTTAGTTTGTTTGAATATTAATTTTTTTGCTCGATATTTAGCTCGTAAATGATTAATTGATTTTCGGCACTAGTCTCTTTAAGTGTTTTTTGAAGAGAGCGTTGATT
>JBFHSP010000300.1:0-2994 GCA_041591085.1 Kangiellaceae bacterium | reverse complement strand
TCATAATCTCCTGTAAAAGCGTCGTATAAAATACCATCTCCCGGTAAGGCTATTTGATTGTGCGACCGAATCAGCTCTTCTAATTTCCTCTCATTTGCATGAAGCTGCTGCTCAAATGCTATCACTTGTTGTTCAATGATTTTATGATCGATTTGGCCTAACATGGCATCGGCTTGCTCAAGTCTTGCTTTATCATCAAAGTCAGACCAATATTCTGCTACCGCTTTCAGTGCTTGTTCTGATGCTTCCAGTTTTTCTTGAGTGGCTTCTTGTTCATCCGCCAAACGTGCAATGGTCTTACCCAAACTTAAAAGCTTTTCTTCAAATTGACCAATTTGCTTTATTAAAGATTCTTCTTGATGGCGCAACTGTTCTTCTTGCACTTTAAATTCTTTAAGCTTGGATTCTAATTGTTCATTATCACCCAAGTCTAAATTCTCAATCAGATTCTCTAGTTTTTGCAGTTGACGATGACACGATAAAATATCTGATAAACAATCGGCCATATTAAAAGGAGCGACGGCTTCTATGGCTTCATGCAGTTTGTTAATCGCTATAAAACGATCATGGTTGAGTTGCCATTGATTTTGTAATCGTGCGGCTTCGCTAAGTTTTGCAACCAACGCTTTTTCTCGAGCCGCGGCTCCGAACACCAAGTCAGAATCATTAATATCACAGCGCCATAACGAATAATTACCTGAGGCTAAACACTGTTTAGTTACACCACGTCGAGTTAATCGTAAGGTATCAGCATCATCGACTCTAAGTACTGAACCATAAGAAGCGATTAAATAATTTTTCGCAGTGGCATGGGTAAAGCTTAGCACCGAAACAATAGATTGCTTTTCTAACGATAATCGAGCGGCATCTTGCGCCGCTTTTTCACCTTGAATGACTTTGGCTTTACTGATTTTTCCGGGCAGGCGACGAATTAAACGGATTGCATCGGCTTCGTATTCCGGTTCAACAATTATGGAAAAACGAGCGCCGCCTAAATAACCTTCAATAGCTGCTTGCCATTCACTGTCCATCACTTCTATATGATCACACAACACGCGAGGCTCAGCTTTAGGCAGCTCCAACTTAATCGCTTCAATGGCTTTTAATATGTAGTCTGGGTAACTGATTTCTTGGCGTTGTAGTCGTTCGATATCCTTTTGTTGATGCTCTTGCTCCTTGGCAGCGCGTTCAATATCTAAAGATAGTCGCGTTTTCTTGTCGGCTATTCGTTGAAATAAGTTTTTTTGCTGCTCATCTTTGTCATACCAAGCCTGATACCATTGATGCTGTGCTTGTTGCATGCTTCTTACCGCATCAAGCTGCTTTTCTAGCATAGTAATATCATTCAGTAATTCTTTACTGAGAAGCGCTTGAATATTGATAGGATCGTTATTTAAAAACTCGCGTAAACGCTTTTGATGTTTTCCTAAGTCGCCCTGTACAAGTTCAGGTAAAGACTGCAATAACGCAGTATTTTTTAAACTTTCCTGAATAATTGACAATGAATGTTTAGTCACATTTACCGATTTATCTTCTGTTAACAGTTGCTGTGCGAGTTGCTGTAAATTCTTTTCCTGAACTTTTATTTGTTTGGTTAACTCATCTTTTTCTCGAATAGCCGCTACACCTAATCGTTGCGCTTCTAGGGCTACGCGCTGTTCATGTAACTGCTCGCGCCGCTCTCGAGTGAGCTCAATATCAGCCTCATGTTGTTTTATTTGTTGTTGACAAAACTTTTGTTGATCTTTATTTACAATATATTGCTTTTGGCGCTCTTTATAGTTAAGTGCTGCCGCTTGATAATGAAGAACTTTCAACTCACCCCAACTGGCGGCATATTCGTAGGCAATGTCTTGAGATCGGTTCAATACATCAATCGACTGAATGAGTTTGGCTGAATCTCTTTCCATGGCATGAATGGTTTTTAATTGGCTACTGATAGAACGAACTGCTTCGCCTAAATCTTTACGTTCTAAAATTTCTTCTGAAACAAATCGGTCAATACTTTGCACCGGTTTATAAGCCATAAATCTTGAAAACGCTTTGGCGGCATTTAAAGCTTCTTGCTCTGAAACGGCATCTTTACGCCCTCTGAGCGCGCCATACAAACGACGTAAATATGCGCGTTTAGTATCGTACTTTTCAACCTGAGGGTTGCCAAACTGACCGATAAGAGAGGTATGTAAGTTTTCAATAGTTAAGACACTTTTATTTTCACCTAAATCAAAAATAAAGTGATTGAGCGAAAGTGCATTATCATCAAACTGATTTTTTACTATATAAAATTGTAACTGGTCTTGTTTAGCCAATTTGTTTTGCCCGGCTCTTTCGATAAAAGCACGTACCGCTATCATTGCAGCAAAAGGTGTTGATTGCTCTTTCTCAGTTGGATGAAAAATACCTACCAAATACCCGTCGGTTGGATTAAGACGAGCATAACTCCCATCGTCACACCCAAGTACATAAGAAGCTAAGGTTCTTACCTTTTTGCCACCTCTTCCTTTTTGGGTGGTTTCATCTTGGCCTGGGTTAAATTGAAATAAATTTTCATGAGCTGCCGTTAGCAACGTTTGTATGGCATCAGCAGCCGTGGTTTTGCCAGAACCATTTCCACCGGAAAATAAATTCAATGGGCCGAATTCCATTTCAATATTTGGAATGTTACCCCAATTTACTAAAATCAGTTTCTTTAAATACATGGTCGTTCAACTTATTGAGATGTTGTTCGTGTGATTATTCGTTGTCTTCTATTACTTCAATATCGGCATCATTTTGTTCAATCGCTTGAGATTGTTGCTCAATTTGATTGTCAGGATCAGTCATTTCTTCTAAGCCTAAAATCACCTCTTCACTGATAAAGGTCACAATCATTGGGTGGATTTTTATCCAAGCATCACCACTAGCAAAATCTTCGTCAGCTCTAAATTGGATCAATCGACATTGGCGTAAACGGTTAAACAATTTTTTTCTATCGGTCAGTTTTTCCGGCAAGCT
>JBFHSP010000299.1:0-3001 GCA_041591085.1 Kangiellaceae bacterium | reverse complement strand
CCTTTGCGCGCTTAGTTAATACGTCCATATCTTTCCTTTGTTTAAAAAACAACCTACCTCACCCTGCCCTCTCCTAACATAGGAGAGGGTTCAAAAAATGCCTCTAAGTAGTTTAATTTTACTCAAACCCTTGTACTCACTTTAAAGCAAAACACTCTATTAATTCCCCCTTCAGAGAGAGGGGGGTTAGGGGGGCGGGGATGGTTGTTCATACTCATTTCATCTACCTCACCCTGCCCTCTCCTACATTAGGAGAGGGATCAAGAAGTACCCACTGAGTAGCCCAAATCTTTCAACTCCTTGTACCCATTCAAAATTATTACATTCTATTATTTCCCCCTCCAGAGGGAGGGGGTCAGGGGGCGGGGATGGTTACTTACCCATATTCTTCAGTGCCAAACGGATCAGCTCGGCACTATTTTTTACTTCATCTTTAATTCGGCTAACTGCTTTGGCAGCATCTTGCGGCTTATAGCCTAAAGCAATGAGCGCACTTTCGGCCTCTCGCTGTAAATCTTGTCCAACACCACTTTGCACTTCTGCTTGTTTCAGAACAGCTCCGGTACTTAAGGCCCAATCTTTTAAGCGGTCGCGCATTTCAATCACTAGCCTTTCAGCAGTTTTTTTGCCAACTCCTGGAAGTTTAACCAACCCTGCGGTATCACCAGCGTGCACCGCACTGACAAACTCATCTACATTCATGCTCGATAAAATGCCAATAGCGAGTTTTGGCCCAACTCCATTGACTTTAATTAATTCTCTAAACAGCGATCGATCCTTCTTGGTGGCAAACGCATACAAATGATGAGCGTTTTCACTGACCGCCAAATGAGTGAATACAGTAACCTCCTGACCAACGTCTGGCAGTTCAAATACCGTAGTCATCGGCGCAGTCACTTCATAACCGACGCCTTGAACATCAATCAAAATATCGGGTGGCGACTTTTCTACTAGTACGCCTTTTAATCGACCAATCAACGAACTCGTCCTCTTCTTCTTTTTGTGGCTCCCAGCTGACTGATTAATGACTGAGATGTATATGCATGACAGATAGCCACGGCTAAACCGTCTGCGGCATCCACTTGCGGTGTTGCCGACAATTGCAATAATTGCGTGACCATATGTTGTACCTGACTTTTATCAGCCGCGCCAGTACCCACAACCGCTTGCTTAATTTGCCTAGCCGAATACTCTGCAACCGATAAGGCATGGGAAGAAGCGGCTACAATGGCGACACCTCTGGCTTGGCCAAGTTTTAATGCCGAGTCGGCGTTTTTAGCCATAAATACTTGTTCAATCGCCGCTTGATCGGGTGAATACTGTCTAATCACTTCACTTAAGTTATCGAATATTTGTTGTAGCTTGTAATCGAGCGTTCCGTCTTTAATCCGAATGCAGCCACTTGCCACATAAGACAACTGCTTACCTTGCGACTTTACAATGCCAAAACCTGTAATGCGTGAGCCGGGATCAATTCCCAATATAATCGACACTTAAATAGCCAGTTCTTATGTTTAGAGTCAGTAATTGTCATCTAGTATACACGGATTGGCTTAAGGTCAGGCAGGAATAAACGGCATAAAAAAAGAGCTTCATTAAGAAGCCCTTTCTAAGTCAGCAAGCTGAAAATATTTACAAATTAAAACTGACCAACTAAAGATACCGATAATTCGTTTGCGTCAAAATCATCATATTTTAAATAATCAACATTAACCGCCAAGTTGTTGGTGAAAAAATGCTCAAAACCCACGCCTTGATTATTTTCGCTGTCGATCATGGCACTGATTCCTGTTGTTTTACCAAAGAAATATTTACCTTCAAGAGTTGTTATATCGTCTGAGCCATAATCTTGGTAAGTGACTTCAGCAGTTACATAGTCACCTGTTGGCAAAGTTTTAAAGTATTTGCTCGATAATTCTCTGTAGTCATCATCGTCTGCTCTGACCGTAAAGCCAATATAGTCACCTTGATTAAAACGATGCGAGTATTGTGCGGTAACGATATTTTGGTCGTCATCGCCCTCGCTTGGACGAACAGCTTCAAACGAAACCACTAAGTCATCCGAAAACAAATAGCCCAATTTATACGTTTTTGAATTAGCACTAAAGTTGGCAATCTCGGCTCGTGTATAGGCTGCGCCCAAAATAAAATTGTTTACGAAGAACTCTCCAACAACATATTGCGTGTCCCAATCGTCACTATTATAAAGCGCCGCTCCTACAAACCCTGAAGTATTGACGTACGAGAATTCAGACAAAGGACCTTCGGTTGCCTGCGGATCAAAATAATAAGTGCCAGAAAGGCCAAAAGCATTATCGGACTGATTTCCCATTTCAAACTTAGAGTAATCGATTTCAAAAAAAGTTTGATACTCTTCAGCCATAACGCCTGTTGATACGATAACCGCTAATGCTAACGCTTTAATTTTCATATGGTATTTCCTTTTGTAGATCCATTATGGTTAAAAACGAATGCAGTTTATAAGGATGAAACTGAACCGTCCATGAATAATAATTTATGAGTTTCGGTATTTTTAACAATCCCCAAGAGGGAAATTCAAGCATTCTCATTTACAACAAAAAAGCCGCGACTTTCATCACGGCTTCGTCATTTCAAGAAATGAAAATAATCTATTTTTCTTTTGCCACGACCGCTATGTTTAACTCGGCCAACTGTGCAGCATCAGCATGTGAAGGCGCATTGGTTAATGGGCAAGCTGCAGTTGTGGTTTTAGGGAAGGTGATCACATCACGAATTGATGACGCACCCACCATTAACATCACTAAGCGATCTAAACCAAAAGCGATTCCACCATGTGGTGGGCAACCAAATTTTAATGCATCCAATAAGAAACCAAATTTTTCTTCGGCTTCTTGTTTTTCAATGCCTAACATGTCGAAAATGGTTTGCTGCAATTCCATATTGTGAATACGAACCGAACCACCCCCCACTTCACAGCCATTTAATACCATATCGTAAGCTTTCGATAAGGTTTTGGTGG
>JBFHSP010000298.1:0-3007 GCA_041591085.1 Kangiellaceae bacterium | reverse complement strand
TGTACACCGCTTTCTCTAATCATCAACGCGTTACTATCATAGGTTATAGCGGTGACATTATGGAGCCCTTTATCAGTCGCGATGGTACAACCTTGTTTTTTAATAACAATGGGCCTAACAAAGATCTTTTCTATGCCTCAATGGTTAACTTAACCACCTTTCAATACGAAGGCGCACTGCCATCGGTTAATACCTCGGCCGTTGAAGGCGCACCTAGCATGGATAGCGCTGGAAACTTTTATTTTGTTACCACCGCGTTTTACAATCCGCCTTCTAATTATCACACCATTTACGTTGGGGATTGGGATGGCAGCACTGTGAATAATGTCGTTCCCGCCGCCGGACTAGCAATAGATATGAACGGTTTTTTAAACTTTGATATTGAAATCAGTGCCGATGGCAATACCGCCTACTTTAACGATGGTGATTTTCGCGGCGGCAACAATTTCCCTGACGATGCCAATATTGCCATCGCATTAAAAAGCGGATCTGAGTTTATTCGGGATGTGAATAGCACCAATATTTTGATTAATGTAAACACCACCGATCTTGAATACGCGCCCGCTATATCAGCTGATCAGCTTGAACTCTTTTTTACTCGACTTTACTTGAGTAACTTAACCACTGAGTTTTTCCGGGCAACTCGCAACAGCATTAACGAGTCATTTACCAATGTTCAAAAAGTGGACGGATTATCGGGCTTTATAGAGGGTACGGCCTATTCGCCTGATGAGCGATCGCTGTATTATCATAAACGCAATGACACGACTGGCGCTTTTGAGCTTTACGTGATGACTAGAAACTAGGCGAAAAAACGGTGGTTAGTTAATGGCAACCTAGCAGGTTATAACAGCTAAAAATTCGACTAAAAATAATCTAAAAAAAACACAGCAAAGGATGATCGAACCTGATACATTGCTATTCTCATTGAGTTAAATAAAAGATTGTTTTTTAATCAATTAATGAAGTTTTTGCATGTTTTTTGAGCAAGGTCACTCCGATTTTTTCCGTCCTTTTATCAGTAAATACCGTGAGCAAATTGCTCAGTGTTTACAGTCTTTCTATGCAGTACTTTATACCGGATCGACCGATTACGATGGCCTAAACTCGCGCGATAAATTAATTGAATGTTTTCAAGAAACCATCACCCGAACTCCCATTATGAGTGACAGTGATGACGATTCTTCACCATATCGTAGCGACAGAGAACAAGCCAATTGGATTTTAAATACTTTAATTGAATATGGTTGGCTCGAAAAGCAGGTGGATGAAGCCACCCTACAAAGTAGTTATGCCTTTACTCGAATTGGCAGGGTGTTCACTCAAGCTATGGTTGAAAGCAGTGGCGCTGCATTTAGAACGCGCCATCGAAATACCCGTAATGTTCGTAATGCATTAAAAGCCTTTGTTGATCAAGGTGATGTCTATGATTTGCTCGATGCTTATGAGTATTCTGAGCGAATTATTTCAGATTTTAGTGACACCATTGCCGAGCTTGATGAACGTAAACGACAACTGGTACAAGAAGTCGAATCGCAACAACTCGTTGAGAAAGCCAGCGCGGAGTTTTTTGAATTTATGGAAAAGCGCTTTATGCCAGACTTAGCCATTCGATTATCGGCAGACAGTGTTGAAAAATGGCGTGATGAAATTCAAGAATCAATCAATAAAGCCCGGCGTAAACGTAATGATTTTAAAGCAGAAGCAGAAAACTTATTACGAAAAATTGCACCTGAATTACAAACCGCGACTCAATCATCGGTTTATTTAAGCATTTTAACCAAAATTGAACAGCGTATTCATCGCGCCAGTGAAATTATGTTACCGGCATTACGCCAAGCCTTACATGGCTTTACTAGGCGTGCTGATATCATTATGCGTCAGCTTAGTTTTGCTTCACATGGCGCGCAAAATAACTTAACTGAAATTTGCCAAAAGCTTAGTCAACGAAGTCAAAATCAAATAGAGCAATCGCTAAAGCGTGCCGGTGAGCAATTGGCACAGCTGTCAATTGGTTTTTATGATCCGCAGCAAGTTAAGCTTCATCAAAGAGCGATCAAACGGGTGGTGGATTCTCGTGCCGAATCATCACAGTCACTCAACCAAGAAACTCGCAAAGAAATTTTTGTTCGCCAAGCGGTTGAACGCGCTTTTGCTTTAAGTAATCAAGATTTATCGGACCACATATTAAAAAGCATGGCGTCTGGTAAAAAAGTGATGAGCCATGAAATACCTGTTACTAGCGCACGAGAATTGCTGTTTAAAGCGCATGCGATTGAAGTGGGTTCCGCTGGAAGACAATCGAGTGAGTTTCAATTTAAAGTTGAACAAACCGGACGTCGTGTAAGTGATGACTATTTTTATTCGGATGAGTTCAGTATTGAGCTGGTCGAAAAACTAGACGATTAAATTCAATAAACCTAAAGGTTTTATTAACTATAAATTATTAGAAAGAATGATGAGTTTATTTAAAGAAATTGAAGTGCAACTAAAAGATAAACGATTATCTATTGAAGAATTTCAAGAGTTAATTGTACGTCTTTTTAACTATGGCACATTAGGTCGTATTGAAAGTGCGGTAGAAGAAGAACTGTATGATCGCTTTGTTCGCGTAGAAGAACTCGTACAAGAATATTGCGCTGTTGCTCATATTCAAATTTTGCATGATCGTCAATTTCAGTTTGTACGTTTACTTCCACCTGGCGCGGAAATTCCAGGAATTAAAGAAGCACAAGACTCTGCCTATAGCGGCAGCTTAAGACGACGTTTATCTCAGAACGAAGTGGCACTCTCATTAGTATTAAGAACCCAATATGATAAAAACCTACGTGAAGGAAAAATTGACGACAATGGCTTTGCGTTAGAGTCGCTTGAATCTTTATCTATTGCTATGAAAAACTTACTAAAACGTAGCTTGCCGGAAAAACTGACCGATAGAAAAAAATTGTTTAATCGTCTGCGCCAATGTCGATTGATCCAATTTAGAGCTGACGAAGATTTTGCTAGT
>JBFHSP010000297.1:0-3159 GCA_041591085.1 Kangiellaceae bacterium | reverse complement strand
GCGGTAGATAATAAAAAAAACAAATAGGTGGTGGTATTGCCCTTCACTTGCCCGCAACTACAAAAATCGTCTTTTTTGACAGAAAATGAGCCTGAATATTTGAGATGCTGATTTCCGCTTTGTGCTCTTTTCTACCCTTGAGTTCTCAACTTGATATTAGATTTTGAATCTGCTAAAACTAAAAAGCCCGGAAAAACCGGGCTTTTAAAGTGTCATGTAAAAAGTGATTATTTACACACTGTAGTACATATCAAACTCTAACGGATGCGTAGTCATTTGAATACGCAAAACTTCTTTACGCTTAAGCGCAATATAAGAGTCGATAAAGTCATCAGAGAAAACGCCGCCTTCAGTTAAGAATGCGCGATCTTTATCTAATGCGTCTAACGCTTCGCTTAATGATGAAGCAACGGTTGGGATGTCTTTCGCTTCTTCTGGTGGTAAGTCGTATAAATCTTTATCCATTGCATCGCCAGGATGGATTTTATTTTTAATACCATCAATACCGGCCATTAACATGGCTGCGAAACATAAGTAAGGGTTAGCTGCTGGATCACCGAAGCGGATTTCAACACGACGTCCTTTAGCTGAAGGCACGTGTGGAATACGTAATGATGCAGAACGGTTTTTTGCAGAGTAAGCCAACATAACTGGCGCTTCATAACCAGGTACTAAACGCTTGTAGCTGTTAGTAGTCGGGTTAGCAATAGCGTTTAAGGCTTTAGCGTGTTTGATAATACCGCCTATGTAGTAAAGCGCTTCTTCAGACAATCCGCCGTATTTATTACCTGCGAAAATGTTTTCACCGTTTTTGCTGAAAGACTGGTGAACGTGCATACCGCTTCCGTTATCGCCAACTAATGGCTTAGGCATGAAAGTAGCTGTTTTACCGTAGGCGTGGGCTACGTTATGAACAACGTATTTGTATTTTTGAATTTCGTCGGCTTTTTTCACTAGGGTGTTAAAGCGAGTCGCAATTTCATTTTGGCCAGCGGTGGCTACTTCATGGTGATGCGCTTCAATGACTAAGCCCATGTCTTCCATGATTTCACACATTTGTGAACGAATGTCTTGTGAAGAATCAACGGGTGGGACGGGGAAGTATCCGCCTTTTACTCGTGGACGGTGAGCGTAGTTACCTTCTTCATAAGTTTTACCTGAGTTCCAAGCGGCTTCGGCACAATCAATTTCAAAGAAAGATTTGCTCATATCAGTATGGAAACGTACGTCTTCAAATAAGAAGAACTCTGGCTCTGGACCAAAGTAGGCTTCATCACCTAAACCCGTGGTTTTTAGGAACTCTTCTGCACGACGTGCTATAGAGCGAGGATCACGATCGTATCCTTGCATGGTGTTAGGCTCTAAAATATCACAAGTCATAATAAGCGTAGGATCTTCGAAGAAGGGGTCCATAACAGCTGTTGTGGTATCAGGCATTAATACCATGTCAGATTCGTTGATTGCTTTCCAGCCAGCAATTGACGAACCATCAAACATTTTACCTTCAGCCAAAAAGTCAGCATCTACTAAACGTGCTGGGATAGTCACGTGCTGCTCTTTACCAATGGTGTCAGTAAAACGCAAATCAACGAACTTTACTTCGTTGTCTGCAATCATTTGTAATACGTTTTCAATAGACATGCGATTCTCCGAACAAATGCCAGGGTTTAATTGTTGACACGCTTAAAGCAAACAGTGTGCCAGTTTGTTTTTTATGATGAAATTGCGACAAAACTCGCTACAAGCCGCAATCAACCGAAATAAAAAGTGACCCAGAGTATAGAAAATAATTTCGGAAACACCTAATAATGCACTAAATTAGTGCATTTAATGAGGCTGCATTAAAATGGTGCAATTTTAAAATTGATTTTAAGATTTTTGAGCGCAGCTACTCTAGTGCTTAAGCCTATTCGCACAGCTCGGTTTTAGGTAAACTAGCGCGCTTTGAAATTATTAAATTTGTTAAATACAGGTGAGTTATGCCACTGATTAAATACATAGATCATAGCGGAAACATATTCGAAGCCGATGTCGATGTGGGTCAAACCGTTATGGATGGCGCTCTCGATAATATGATCGATGGCATTTTAGCTGAGTGTGGCGGTTGCTGTTCTTGCGCAACTTGTCATGTGTATGTTGAAGAAAGCTTTTTAGATAAAACCGGTGTTGCCGATGGCATGGAAAAAGAACTTTTATCGGTGGTTAAAAATCAAGGTGAAAACAGCCGTTTAAGTTGTCAAATTGTCGTAACTGAAGAAATGGATGGCATGTCAGTTACTATGCCCGAATCGCAGTACTGATTGATGTCTGAACGAGTCATCATCATTGGCGCGAGCCATGCTGGAATTCAACTAGCAATGAGTTTGCGTCAACTGAAATATCAGGGTGATATTTTAGTGATTACCGAAGAGGCATCATTGCCCTATCAAAGGCCACCTTTAAGTAAAGGATTACTTGCGAACAAGCAAACGCTTGAGCAAATTGCGATTCGACCAGCAGCCTTTTATGAGAAGCATCAGATTGTATTAAGACTCGACACTAAAGTCGTTTCAATCGATAAAAACGCTAAAACCATTACTCTCAATGATGATAGCCAGCTTGAATACGGTCATTTAGCGCTTTGTACTGGCGCTCGGGTTAGAAAGCTAATTTGTGAAGGCGCTGATTTAAATAACATTCATTATCTGCGCACCGATCAAGATATTCGCGCTATTCAAAAGGGCTTAACTGAAAATGCTCGGGTGGTTTTAATTGGCGGTGGATATATTGGTTTAGAAACTGCTGCCAGTTTGCGCCAACTTGGGTGTCAGGTTACGGTGCTTGAAATGGCTCCACGAGTGCTTGAGCGTGTTACCGCTGAGCCTGTTTCTCAATTTTTTAGTGAGTTGCATCAGTCGCAAGGCGTTTCTATTGTAACCGAGCAAGCAGTTACTAAAATTACCGAACAAAACGGCACGCTTACGCTTCATTGTCAGTCTGGAGCCACCTTCGAAGCCGATAAAATCATCGTTGGGATTGGCGTTATTCCTAATGTTGAGTTAGCGCAGGGCGCAGGATTAGCAATAGATAATGGCATTGTGGTGGATGAGTTTGGCCAAACGGCAGATCCATTCATAGTTGCTGCGGGTGACTGTACTTTTCATCCTAATGCTTTTGTGG
>JBFHSP010000296.1:0-3160 GCA_041591085.1 Kangiellaceae bacterium | reverse complement strand
TCTGAGCCGCGTGCTTTTGGCAGTAGTGCATCTAAAATGCGTTCTTCGGCAGCATCTTCAGCGCGATGCTGCACTCGCTCAACTTCTTGTTCGCGCAACATTTTAAAAGCTGAGTCGACTAAATCGCGAATGATCGAATCGACATCGCGGCCCACATAACCGACTTCAGTAAATTTGGTCGCTTCAATTTTAATAAAAGGAGCGTTGGCTAATTTCGCTAGACGACGGGCAATTTCGGTTTTACCCACACCGGTGGGTCCAATCATTAAAATATTTTTTGGGGTAATTTCGTTACGCAGTGATTCATCTACTTGCATCCGGCGCCAGCGGTTGCGCAATGCAATGGCTACGGCTTTTTTAGCGCTGTTTTGGCCAATAATGTGTTTATTGAGTTCGGAAACAATTTCTCTGGGTGTCATATGACTCATAATAAGGTGTTCTCTTTATTGATTGTTCCAATATCTCGCTAATGGCGAAATGTTCAAATGTGCTTATTCAGTCGGCTCTAATACTTCAATGATGTGATTTTGGTTGGTGTAAACACAAATATCACCGGCAATTTTTAACCCTGCTCGAACAATTTTCTCAGCCGGCAAATCGGTATTTTCTAATAGGGCTTTGGCAGCAGCTTGTGCAAATGAGCCACCAGAGCCAATGGCAAGTAAGCCACCATCTTCATTTTCTGGCTCAATCACATCGCCGTTGCCACTGATAATAAAAGAGTGTTCATGATCGGCCACAATCAACATCGCCTCTAAACGGCGCAGCATGCGATCGGTGCGCCAGTCTTTGGCTAGTTCGACTGCTGAGCGCAATAATTTACCTTGATAAAGTTCCAATTTGGCTTCGAAGCGTTCGAATAAGGTAAACGCATCGGCAGTGCCACCAGCAAAGCCTGCCAACACTTTGTTGTGATACAAACGGCGTACTTTACGAGCGTTGCCTTTCATTACGGTGTTACCGAGAGATACTTGGCCATCGCCGCCAATAACCACTTGGCCGTTGCGTCTTACCGATAATATTGTGGTTCCTCTAAACTGTTCCACAAGATGCTCCTAAGCTGCTGCAATAAATTCATTAAATTGAGTAGCCCTATGTGGGGGACTTTGCGGCATTTTTCAAGGTTATAACGTGATCTCATCTAAACTTGATGTGGCTCAAGGTTTGATTTAAAAGCGTTTCTAAATTCGAAAGGCTAAGCTATAGTGAATTTATCGCCCTACCAAGCCACACAACAATAAGCGACGAATGACCCAATGGAGATAACATGCCTTTTAATCATGAAATAGTGGAAGAGTTGAACGTATTGGTTCACTACAGCTTAGATTCCCAGCAAGTAGGAATTAAAATTCATTCCGATGCTCACCCTCAAGTTAAAGCAGCCACTGAGCGATTGTTTCAAAAACACCTGATCACCCAAAATGATGGCGGCTATTTAACCGACCTAGGGCGAGAGGTGACCGAGCACGCTGATGCCATTTTGAGTATTTTACGCTCCAATTAAGCGTTTTTTGCCTTAAAACCTTTCTATTTTGAGGGGCGGTGATAGAATGCGCGCCCCTTAATTAATTCGTCCTTTTTTAAGTGTTATGAAGCAAGCAATCGTCGTTGGCCAACGTTGGATCAGTCACAATGAGTCTCACCTTGGTTTAGGAATGGTGCAAACCATTGATGGTCGCCGAGTCGAGATCTTCTTCCCTGCGGTGAATGAATCACGCCATTACGCCATTGATAATGCGCCGATTTCACGCATTTTGTATGCCACAGGCGATGTGATCACCGATATGGATGATTGTGTCTACCGCGTGCTTGAAGCTAATGAACACAAAGGCCTTTGCATTTATTTTGTTGAAGATGAGCAGGGGCAGCAAAAACAGCTGACCGAACTGCAGCTCAATTCTTTCGTTCAGTTCTCAGCACCCGATCGGCGCCTTTTGAGCGGTCAAATTGATACCGAGCAAAGCTATAAATTGCGCTATCAGACGTTGGTGGAACTTGATCGCCTACAGCAGAGCCCAGTGGCGGGTTTGCTTGGGGCAAGAGTCGATTTATTACCACATCAAATTTATATTGCGCACGAAGTGGCTAACCGGTTTGCTCCACGGGTGTTATTAGCCGATGAAGTAGGGCTTGGTAAAACCATCGAAGCGGGTTTGATTATGCATCAGCAGTTATCAACCGGAAGAGCGTCACGCGCTTTGATTATGGTGCCAGAGTCTTTGGTGTATCAGTGGCTGGTTGAAATGCTACGCCGTTTTAATTTGAAGTTTGCGTTGTTTGATCAATCTCGTTTTGAAGCATTGAAAGAATCGCCAGATATTGATTTAGACACCGGCGAAACCGTAAATCCATTTGAAATGGAACAGCTGGTTATTTGCAGTATTGATGCGATGGTTGAAAATGCCGAAATGCAACAGCAATTGCTGCAAACCCATTGGGATATTACCGTAGTTGATGAAGCACATCATTTGCATTGGCAGCAAGATGTTATTATCGAAAATGAAGAGCAAGAATCGGGCTCTGAAGAAATTAAAGTTTTATTAAATGATTACCAATTGGTAGAGCAAATTGCCTGTCGTAGCACCGGATTGTTGCTGTTAACCGCAACCCCATCACAAGCGGGTATTGATTCGCATTTTGCTCGTTTGCGTCTGCTCGATCCTGAACGCTTTTATGATTTAGAAGCGTTTAAAAATGAATTGAATCAGAGCAGCGTTGCCAATGAATTAATTGATTTACTTGTTAGTGAAGAAACGGTTGCAATAAACGAGATAGAAGCCTTATGGCCCGATCAACAATTCGTGGGTTTTAAAAATGAATTGAGTAATCCTCTAACCGAACTTGATAAAACGGCCTGTTTAGATCGCCTAATAGATCAACACGGCATGGGGCGAATTTTATTTAGAAACTCCCGCGCCGCCATGAAAAATTTTCCAGCGCGTAATTTAAATGTATATCCGCTTGCTTGCCCAGAAATATACTTCCCTGAAGACGATGCACCAATGCATTTGGGAATTGCCGGGCTCACGCCCGAAGTTCATCTCGATCCCGAGTGTTGGTTAAGCCGTGATCCTAGAGTAAATTGGTTAGTTGAAAAGCTGCTGTCATTAAAAGATAAAAAAGTGCTGGTGATTGCTCATCACGCCTCCACAGCCATTGC
>JBFHSP010000295.1:0-3161 GCA_041591085.1 Kangiellaceae bacterium | reverse complement strand
TTTAATAATAGTGATTTATTTGGAAGGTACCATGTTGGTATTGCAACTTGCGAACAAGATGGGGAAAAAGAGCACAAAGCGGTCATTAGCATCTCAAAAATTTAGCCTGTATTTTGATTATTTAATGCCGACTTCTCTAAAACTAATACCATGCTTCCCTGTTGTCCAAAACGCTCTTTGTATTCCGGCAATAGGATCGGACTTCTTGAATCCGATTAAACCATGCTCATCGGAAAAATAGAAAACACTAGGGTCGCATTGCTCAACATCCTTACATTCAACAAAACCTAGACTTATCTCACGAACAATAAAAGTTACACCAAGTAACTCTATTATTCTCTCTCCATGATCAATGTATTTTCCACCCTTATACTCCCATTCTGTAATCGACAGATTTCTTGGCAAAGCAAATTGTATCGGATATGGAATGTAGAGCCAATTTTCATCTTCTTTGTGTATATGAATAATTTTGTTATAGTCAACCTTAATGTTATCTTCATCCCTGACTATTTTAATCCCAATAAACGATGAAGGCCTTTCTAACCTTTTTCTTCCGCTCCTATCTTTTCCTGTGAGCGCAGCCACATATCTAAAAACACTCTCCGTTGTCTCCTGGCTACTGAAAGTTGATTGTGCACTTATAATAAAGAAAAGAATTACGTACATTTTTAATTTAATACAATGCATATGTCCCTCATTATGGAATCAAATTGTTGACTTGCGCTTGTTTTAAAAACTGATCTGCTCTTTGTTCATTATGTTTCATCAATGCATTCATAACTACTTTTTCACTGGTTGGTGACGGAGGAGTAATTAATGTTTTTGGAATTTGGAAAGTGTGAGCATATTCGTGAACCAAAAGATCAAACACTCCAGGAATTCCTGCACGGATTGGTAAATCATAACCAATTTCTGGAGCCGCAGGTGTTTCCGTTTTAAAATATGAAAAAGATACTCCCCAAATATTAATAATATCTCCAGGAATCCATTGACCATTTTGTATCGACGAGCGAACATTTGCTAAGTCACCATCTTTTTCCGGGTCAATTCCTTTGTTGTAAACAAACTGTGCTCTTGAAATATTGTTTTTTGCATCTAAAAAACTCTCGTCATTGTTTGCTTTAAGATTTTTTATAAAGCTCGATAAAACTGACTCACTAACCAATGCCATTATACGTTGGTCATCTGAAAGCGAACTAAAATCACTATCATTTGCGAAATGCAAATGCTCAAATGAAAATATTCCATATCTCTTTGATATTATCGGCTCACCTGCCGATGTCCGGTTATTGCCTAAAGCTACCGTTATATGCTTGAGTTTATGTTCCAATAAAATACTAGATTTCGCATCAAGTGCGAAATGACAAAAGAAAAAAACTGTCTGCTCGTTGCCTTAGCCAGAATTAAAGTCAAAAGCGGTTTCGCACCGCTAAAGCTGTTCAAATTCGTTCACAACGAATTTGTCGGGTATTTTTGTGGCATTCAAAAATACCCTCTCTAAGAAGCCAAAAACACTAGCTCACCTGCAACCAAGGAGTCCCAACCGTTTGATCGGCAATCCAAAATGATTCTTCCTTAAAATATTTTAATAAAATATCTTTCACTAACTCTTTGCAGTTATTTTCTTCGCTTAAATGTGTTGCAGCTACTTTTTTTAATTGAGTTCCATTCAGCAGTTGTAAAACTTGTTCAGATTGCTGATTACTTAAATGACCTAAATCACCAGCAATGCGAGATTTTAAAGACGGCGGATAAGGTCCATTTTGCAGCATTGCAAAATCATGATTAAACTCCAGCATCAATAAATGACAATCACCTAAAATTTCAATTAAGTGAGGTGTTAAACTGCCTAAATCTGAAAGCACACCTATAGTTTTACCTTGATGACGGCAACTAAACTGAACGGGTTCTCGTGAATCATGGGGAACAGTAAACGGAAAAACTTCAATATCACCAACCATTATCGCATTTTCAGCTTCAATAATATTAAGCGTTGGAATTTCTGAGCAAGATGCATGTAGAGCAGTACCGCGCGTAGCATAAACTGGTATGCTATTTTTTTTAGCTACTCTGGCTACTCCGGAAGAATGGTCACTGTGCTCGTGTGTGACAAAAATAGCATCAAGATTTTCAATCCCTATGCCGCGTTCGTTTAATCTTTTAGTGAGGTCACGAATGCCAAAACCACAATCGATTAAAATCGTTGTAGTTTTGGTTTGAACTAAAGTGCCGTTGCCTTTGCTACCCGATCCGAGTGAGCAACACTGAAACATTCTTAAAGCCTATTTTAGCGTTTCTTTTGACGAACGTTTCGTCCGAATCCTTCAGATAAAAAAGGAAATAACTCGGCCATTTTGGCATCAGTTAAAGGATTACCATCGATATCGATAAAAGTGATGGTCGTTGGGCCTTGTTTTTTGCCACCGATAATTACTTGATATGCGCCATCAGTTAAAGGCAGCGCTACTGCTGAATCGTCGCCAAATAAACTCGCGAAGAAACCAGGTTCATTAACTTCAAAGTTAAAAAAGTAAGTGTCGGTGATTTGATCTTTGTCAGTTAAAGTAAAACCAAAAGGCTGTAGTACCTTTGGTGTTTTTAACCAAACCGTTTGAAAGTCAGAACTATTAGCCACTAACGCTGCATTCTTGTTAGCATTTTGACCAAGTTTCACTTCGATTCCTAAATTTAATCTTGCCACTTCTTTTGCTTCAGTTAATCGAGCAATATAATCTAAATGACCAACAAACCGATTAAGCATTTCTGTTGACGAGCGTTTTGTAAGAGGTTTATTCAACCAAACATCCTCATCATAAGGCATTAACTCTTGCGCCAAATGTTTAACCGTTAAAGCGGTTTCTTCAGCACGCTCTCCTTCAGTTAAAGTCACTTGATATTTATCTCTAATAAACCTTGGCAAATCTGTTCCGAACACACTTCTCCACCAAGCTTCGTTATCAGTTATCACCCAGTCAGTAGTGAATACATTGCTTTCAAGCTGGTAGCTAATTTCTTTTTCTTTTAAATAAGTTTCAATATTTGAGGTTAACTCAGACAAAGAAAGACTCATAAATACGCCTGGGTCTTCACTTGCACGATTAATTCGCATACCTTGGTTAACGGCTAAAATTTGAAGAGGTGGCTCATTAATCAGTTCGGGT
>JBFHSP010000294.1:0-3171 GCA_041591085.1 Kangiellaceae bacterium | reverse complement strand
TTAAGAGAATAAGTGAATGAATAATCGTTTTAAATGGCTTTGTATTTTATTGTTTCCTTATTCGGTTTTCGCTGAAGAAGTGAGAAGTGATTTTTCTGAAATAATCAACGATGAGCGCCCCATTGAAACCATTGAGCAAGTTGATTATTTCGGTTTTTTCTCGAATGACATTTCATATGTATCGAGCGATAATTTTTACTATGGACGATACACAGGAGAAAGTGACAAGGGATATTATTTAGATCTTAATTTTTATTATGGCGATTTTAGTTCTCAATCAGCAGAGCAATCGTCTGACTCTCAAAATAATACCTATTGGAAGGTTAGCGGGAATCATATTGGTTTGGATGCTTCAAGCATAGAGTGGGTTGCCGGCTCGGTGAATCGATATAAAACAAAGCTGGCATACCAAAGCTTTATTCAAGTGAACACGGACTCAGCAACTACTCCTTTTCTTCAATCAGGCTCTACATTTAGCTTGCCTTCTGATTGGGTTTCAGGCGGTTCTACCACAGATTTTTCTAACTTAAATCTAAGAAGTTATCAACAAGATTTAAAACGCAGCCGTTTTGAGCTTTCGTTTGATTGGACCGAGTTGGATTTTGTCAATATGGCAACTCAATATTTTTATGAAGATAAAAAAGGTACAAAAAATATTGGTGCTGCCATGTATTATGATGCAAGCAATGGTCGTTCGGTAATTTTGCCTCAACCCGTGAAACAAAATCACAGTGGATTTGAATTCAATTTTAGTAATCCATTTGAGGATGGCACTTGGAGTTTGGCCGCTCATTTTTCAAGTTTTAAAAATGATATTGAAAATATAACTTGGCAGAACCCTTATACTTTTGGATTTGACCCGAATGTTGATTACCCTAATGGTTTTGGACAATTAAGCTCTGAGCCAGAGCATAATTTATTTCAGCTGTCAGGCTCTTTAAATTACCGAATGTCTGACAGACTTATGGTGCAGTCTGATTTAATGTATTCCAATGCAACTAACAAGCAACCTTTAATGGATTATTCAGTTAATTCAAACTTGACTAATCAATCATTGCCTATCAACAATTTTGAGGGTGATGTTGTAGGTAAGCAAGTTAATTTCAAACTGCATTATTTGGGAGGAAGTCATTGGTGGCTCGACTTTTTATTTAAACTAGACGATAGGCAAAACAAAGGAAGCCGTTACGAGTTTTTATACACCCGCGGTGATGCTTGGGCGTCTACGGAGCAGCTATATACTGTCTACAACAGACCATATAGCTATAGCAAACAGTTGTTGGGAGCGGAGTATTCGTATCGATGGAGTAGTCAAACTCGAGTAGAGCTCAGCTATAACTTTGAAGCGGTAGAGCGTTATAATCAATCGGTTAATACAACCGAAGAAGATCAGTTTAAAGTTGCTTTCAAAACGGTATTGCCAAGTTCTATATTGGTAAAGTTATCTGTTTGGTATTTTGATAAACAAGCCAGTGTTTACAATTGGGATAGCAGTTACTTCAGTTTATATGATGCCGAATTAATTAATCTCACGCCGGATAATCAACGATTTTCCAATCATCCTCTTCTCAGTCAATTTCATTTAGCGAATCGTAATCAAACAGGCAGCAAATTTTATCTTTCAAAAATGTTGAGTGAACGTTCGCAACTGAACTTTGATTGGTATATTCAACGGAACGATTATAAGGAAACTGAGCTTGGTTTGAACAAAGATAGTTTGTCTCATTACAGTTTAAACTACCATACCCAATTAAGTGATGATGTTAATTTTGCTGCTTATTATAACCACGAGAAATATGAGTTTGAGCAAACGGGACGTTCTTTTAGCAGTGGCGTGGAAAGTAATCCTTTCGAAGTGAATCAGCCGCTTCCTCAAGCCAGTGACCCATCAAGAAATTGGCAAATTGCTCCTACTACCGATAGCGCAACACTCGGCTTTACTTTTGACTGGGTGATTGAGCCTAAAGTGTGGGATATGTCATTCAATTTTTACTGGCTAGAAAGTAGTTTAGATTATTCCAATATCAATCATGGTGGGGCGATTAGTTATTCTGAAGATGGTTTTGAAGTTATCGATCAAAGTGAGCGCCATGCTAAGTTAATGGCAAACTATCAAGTCAATAAAGAATTGAAACTTAAATTTGGACTAGAACAGTTTCGTTTTAGAAATAAGGATTGGTCTTATTTTGGTGTAACTGCTAATAGCTCGAGTAATGTTTTACAAACTGGAGAGCCATTGTTTAATGATTCGATATCGATGTTATCGGTGACAGCAGTTTATCAACTGGATTAGTTGAGGCAAAGTATGAATACGGTTAACAGGTTTTTAATATTGTTTTTTAGTTTAACTCTTATTATAGGGTGCGCTGAAAATGGTGGCGATAGAGCAGAGGGTGTTGAGCCAGGTCCTCCTCCTTCCGGTGGTCAGCCACCCGCCGATCCTCCAACAGTTCCTGATGATGAATGTTGTTTAGCGGTTTCTCAAATTGTTTCGAATGATCAACTAAATTTGGCGATTGAAAATATTTGGTTTAATAATGGGTTAACTTTAGATTTTACGCTGTCAGTGTTGCAAGCTAGTAGTGGCAAAGAATTTTTGCTGACTGATTTAGCCGCTAACAATGCCCGATTTACTTTAGCACAACTGATACCGAATGCTGGCGAATCAAAGGGTCAAAGTTGGAGTAGTTATATTACGCGAACGGAAGATCCTATTTGTAGAACTCAAAACGATGTCAATAATTCGCAAAATCAGTGCACCACCTTTACTACTGAAACTGATCCTAATTTAATCGATGATTTAGCACGAAAAGTTCAAGATCCTGTTGCTGTGGGTAAGGTGGCTGTAACTCAAGCTACCTCAGAAAATAACGGCACTTGGAGTGAAATTGCGCCAGGTCAATGGCGATATCAATTTAATGTATCGATTGCCTCTCCCGATATATTATTAAACGTTCATCGAGCTTGTGTGCAGTGGAACTTTGCTGCTTCTACTAAAAATTTATGTGCTGACTTTATCCCCTCAGAAGTTGTGGCGGCTAATGATGGTATAGCCGGTTCTTCTTTGTCTTCAGGCTTTTATGACAATAACAGCGCCAGACAAATTGCAACCGAACAAACTTGTAATACTTGCCATGAAAAATTAGCGATCCATGGTGGTGGTCGCACGCA
>JBFHSP010000293.1:0-3182 GCA_041591085.1 Kangiellaceae bacterium | reverse complement strand
CTTGCTTGGTTATGGATAAAAGTAAAAAAGTACATTGTAACCAAGGTAAAAACTAACAACCCAATATTCAAAAGCACAAAAAGCTTTAAGTTCAAACTAAAGTGCTTTAACAATCCTAAACCAATAAAAAAAAGCCCCGCAACACTAAACAAATTGGCGGTGACTATAGCTGTTGGTATTAACGTGTAATGCGGCAAAACAACTAATGACATACTTCCAGCAATAAACAAAAAGCCGGCACTAATGGTTAGAAATCCTTTTGCGCTAGGATAGGACCTTGCATAAGCTATCATGCCTAGCCCTAACAAAAATGCGACAACCAGGTTAGAAAAAACCAAAGTTCTGATGTCTAGATCCATTTTTTAACCTACTGAACACGCCTCACGTATTAAGCATGTGTACTTAACTATAGTTCAATGCACAATTTTTGTTTGTAAAAATGAAAACCTACGCGGTATTAGTTAGTCAAAAGGCGCGAAGATATATAACAAGGACTTTAATTAAGAACATTTAGGCGAAGGTATTAAAAGTTTGAGTTTATTACTATATTCCATTAATAAAACTGAGAACGTTCTCTCTCTAACTGCAGCTATTGTTAAGTAAAATTTTACTCTATTATTTATGCTAAGTGCCATGTCGCGTCCCTTTCCCTATAAGCAAATGTTTAGTTCATCACTCTTGAGATGCTAAGTTACCGACAAATCGAGTAGGCTCCAATGTTAAAATGCCGAAGACCCGTTTGAGGATTATTAGATCGCCCTTTAAGATTCTAACTGCAAAATCAAATGTCAATTTACGAGCGTAATCTGGCAAGCACAATAAAAATGGACTTAATCTTTAATCGCAGCTTAATCCTAGACGAAAGCCATACGTCAATGTTGAAGCAACAACTTTATAGTCAAATTACCCTGGCAATCAACTTTGAAATTACATGTTTTATTTAAGCGTTTTAAATTTTACTTCTTTAAAGTTGACATGAATAATACACCTTCTGTTTTAATCGACGATGCACAATGGCATCGTTAAAAACGATATAAGACTCATACCGATTCAGATTCTAGTAGTAGCTACGGGAAAGGTTATACTATGAATGAGATAAACTTAGCTTGTATGATGAAGGATTTCACAATTTCACTGATATAGGTATTGATTGATTGAGAGAATATACTTTCAACAATTTAAAGGAACTTATTTTATGCATCGAATTATTCTAATAATTATTGGACTTTTAACATCTCTCGAATCCTTCAGTTTAGATTCTCCCATCATAAAAGAGCGTTATGATGCGTGTCTTGATTGTACCCAAGCCCAAGCTAAAACACTTTTTAAAAACTATCTTCAACAATTTGCTTGTCACCCTGATGATATGGATTGTGCTCTCAACGATAGTAACTCATTTATTCCCGGTCATATTTTCACCGGTACGGGTGCTGATTTCGGATTCAGTTTTCAAGGTAGAATTGAAGGAAGCTTTGTGTTTGTTGATAACCTATTTTCTGGTCCAACTGTTAAAGCGAAATATTATTACAACCAGCTTCAACAGCTTAGAACACAATTAAAAGACCTACAAACCGAAGCGAATAATCGATTAGCGGCAATCACTGGTTATCATACCGATCAAGCCGACGCACAATTACAAACGGTTATTTCAAAAAACTTAAATAATTGCTCCGGTCACTCTTCTCCTTTCAGCTTTTTCTTATCTGGTAATAGCATGCAAATAAAAGGAGAAATGTTAGATATCGCTCAGCAACGGCAATCCAACATTGTTGCAGTTGAATATAACGTTGGTGTCACTGTTGGTAACATTGCGCATGCTGGCGTAACGATAGTCACAGGAGAAAACAATACAGCCGATGCGGCTTATGGCAACGGCGGACGAATGGTATTTCAATTTGTAAACGGAGAAGCCATTCTTAATTTAGGCGCTAGCCGTTTCGGAACCGGATTAACGGATCACGTCGGACAGCCTATGCCCAGCAATGTTCCAGTTTCTCATATAATTGGACCGAAGGGCAGAGGAGGTTATGCTTTTACCGGAAACACGTTTTATTCCGACAATCCTTGCATTATGAAAGAAATGCTCCAAGCTATGGCTGACATTGGCCAAGATATTACAGACCAATTTAGCAACGCTGACATGAGTTGTTCAGACATTCGCTTGCTTGCAACCACTCCAAGTTACCGAACCTATACATTTACTGAATACATCATTGTAACTAGAATGATCGGAAATGTTGTTTATGCCTCTGTTCATCCTGTTGAGCGCACTGTGCAAGTTGAACTTGGCTCTGATTTTAATCAAGCATCTGGTTGTGGTTAATATTATGAATCTTTTAGAGCCCACTTCTGTGGGCTCTTTGAATTAATATCGTGTTTTTCGTGAGTACTACAAGCAACGAACGCTTTAGCGCTTTTTTACAAAGAATGCACGACTAGGTCAATCGTTAGAAAATCGAGAGGCAGAATCGTTGATTCTAAATCCATTGATTCCTATTATCCCTAATTCCGAATCATATCGAATGCCTTTTCTGCAATCATAACCGTAGGTGCATTGGTATTGCCACCCACAAGTGTTGGCATAATCGAAGCATCCACCACACGTAAGTTTTGCACGCCTTTGACTTTTAAGTTTGCACCAACTACCGCCATCGGATCAGAATCAGGTCCCATTTTACAAGTGCCTACTGGATGGTATTGCGAGTCGGCCCGATTACGAATATCTTCAATGATTGCCACATCATCATTGGCATCTACTGGGTACAATTCTTTTCCACGATAAGGAGCAAAAGCATCAGATTCTAAAACTTGCTTTTGTATTTTCCATCCACGGATCATCACATCCATATCATCTTGATGGTCAAAAAAGTTAGGGTCAATTAAAGGCGCAACCATAGGATCATTTTTTTCAATTTTAACCGAACCACGGCTTTTTGGTCTTAACACGGTAATGTGACTTGAATAACCATGCCCTAAATGCATTTTTCGGTTGTGATCATCAACAATGCCCACCACAAAAATAATTTCTAAGTCGGGCACTTCGATTGCAGGTGAGGATTTACAAAAACCAATACTTTCAGCATAGTTGCTCGCAATTTTGCCAGTACGCTTTTTACGCCACTCAAAAATGGCTTTGGTTAATGTAAGCCCTCCTCTTATTGAAACCCCAAAGGTATCGGTGT
>JBFHSP010000292.1:0-3274 GCA_041591085.1 Kangiellaceae bacterium | reverse complement strand
TCTGTCATAGCGAGGCGTTTCACGCCGTGGCTATCTCGCTTTAAATTAAACAAAAAGATAGATTATCGCGTCACTTCGTTCCTCATAATGACAAACCTTTATTTCGACCGTCGGTCGAAATAACCCTCTTCCAATTTTGGGAGATGGAAGGGTGAGGGTTAATGATTTAGTACTTTTCGACGTTAGGATAGTTCATCGCAACTTGCGACCGAGAAGGAGAAAAAGAGCACAAAGCGGTCATTAGCATCTCAAAAATTCATGCTCTTTTTCAGCTAAAAATGACGATTTTCGTAGGATGTGGTGAAGTGCAACGTAACCCATCATTGTATCGAATCGGTGGGTTAGAACCCACCCTACGTTTACTAAACATTTTTGTCCCTTTTAAGAGTTTGTATTCCTTCCTTGTTCGATAATAATTTTTGTTCCTTTGTCCTAATTACTTCGTTCCACGGAGAAATATTTTCAAACTCAGCATTAAATACTGTATTAATTTCGATCTTCATAATGTCTAGTAATAGGTTTTCGGTTACGGAGAATGCCAACTCTATATCCTGATTAAAGTTTACAGTTAAAAATTCAAGTCCGTTTTCATCGCTGGGCTTCTCAAGCTTGAAAGCAATACTTTTATGACTCAACAAGTTTTGTAATTCATTGAAGTACCCGGCTGACCATTCCGCTTTAGGAAAGTCCATCTTGATACCAAAATCTCCAGAGTCTGAAAAATACTTTGCATATTGTAGAAAGTTTTTTGTTTTTCTTTCTGAAACGATTAACGTCGCGCCCAAAAGACCTCTATTCAACAATACTTCCAAAAGGGACCTAATGTCTTGATATTTATAATGATTATTGCTTGCTTTTCTATATCCTTTTACTAGTAAAATAATAAAAATCAAGATAAAGAAAGCTAATAAATACATAAAGTTCAAAATAATTATCCTCCAAAGAATGTTCCGATAGCATAGCCAATTGCAAAACCGATTTTTGCAGGCATTCCACCGACTGTAGGACCTTGAGCATTTCCTTTGCCTGCCGCACTTGAATACCCATTAGCGACTCCACCAAGAAAACTTGAGGCTGGTGAGTATTTTAAACCTGGGTTCGCTGCAGGTGTAAGATATCGTCCAGTTTTTGGATCATAAGGTTGCTGAGAACCATTTGCACCTTTTTTGGTAGGATAACCGTTCCCAAATGCTTTACGTATTAGTGTTTTTGCTGCCTTTGCTTTTTTGAGAAGTACTCCCTCTCCTAGCTGTTTTGCCCCGTTAGAAAAGTCCCCGTTCGCCATGGCAAAACCACCATCGGCAATCTCTTCAGCTCCGTAAAAATCTGTGAGAGGCCCTATTATCGGAAATTCTTCAGCACTTTGAATTGTATCAGATACGATTTGTTGTCCATGCTCTTGAAGCGTTTCCAAAACGACATCAAGTTTGGCTCCAAATGACTGATCTGCTAAGGGCTCTCTTTCTCCATTTGGTGGTGTCTGCTTATTGCCTATTTTTGCCGTATTATGCTTTG
The DNA here is from genome assembly GCA_041591085.1 of Kangiellaceae bacterium. Classification (GTDB taxonomy): domain Bacteria; phylum Pseudomonadota; class Gammaproteobacteria; order Enterobacterales; family Kangiellaceae; genus Pleionea. The sequence continues at coordinate 1,759 of JBFHSP010000292.1, read as the reverse complement.
TTTAGAAGTAAAAAAAAAAGGCAATCGCATCTTGCGACTCTAATGCGAAAAAAGAGCACAAAGCGGAAGTCAGCATCTCAACTTTTTTTGTCACCATTCGCTAGCGATTTAATGGTGATTAACCGTTAAGCCATCCGATTCTGAGTTCTTTTTCAAAAATGTCTCCAAACTCACTAGGCATGTATGTTCAATAATCCCAACATCTTCTTTTTTACCGCCTTTAAATTCTATTACAAGATAAGCAGTAGTCTTATCTTCGTTTTTAAACGTTACTGAAGTTATATCCTGATAGTCTTTAGCGTATGTCATACCAATAGTTGTAGAATCAAAAATAATACCATCATCGACAAACCTAACTCTTTTTTCAGAAACACCATTACTTAGCTTTAATGATAAGTAGTTATCGAGTGGGTTATAGTTACATCCTGTTTGTTTGAATTTAACTGTATTTGCCATAACTGCTAACCCTATCGTGATAGTTAAAACTATTACTCCAATTTTTCTTGTTTTCAAAATATTTACTCCTGTTTTAAGGTTTAGGAATAGGAATATTTAACTCCATTGCTTTATATACCGAGTGAGGTAACGCGCCAAACATATTAGTTTTGAAATTAGACACTCCTGCAGCATTAAAAGAATTTAGTGCTGCAGTAACGCAGCTATTTCGATATAAATTATATAAATTCTTATCTGCATAATCAGACATATATTGGATCGCCCTGTCGTGCTGTGCTTTTGTTACATTTAGCATTTGCATTTTGACCCCATCAGCTCCGGCTTGGGCTTCTCTAAATAATTCTATGTCATTTTTAACTGTACCTAGAACAAATCCTTCAATACCAATATTTCCTATATCTATAGATTTTTCTTTCGGATAAAAGCCCTTAGCGATTATTTCGCCGCTTGAAGACTCACCTGCAATTGCAACATGACCAACAGGTAAGTTCTTACTCGCTATTAGGTATAGCTTGTGATCTAGGACTTCTTCATCATTTTTAACTGAAGCATCACTCAAACCATAGCTTCCTGGAATGAACTTCATGCCATCAGTATCGAAACTAAAATCATCTCCTTTTGATGTCTGGTTATTGCCTATTTCTGCCGTATTATGTTTTAAATTGACCTAATGTCAAAGGCGGTGTCGCACCGCTAAAGCTTTCGTGCGAGATACTTTTTCTAGAGCAAAAAAGTATCCAAAACGCCCTTGCTCCGCAAAGCTCTTAGATCAAAATCCAATTACATTTGTTCGAGCCAACGGTTTTGACTCGTAATCTGACTCGGCAAAACCTGCTTTCGGCATCCATGCCTCAAGCCGTCTGAAAATATAATTGGTTTTTGCAAGCTTTGAAGTCGCGATATTCTCTTAGAACTTTCTGTCATAGCGAGGCGTTTCACTCCGTGGCTATCTCGCTTTAAATTAAACAAAAAGATAGATTATCGCGTCACTTCGTTCCTCATAATGACAAACCTTTATTTCGACCAGCGGTCGAAATCCAATCCCTCTGATTGGCAGAAAAATCCTTTTACAGCAATTCACTCGCAGGAAGCGAGTGAAAGGTAATGCCATCAGGGAAGATGATCATTACCGCTTGCTCGACCAGATGATTTTTCGAGAAGCCAATTGGCGGGAAAAGCCATTTTTATTCCGGACTTCCTGTCCTTCACCCTTCGGGCCAGCTAAAGCTGTTCAAATTCGTTCCTGACGAATTTGTCGGGTATTTTTGTGGCATTCAAAAATACCCTCGCTTAGTAGCGAAAC
>JBFHSP010000291.1:0-3276 GCA_041591085.1 Kangiellaceae bacterium | reverse complement strand
TTGTCGAACTGTTTAATCAATGCAATTCTTTCTTCTGTGGGTGGATGAGTTGATAAAAAATCAGTGATTGCTTTGTAGTGGGGGTTATCTTGTTCACTGATTTTATCTTTCTTATAGTTTGAAAATCGTTTCATCACGGTAACAAAATAGTCTGTTGAAATATTAAACTCAGCTAACTTTTTAATAGCGTAGTGATCAGCTTCTCGTTCAAATTCTTTAGAGTGGGTCAAATCAATAATAAGCGCCCCGATGCCTGCCATAATATCCATAGATTCAACATCGCCCGTGATGAACAATATTACTAAAGCGACCATTGAATCTTGCAGGGCGCGTCGCACTAAATGTTTGTGTTCTATATGGCCTAACTCATGAAATAGGACGGGCAATAATTCGTGATGGTTTTCAACCATTTCAACTAATTCGTCAGTCAAAACAATTTGACCATGCGGTAACGCAAAAGCGTTTGGACCTACTCCGGTTCGAAAAGCGACCTTAGGTTTTAAATGAGGATGAGCTTCAAGATAAGGTTGGAAAAAAATACGTAATTCCTGCTGAGTTTTTTCATCAAGTTCTGAGGGATATAAAATACTATTGTCAAGAACATCGAGCCCGGTACCAAATTGTTCTTCAACAACGGTCGGTAATTTATCGGCAATTGACTTTGCCATGTAGGGAACACCATAAACAACGGTGCTCCAAATCGAAACAATGGTTAAAAGAGTAAATACGACCACCAAGCCAATATGGTTTTCCAATTTATGCAGTAATGAATTAAACGGATGGTGATTGGTGTGCTCACACAAAAGATCAATGCTGTCATGATCATCGGAGACAAAAAGTTTATCTTCTTGAATAACAATTTCGCGCTCGGTTTGACCAAGGCGAGACTCAATTTTTAAATCATCCATCGCGTATTGTTCTTTGATGGGACGATCATGCTCATTGTAAATATGGAGTGAAACTAAATTTGAATCAGGGTAAACATCCAAGCGTCCTTGATGTCGCTTGGATGTTTGTCCATCATAATAATATCCTTTAATGCTTATCATATTTTAATGGTCACAACTTTGATTATGCAAAGTCAAATACCTCGCCCATTTCTTCACCTAAAGCGCTCACATTTTCTTTTTCTGCAGCAACGAAACTATCAAGCGAACCATGAGCATTCATTGCTATACAAGAGCTTATATACTTAGTCATACGAACTTGAGCTGCTGGAAAATAAAGGCCAAGTGTAATAATGGTAAAAAATAGGTTGATCAACATGACTTTAAGCATACCCATAATGGTTAGCTCAGACTGGAAGCTATGCGGATCGAGCATTAAACTGCTGTAAAACAAGTTTGCGGTGGACACCATAAAGTAAACAATCGTGCCGACATAGGCCACACCAATTAACACAGCGCCAATAAACGAATAACCGGTAGCAAAAGTCATGATGGCGAAGGCTATTCCGCCTACAGGAATGAGAGTTCCCAAACAGATGAAGAATATTTTGTAGTAGTCACCTGCGGTTGCAGTAAAGTTAAACTTAGAAGTTCCATAGCTTGAATTATTAACAATATATTGATTCATTTTTAACCAGGCTAATGGATAGAGCATGCCTAATGTTAAAAGCCCCAACAATGGCCACACGAGCAACACCATTACGGCACCGAAGTAGCTGCCTTTAAACCGAAACTGAATGTTATTGTAAGCAGACATACGATGATTAAATTCAATCGATTTATTGATAAAGTAAGGGATCGAAATGATAAGCAGGAGTCCGAGTGCTAACCCCACAATGGGGTAAGTGAAATACACAAATGTGTAAACAATTAACGCACCAATTGCGATTAAGCGGCTTTTAAAAATTGAAAAAGGATCGGCTAAGTAGCGAAAGCTTTGGTTGTTTAAAAATAAGTTTGAATAAAAATAGCGTTTGTTTCGAACTTTTGCCCATGGCGAATAAAGACCAATGGTAATAATGGTGAGCAAAACATTCACTATCCATATTTTAAAATATTCCCAACCATCGCCCCTAAATTCAAAGCCTAAGGTACTTTCTTGATTTGATGAACTTGTCGAATCGAGTGGTTCTTTATACATTGATAACTCCTCTAAGATTTATTGTTATATCCATTTTTTGTGACGAAGAAAGATTAATCAAAGGTCGATTCTTACACAACACGTTTTTGAATAATGTGATTATTTACAAGTTTTATCGATTTCGTGAGATATCGATAAACCATGTCAAGCGTTCTTAAAACACTCATCACTTTATGAGTGGGTTCTTTTTCTCCAGTAAGCCGCCTTCTTCTGGTTTTAAAAAAATGGTCAATCATTGATATTTTTTCTAAGGTCTAAGCCTACTTTTTCAGCAATAAAGGCTGAGGAAACGGGATGATTGGAAGGGTTTGGATATCGAATTAATAAGTTAGTTGGCTATACAACCTAGCTTGCGCTAATTTTTACTATCGTATTAATAATCGTGAAAAGATTAAAATATTCCCTTTATACACCTAATAAGTAGAGTTTATGTGTGAATAAGCGCACACTTTTTTTGTGTAATATTACCCATCTATTTTACGCGATATTTATATACAACTGGGTTGCGAAGGACAGCATATAAGCATAGGATTTCGCGGTGTTTAAAAAACACACAATAAGAAACTCTCAGAGTTCAGTGTTGATTGCAGTATAAAAAATAACACTGTCATGCAGTTGGGATAGGCACCTACATGGCATCGATCAACCATAAAAAGAAAGATGCTAAGTAGGAGAAATAAAAAAAATATATTTTGAGGAAATACTCATGTCTCCAGCTTTAAAACACACCGCGTTGTTGGTAGGCGCAACGCTTTTTGGTTCGACACTATTTGCTGTTGAAGGCGACTCCGCTTTTAATGTGCTCGCGAAAAACTCTAATGGTCAACCGACCTTTGTTTCAGGAAACTTAGCTTCAACCACTGACGGTGACGTGGTTAACGCTTTGAAAGGTTTTATGGCGAAACAAAGTGACTTTGGTTTAGTCGGTAATGAAGGATTTAAAATCACTCGTGAATGGACCGATGAACTAGGAAAATCCCATACTCATTTAGAGCAAACCATAAACGGACTAAAGGTTTATGGTGCTGCTATGATCGTGCATACCGAAGCCAATGCCGCAAAAAATGGACAAACCATTTATGCTATCAGTGGTCAACTGGCTACCGATAATGACCCAATGGCAAAATCTGTGATTGCATCGTTACAAGGCAAGGGCAGTAAAGCCGATGAAGTGATAGCTCTTGCTAA
>JBFHSP010000290.1:0-3290 GCA_041591085.1 Kangiellaceae bacterium | reverse complement strand
TTAATACCAAGCCTTTTTAGTGCTTTGAATTTTTCCTAATATCACTTGCATCCATTCATTAGCCTTATCATAAGGAATATACTGCATTTGCAATTTATTCGATGCTAAATAGATTTTTAAGGTTGCAAGGTTATTTCTTCGCTGTATGGGTGATTGCGTCACTTCAATCTTTTGTACTTTAAATAGCGGAAACACCACATGTCGAAATCCAAACAAGCCGCGTTCAAATCTGCCATAGCCATCACTCATGCCAAATCGATACTTTTTCCATCGACGAAACACTAAAGGTAAAAATAACAGGCTCACTACAACGGGCAGAAAAAATACAAAAATAGACTCCGTATTTAAAAAAGCGGGAACCGACAAAATTAATGACGGTAAAAACAGCTTTAGCAAAACAGTTTTTGTAATGTATCGCTTACTGATACCAACTGTTTGAATGTTATTAGGACAATCCTCAAGCAAGCTGTCTTTTAAATCATTCGATTGCTCTTCTGTTCGAGCAGGAATGACAAATAAACTTTTCTTTTTATTTTGGGCGTGAGAGTTTGAAAGCTGTCCTAAAATTAAATTTTGTACTTTTAGCCAAACACCAATAAAGTTGGTCTGTGTCGTTATGGCTTGTATTTTTCCTAGCTTTAATGACTCTTGATAATTGGTCAAAAGGCCGCTTGATCGTTTTAAATTATTCTTATTCAAGGTTAATTGGTATTTATAATACCGAAAAATTGCCCCCAAAATTGAAAATAACAGCATCAATGTAATTACAGCCAGCGCACCCAAAACAAACATTAAAATATTGCCACTAATGCCTCCGCCCAGTACTTCAGCTAAATACACAAAGTCGTCTTTATCAAACCATCGCTCCAGCACTTCATCTGCAAACCCTGCAAAAGGCGCGATGATCACAAAAAACCAAAAAATTCCGTTACTCGATACCCCATACTTGGCTAGATTAGCGATATTCGATTCAGCCAGAATGTTTTCTTCTTCAGATTGTTCACTGAGTTCATTTCTGGCAGAGCTTGCGTGCGTGGTTTTATATTTTAGTACCTGCTGTCGTATTTCATTAGCATATTCACTTTTTAACCCCGCCAAATCAGCCTCATTACCCTTGGCACCGGCTGTTTCTATTTGCAAGGTGACTAACTGAAAAGGCTTAAAATAAAACGGCTGTAAAATATTGATATTTTGAATGCGATCAAATTGAATAATACGATGATTCTTTTTAAAAACGCCATCGTTAATTAAAACGCGGTTTTTCTCGACTTTGTATTTAAAAAACCAAAACTGAAGAACGGCATTGACTAGCGTTAAAGCCACCACACCTAAAACAATTAATGCGGTCATAGTGGTTTTATCATCACTACTAAAAGCAATAACAAATAAAGGAGCCATTCCAGGTAATGCATCCTTTAAAATTTTAGTGACCGTTTTACCAATAAAGAACACCACCGATAGCATCGATAATCGATACCATCCTTCTTCGTTTAGGTGGGTATTATTCATAATTGAGACTCTTGTTTTGAACTCTCACTGATGGCTGGATAATCGGAAGTTTGGCTATTAGCGTTTTCTTGTTCTTTTAACTCTTCCTCTAAAGCATCTCCTGCATATTTTAAAATTTGCAGACGTATTTGCTCAGCGGTTTCATTTGGCAAACCAGAAATACTCAAGTCTGAGCCCATGCCGCCTGCAGTAAAAAATTTAATCGTGGCAAGTGCTAACTTACGCTCTAATGGTCCATGAGAAATATCAATGTGCTGAACACGAGAAAAATTGAGCGCGGTTTGCTTTTTCCACCAAATGCCCTGTTTAAAAAACACATCGTATTGGTGAACCGCATAGCCACAAGATTTGGCATAAAAAAAGCCATACAGGGCAGATATTATAGTAAGTCCCAACACAATGATAGGAGCGAACCAAGGCATTTGAAATTTAGGAACCAACCAATCAATGATGAGCACGACTGGCAATAAAACTAACCAGCCAACGCCACTGATGAAGGCATATAACAAAGGATAACTGTCGGCAAGCGGATTAAATGTTACCCGAGGAGTCAAAGAATTTAAGTTTTCTGGGGTCATTAGGGAGACTTTTGTGAATAATTGTTCGCCTAAATAGTCTTCATTCCTTAGGCAATATTACAGAGCTATAAAAAAACAATATAGCTTGTTGATTATTCTTCGCTTCAATTACCAAACAAACAGCTTAATTGCCATGGACATTAGCCGAGCAAGCCACCACAAATTAAGCGACCAATAGAAAAGGGCTATTAGGGTCTGTAGATCTTTCGCGTTTAGATTCTGTTCACAATAAAAAAACAAACTCGAAAGATCAACAGACCCTAATCATTCTCCATCGAATGCGCAAATTGCTCATACTGTTTCTTTTTTTCCATTCCCAACTCGTTGTCGATATCTAAAAACTGAAAGTAGAAATTCTCCAGCTCCGATTCAGAAAAGACTTCTTCAGCGATGATAAACAGTTCATCGTTTTCAGCACCGATATGCACCATTAATTCATCGATGTAGGTTCTAAGCACTTGGTAGCTCTGCTGATAATTTTGTTTGTTCAAAGCCTCAATTGCATCAGCTATATAGGTTCTAAAGGCTGTATGTTGTAACTCCAATTCATCGACCAATCCCCTTTCCATAAACTGATCGTTGCGCATTAACGCTGGAAACAAAACCTTTTCTTCCTTGTGGTGATGAAACTGATCGGCATAAACACGAAAAAAATCAACCCAAGCCAGCACCTGCTTTTGGTACTGCTCGGCATCACTGTTCCATAAGCCTTCTAGATTCAACAGTGCTTGCTCGGCCTGACCAATCACGTCGTGTTCATCAAACATTATTTGAAAAGGATTGTGATCCATGATGTTCCTATACCATTAACATTAATTATTCACATAAGGTTGCAAACGTTCACGAAGTTCGTCTGAAATGGGTACCGGTCGCCCGTCCACTAAACTGATTGCCACCAACACTTGCTGTGCTTTGAGCCGTTCTTCACCTTGTACTCTTCCAATATAGTTAACCGTCATCGACGAGTTTCCTAACCGTTCTAGAGTCAACTCAAATTCAATCACTTCACCCAATTTGCATGGTTTTTTAAAATCACACTCGGTATGAGCCGTTGGCAACCCAATGCCTTGCTTTAAGATCAAAGCCGCATAGTCAACTTTTATGCCGTGATTAAACCAATCTTCGACCGCGGCTTGAAACATTTCAAAAAACCTTGGGTAAAACACATAACCCGCCGGATCGGTATGGGTAAACCTCACCGGA
>JBFHSP010000289.1:0-3315 GCA_041591085.1 Kangiellaceae bacterium | reverse complement strand
GCACACAAGCTTTTTATCTACTATATCTTGCGAGATTGAAGATTCTAATGACCTAATGCAAATCTCAAAATTAACCAATCTAGAAACAACCATAGAAAACTATGAAGAAATGTTCGCCCAATTCCTTGATTCTAAAGATTTGCCTAATTCTCTAAAGTTTAGAGAATCAGGAGTACACACGGTAAAAGATCAGTTATCAGAGGAAATAAAAGAGTATCCTAAAACCTTTAACCTTGTTGATTATATTAAAACCAATCACGACGATATTCCGGGTGCGTCGACAGCAGCAAAGGCTCTAAGAGAAATAGAAGTCCTCAGGTCTGAAATCCAAGAGACACAAATACCGTACGGGAATTTCATTAAAGGAATGATTTTTCGAGCATTAAATATTGGCATTGCAGCACAGCAAGTAAAAATTGCAGAACTAGAAGCAGGCTTCTTTGCAGGAAGGTCTAGAACAACAGAAGCTCATGAAGAAATATCTAAAAGTACCAATGCAATTAAAGAGAAAGCAAAAATTATATTTGACCAATATCGTAGTGAAGGTAAGCATTCAAAAGAGCAAACATATTCTTTAGTTTCAAAACAACTGAAAAAGGAAGGAGTTAACAAAAAAGCATCTACGATCAAAAGTTGGGCGCTCAATAAAAACTGGTGATCTCTGTTCACGATCACCAGTTAAAATCATCCAAAGTAAAACCTCCATTAGAAAACATTAAACCTTAGGAGGTTTTATGCAACATCGTATCTTAAAGCAACCTGAAGTAACTAAAGTTACATCCCTTTCTCGCGCCACCCTTTACCGAATGGTGAAAGATGGCTCTTTTCCAAAACCAGTTAACTTAGGTAAACGAGCCGTAGGTTGGTCAAACTTAGCTGTTGATCAGTGGTTAAGTGAAATTATTGAACAAAACCAAGGAGTTTAATAATGACCATTGAACAGAAAATAATCGATATTATGATTGAACTAGAGTTCGACCTATCTACAATAGATTCAATTAAATACAACCAATATTTCCCGAGAGCCAAAGCTTTAAATAAAAATCGAAGTAATTCTGATTGTTGGTACAACTTAAAAAAAAATGGACATCCACTATTTACAGTAATCCAAGCTAATCATCCTGATATTGCCTTCCAATTTTCTCGATTTTCTAACGCAGTTTTGGCGGTTGCTTATGCTGATGGCTACTTTGATGAGAATAGTAAGTTCTGTGATCGTTCTTGTTGGCGAGCTATAATCTCCATTTACTTATGTGGACGATTGATCAGACCTTCCTTAAAAACTTATAGCAATCTCTGCAATATTGGCAAAAGTTTTTTGTCGAAACGAGCCGTCGCACGGGGAGTTAAAACTTGCGTGGTAACATATATTGCAATTAAAGCAGTTAATCCTAAAGCCCACAAAATTGATCCCAGCCATCCTAAGTCAAAATAATAATGCAACCAAATGGCTAGGATTGGTGGCAATACATAATGCCAGGTTGTACTGTTTTGGTACAAATTATCGCGCGACTCCAACAAATGAATTTTGTCGGTATTGTGATTTACAAGCGCAATTAAGGTGCTCCCGCATTTTATCAGGCTAACTTCCTGCCCTTCTCTCAGTATTAGATCCCGTGCATTCCTCAAACAAACATCATGCTCTTTACCATTTTTATCAACTATAAAAAACTCACTTATCGTTGAAACTGTTGAACTAACATTAATATGCTGGTTTTGAGGCCCCCCACCATAACCGGAAACGTGTGTTTCTGAACGTTTGTGGTAACCCTGTAGCGTACCGCGAATCTCTTCAAGAGTTACATTGTTTTTTCCATATGCTATTGTTTCATTCATACAATTTCCCTTTTTACAAAAGTACTGGCAACATTGACTTGAAGAGTGTAGTAAACATGAAGCGCATTTTATACTCTCAGCTGGCATATTTCATCCAAAATTCCTGAACATTTTTTATTGCCTAAGCACAAGATTTTAGCTTAAGAGTGACCAAATCCGATTTTTTTGCTCGATTTCACCTAAAACTTCCTGGCTAACGGATCTTTGGCCGTCAGTTGCCCTAGCGGCTCGTTGGCAATTCGGTAGGTCACATAGAATCCATGCAGCTTAGTCGGTAAGCTAATCATAACTCTCTTCAAATACCCACTAGGTATTCTCAACATTCCGTTCCAACAGACCGAGCTTTCCAGGTAGCGAGAAATACGGTGACTAAGAGCGTTGACGAAAGTATTCAAGTCGGCGCTTTGACGCGATGGAAGCACGTCTGACCATGGCTAGCGTCGGTATGAGCGCCATCGAGGAACAGCATATGAAATTAAGCATTGAGATTGAGCAAAGAACCAAAACTCTTAATCAGCGGTACTGAGGCACTTTGATCCGTAGCCTTATTGATATCCGCGTTCTTAACGAGATGATTTCAAGGATACGGTAGTCGATGCCCAATGCTGTGTTGGACTATTTAGTAACCACCATACACGCTCAAAACCACGGATCAGATCAAGCTAATTAGGGCTGGTTAGGGGCATAAACATCGATAGCTAATCGCAGGTATTTAATGGACTTGTTCGGTTGCGAGTTAGGGAACTGAACCCGCGTCCCATCCCACCACCATCTTGTAAATAGCCCTAATGAGCCCTCATTGGCCATTAGGGCTTTTTATTTACAGGATGTAATGTATGTCGCGGTGGCATGGACGCCAAAGAGCGACGATTAACCCGCTATTTGACTATCAGAACATGCGGGCTAGTGAGGGTCCTCCACTACGGGCATTTAAACAGCCTCAAACGTACTCTTTCGCAAGCAACTGGACTCATACTCCAGAACATCTTCGCGCCTGTACCTCACTTGACCACCCAGTTTCACGTAAATTGGCCCAATACCCTCGGACCGCCATCGTTCAAGCGTCGCTTCGCTAACCTGCCAGCGATTACATAGCTCTCTTTGCGTCATAAGTGCGTGATATTCATTCATATTGATTCTCCAGCATATTGCAGTTGAAATAGTCCCGTCTTGGGACTATCATTAACTTTATGAGAATCATTGCCCTATCGACACTGAAAACTTTCTGGGAAGAAAACCCAGAGTATATGGATGCGAAAGAGCCTACGCTTGCTTGGTATCGACATACCTTAGCGGCTGACTGGAGCGCTCCTGCCGATGTTAAGCAGGATTTCAGAAATGCCAGCATCCTCAAAGATGGGCGAGTGGTTTTCAATATTACGGGTAACAAGTACCGTTTGGTCGTGTGGATCAACTATGCCTATCGCGTGGTCTATATCCGGTTCATCGGTACCCATGCGCAATACGACAAAATTGATG
>JBFHSP010000288.1:0-3317 GCA_041591085.1 Kangiellaceae bacterium | reverse complement strand
CTTATGCTGGCGTAATACGCCGTCTTTTTTTGCGCCTAAAGCCGCAATTGCGCGACGCGAGCGCTGATTGTGCCAATGGGTTCTAAACTCTACCGCCACTACTTTAAGTTGTTCAAAAGCGAATTGAAGCATTAAAAGCTTAAGCTCGGTGTTATAGCCTCGCCCGTGGTATGACTGGCTGAGCCAGGTGTAGCCAATTTCTAATCGGGGTGTGACCCAATCTATATTGCAGTAACGGGAGCAACCTATCAGTTGGTTTGAGGATTTATCGAAAATAGCAAAAGGTAATGATTGGCCATTGTTGGCTTCTGTTAATGCTTGGCTGACGTAGCTATGCGCTTTTTGAGGTGATGGCACTGAGGTATACCAAAGATTCCACAGCTCACCATCGGTCACAGCCTCTGCAATGGCGGTTTCGTCGTTTAATGTGAGCGGTTTAAGCTCAATTAATGAGCCGGATAATGCAGGAAGTTCGGTGAATGACAGCATAGGTACTAATGGCTTTTGGCTAAAATAAAGCAGTGTAAACCATATTGAAAAGTATTTCGTACAAGAATTTGTTTGCTGAAATCAACATCTTGTGTTTGAATTATTTTAATAAAAATTTAACTGGTAATTTTAAGTGATTGATTCAGAAGGCTTTCGTGCCAATGTTGGCATAATAGTCTGCAATGAATCTGGTCAACTACTTTGGACTAGGCGAGCTGGTCAAAATTCGTGGCAGTTTCCGCAAGGCGGTGTGAATCAGGGCGAATCAGCCGATGACACCATGTATCGTGAACTGTACGAAGAGATCGGGTTAAAACGACAAGATGTGCGTATTTTGGGCTCTACCAATGAATGGCTCAAATATCGCTTGCCGAGTCGTTATATTCGTCACGACAGCGTTCCATTGTGTATTGGTCAGAAGCAGAAGTGGTATTTATTAAAGTTAGTAACGGACGACTCAAAACTCGACTTTAAAACTACATCGCATCCTGAGTTCGATGATTTTATGTGGGTGGGTTATTGGTATCCGTTGCGACAAGTGGTGTCATTTAAACGTGAAGTGTACCGTGAAGCGCTGTTAGAGCTTATGCCTCTCATGCATGAGCAGCAAAAGTTACAGCGACAAAAGCGAGCAAAACGCAGACACCAACATAAGCGGCCGCATAACCACAAAAACGCCTAATCACATCATCTTGGATCAGCAAGACTAAAGAGCGGGCGTTTTAAAGACAACAAAAACGCTGGGATTTTAGCTTGCTTGAGCCTTTACGCTTAATTATTCAAGACGTAAATAACGCTCCCAATATTCGATCCGCCTTGAATATTGTGGTTAGCCGCGTTTGCGAAACGCTGCAAAGTGAGGTGTGCTCCATTTATATTGTGGATGACACGGCTCATCAGCTGGTTCTTATGGCTACTCAAGGCCTTAACCCTAAAGCCGTTGGCGTGCTGCATCTTAACTTTGATGAAGGCATTGTCGGACTCATCGCACGCCGCGAAGAGCCTATCAATTTAGATGACGCGCCAAACCATCCCAACTTTCATTATTTACCCGAAGCCAGTGAAGAAAAATTCCATGCCTTTTTAGGTGTCCCCATTATTCACCAACGTAAAGTGCTTGGTGTGTTGGTCGTTCAACAAAAACTGCCGCGCAAATTTTCGCAAGAAGAAGAAACCTTCTTAATTACGTTATCTGCGCAACTGTCTGGCGTGATTGCATCAGCGCAGCAAAGAGAGTCTTTTCTAGAGCATCAAGTGATCCGTAAAGTGGAGGGTATTGCTGCAGCGCCTGGTGTGGCACTTGGCCAAGCGGTAGTGTTTTTTCCTCCAACTGACATCTGGGCAGTTCCTGATAAAAAAGCCGGAAACATTGATTACGAAATGTTGCGTCTTGATAAAGCACTCCAATTAGCGCGAGACGAAATCAGTGCTATGAAAGAACGCATGGCTGATGCACTAGGAAAAGATGAACTCAGTTTATTCGATGCCTATTTAAATATATTAAAGCCCAATGGTCTTGCTAAAGATGTTAAGCAACAAATCCAAAAAGGCCATTGGGCACCTGGAGCTCTGCGCCGCGCGGTTGCTAAACATGTTCGAGTATTCGACAGCATGGAAGATGAATATTTTCGAGAGCGCTCTACCGATTTAGTTGATTTAGCCAGAAGGGTTTTATCTCACTTAGAAAAAGAGCAAAGTTCGCGGCCAAAATTTGATACCCCAAAAATATTAGTTTCTGAAGAAATTACCGCTTCTATGTTAGCGGAATTTCCAGCAAGAAATATTTTAGCGTTAGTGTCTATGCGAGGTTCGCCTACATCACATGCAGCTATTCTGGCGAAAGCTTTAGGAATACCGGCGGTGACTGGCTTTGAAAACGTTCCAATTGCTCGATTTAATGATCAAACACTGATTGTCGATGGCTATCAAGGCACGCTTTATGTTTCACCGAACGAGCAATTGATCAGTCATTACACTCAATTAATTGAAGAAGAAAAAGCGCTCAGCAAATCGTTCGAAAAAGATGCGCATATACCATGCAAAACCACCGATGGTTTTTCCTTTCCATTAATGGTCAATGTGGGTTTATTGGCCGACTTTGAGCAAAGCTTATTAGTAGGTGCTGATGGGGTTGGATTGTACCGAACCGAAATTCCTTTTTTATTACGCGAACAATTTCCAAGCGAAGATGAGCAAGTTAAAATTTATCGGTCGGCATTAAAGTCTTTCAATGATTTACCCGTCACGTTTAGAATGCTCGACATTGGTGGCGATAAACAGCTACCTTATTTTCCAATAGTTGAAGAAAATCCATTTTTGGGTTGGCGCGGAATAAGAGTTACGCTCGATCATCCAGAAATATTTTTAATTCAAGCGCGTGCCATTTTTAAAGCCGCACAGCATCATCCTAATATTCGAATTACGTTGCCTATGATTTCAAGCGTAAAAGAAGTTGATGACAGCTTATTATTATTGCGCCAAGCCTATCACGAAGTTGCTAATGAGCTTGAAAACTATAAAACGCCGTTTCCAGAAATTGGAATTATTCTTGAAGTGCCTTCAGCCATTTATCAACTAGCAGAAATTTTACAACGCATTCAATTTGTTTCGGTCGGCAGTAACGATTTGGCGCAATATTTACTCGCGGTCGATCGCAACAACACTCGCGTTTCAAATTTATACAGTAACTATCATCCAGCATTGTTACGAGCAATAGCTAAAATCAGTGAAGAATGTGAGAAACAAAACAAACCAAAATTTGTGTGTGGAGAAATGGCCGGCGATCCGCTCGCGGCCATTATTTTGCTAGGGCTAGGGTTTGATAGCTT
>JBFHSP010000287.1:0-3324 GCA_041591085.1 Kangiellaceae bacterium | reverse complement strand
GGACAGTCTCAAGTAAAAGAGCAAATGGATATATTTTTGCAAGCCGCAAAAAACAGAAAGGATGCCCTCGATCACGTGCTAATTTTTGGGCCGCCGGGATTGGGTAAAACCACGTTGGCTAATATTATTGCTAACGAAATGGGGGTTAAAATTAAATTTACTTCAGGGCCTGTGCTAGAAAAAGCCGGTGATTTGGCGGCGCTTCTAACAAATTTAGAAGAAAACGATGTGTTATTTATTGATGAAATACACAGACTTAGCCCAATTGTCGAAGAAATTCTCTACCCGGCCATGGAAGATTACCAACTCGATATAATGATTGGAGAAGGGCCTGCTGCTCGTTCCATTAAGCTCGATTTACCTCCTTTTACTTTGGTTGGAGCGACCACTCGTGCCGGATTATTAACCTCTCCGTTAAGAGATCGTTTTGGTATTGTCCAGCGATTAGAGTTTTATAATGTCGCTGAGTTGAGTGATATTGTAATGCGATCCGCCAATATATTAGGGCTGAAAACTGAAAGCCAAGGTGCGCATGAAGTCGCGCGGCGCTCACGCGGCACTCCTCGAATTGCCAATAGATTATTACGTCGCGTCAGAGATTTTGCCGAAGTGAAAGCCAATGGTGTTATTACCAATGAGGTGGCCTCGCAAGCATTGAATATGCTCGAAGTAGATGAACAAGGTTTTGATACTATGGACAGAAAGCTGCTTCTCGCAATTATTGATAAATTTTCCGGTGGCCCAGTTGGTCTAGATACCTTGGCTGCGGCTATTGGTGAAGAGCGCGATACCATAGGCGATGTAATCGAGCCTTTTTTAATCCAGCAGGGCTATATTCAGCGAACACCAAGAGGACGAGTAGCAACTTTACGAGCCTATGAGCATTTTGGCATTACGCCAAGTTCTAACGATTTATTTTCTTAACGGAGCTTTGGGTTACGACTCAAAATATTTTTGCGTTAGATAATATATTTGCCCTATAAAATTCGCTATAGTGCGCGTCAATTCACATTTTTTATAATTACCCTCAAAAAGGTTTCTCGCAAATGGAATTTATTTTTCCAGTTAGAGTCTACTACGAAGACACCGACGTGGCTGGTGTTGTTTATTATGCTAATTATCTTAAATTTATGGAGCGAGGACGCACCGAATGGCTTCGCAGTTTAGGACTAGATCAAGACGTACTCATCGATCAAGATATTGCATTTGCAGTGAGAAAAGCTGAAGTCGATTATTACAAACCTGCTCGCTTTAATGATGCGCTTGATGTGATCACAACGATCGGTGAAGTTAAAGGTGCCAGTGTAGAATTCTTACAAAAAGTGTGTTTAGCATCGGATCATAGCAAGGTATTGTGTGAAGGTAAGATCAAAGTGGTGTGTGTCACTATGAGCACCATGAAACCCAAAGCCATGCCACAAAATTTACTGGAGGAAATGCGTCGTGACGCATAATCAATTATCCATTCTCGATTTATTTTTAAATGCGAGCTTTATTGTTCAGTTGATCATGTTATCGCTGGTAGCTTTATCTTTTGTGTCTTGGGGAATGATTGTTGATCGCTATCGCACCCTCAAATTAGCATCGGCATCTTCACAGCAATTTGAAGATAAGTTTTGGTCGGGCATTGATTTAAGTAAGCTTTATAACGAGCTAGGGGCTCGAAGAATAGCGGCTGCTGGAATGGAACTGGTATTTATGGCCGGATACCGAGAATTTGTTCGGCTGAGAAATCAAAAAGGCGCAACGCCTGGCGCTGTTATGGAAGGCGCTCATCGAGCAATGCGGGTGGCGCACTCACGTGAAATTGACAAGCTTGAAACCAACTTATCGTTTTTAGCAACGGTCGGCTCGGTCACTCCTTATGTCGGATTATTCGGCACCGTGTGGGGAATTATGAATTCATTTATTGCACTGGGTTCGGTAAAACAAGCGACGCTTGCGATGGTGGCTCCGGGTATTGCTGAAGCTTTAATTGCAACCGCAATGGGGTTGTTTGCAGCCATTCCAGCAGTTATTGCCTACAACAAATTTAATCACTCGGTTCAAAAAATAGAAAACCAATACGATAATTTCGTCGAAGAATTTTCTGGATTACTGCATCGCCGAGCTCACAGCAGCGCGGAGTGATTGATCCATGAAAACCAATCGCCGTAAACCCATGGCTGAAATCAATGTGGTGCCATATATCGATGTAATGTTGGTGTTGCTCGTGATTTTTATGATAACTGCGCCGTTAATCACCGCGGGTGTTGATGTCGCTTTACCACAAGTTGATGCCAAACCGTTATCATCCAACGATGAATTGCCGTTAATTGCCAGCATTGATGCCAGCGGCAATTATTATTTATCGGTAGGTACCAATCCCGATCAAGCCTTAGAAGCCAATGAAGTGGCCGGTTTAGTCGCGAAATTTCGCGAAGCAAACCCGCAAGCCATGATTCTGATTAATGCCGATAAAAACGTAGCACACGGCAAAGTGGTTTATTTAATGGACCTTTTGCAAAAAGAAGCCGGCGTGGCTAACGTAGGCATCATGACCGAGCCTCAAGGTTAGAATGAGTGAGTGCTGGTGAATAAACGGCTTGTCATCTCATTTGTTATTTCTGGTGTAGCTCATCTTTTTATGTTGAGTTTGCTCTGGCTTCACTTTGATTTTGATGTGATTGAACCGACTAATGAAAAAGTCGCACCAAATATTCAGGCTACGGCGGTTGATGGCGCTGCGATTAAAAAGGAAATTCAGCGTAGAGAAAATCAGCAACAACAAAAGGTTAAACAAGCGCAACAAAAGGTAGAGCGTGAACGGCAAGCCAAAGCAAAAGCCGAGCAAGATCGCAAAGATAAAATTGCCCTTGAGAAAAAGCGTAAAGAGCAAAAAAAGAAAGAAGAGCAAGAAAAAGCCGAGCGCGATAAGCAAATAGCCGAGCAGAAAAAAAATGCTGAAGCACAAAAAAAACTCGACCAGCAGCTTGAAGAAAAACGCAAACTTGAAGAACAGTTAATGAACGAACAATTAGCGGCTGAGCAACAAGTGATGGCCGCAAAGCGACAGGCGATTATGTCGGAAGTTGATATTTTTAAATCGCGAATTGAAAGCAAAATTCGCCAATATTGGAATAAGCCCGAAAAAGACGGGTATTGTTTATTTAATTTACGGCTTGGGCCCAGTGGGATATTGCTAGGTTTTGTGATTTTGGAAGAAAACGGTCGTTACTGTGATTCAGCGAGAATTGCAGTACAACGGGCGGAGCCCTTTCCAATGAGTAAAAACAGCGATGTTATCGATGAGTTAAGAAGTTTAAATATTGTGTTAGGAAAACG
>JBFHSP010000286.1:0-3375 GCA_041591085.1 Kangiellaceae bacterium | reverse complement strand
TGCAGAATTTTCTTAATCGATCTCTTTGAGCTTAAAAACCTAAAATCCAGAACCTTCTAACTCAATTAATCTTTGAAAGTTCTGGCTAACTCAGCATTCAACTCTGCTCTTCCTTCGGATTCGAGAAAAGCTAAAAACGTTTTTGCAATCGGAGATAGCTGCTTATGTTTGTGCTTAACCAAATACCATTTAGAAAGAATAGGAAACTGCTGCACATCTAATTTGACCAGTCCTTTACTGTCTCCAAACGCTAAAGTGTGTTGCGATAAAATGGCAAGGCCTAATCCTGACATAACCGAATGTTTAATGGCCTCATTGCTCTCAATGGTCATTCTTATATTGAGCGACACATTCAATTTATTAAGGAATTTTTCGGTCGCAAAACGCGTACCCGATCCTTGCTCTCTAATTAAAAATGGTTCCTTTGCAACCTGCTCGATTGGAAGGTTTTTCTTTTTTGCTAATGGATGATCTTCAGGAGCTAAGACTACTAGCGGGTTATCAATAAAATCGATGGCTTCAATATTGATGCGATCAGGAACATTACTAAACACATAAAAGTCATCGAGACCTTGTTCCATTCGCTGAATAATTTGTTGGCGGTTGCCCACGTTAAACGAAACATCAATACCTGGATATCTTTTGCAAAAGGGGCCTAACAAGTGGGGTATGAAATATTTTGAAGTGGTCACTACAGCAAGTCTTAGCGTGCCTGCTTGCATACCTTTCAACTCGGAGAGTTCCATATCAAGGTGACGCATACGTTCCAGTACATCCTGCGCACTCGCCACCACCTTTGCTCCCGCATCAGTGAACACCAGTTTCTTACCGATTTGATGATACAGTGGTAATCCAACGGCATCTGAAAGCTTTTTTAATTGCATTGAAATAGTGGGCTGTGTCAAATGAAGTACTTCTGACGCAAGCTTAATACTTTTTTGCTGATAAACGGTCAAGATGACTTCCAGTTGCCTAAAAGTACCTATTCGCGCAAATAAACGAGATCCCATGGTGTTCTCCAGTATTACTGTAGCCTCAGATTAAAGCCGGCAGATTGTTCAAGAGTTACTTGAATCAATATAGAATAGATAAAATACTATCAAAAGCATCAATAATATCTATTATTATCTATACAAAAACTCAAGCACAATATTCTCGAATTAATCATCGAGAGAGTAAACATGCCTTTAAAACAAATCATTTTTACCATGGGAACCGGTATTTTCTGCTTGTTGTTGGGTAGCCTGTTATTGGCTGCAAATCAAGCGAATGCTGGCTTATTAGTAACTGGCATCATCATTCTTGCGGTTTCTTCAGTTTCTTTGCAAAAAACCAATCGATCGCAATTAAAATTGGTGGGTCCAAAAAATCAAGTAAAAACAACCCAGCTTGAAGGCAATTAATCATTATGAGTTTCGATATCGCGATCCTTTTTTTCTTACTCGGTTTTGTTTTAGTTCTTTTTAAAGTTGAGTTCGAGTTTCCTGCTGGGCTGGGTAAAACACTCATGTTGATTTTACTGTTAGCCATCGGTTTAAAAGGAGGTATGGCGCTCAAAGATCACCTCTCTTTTGAATTGATTTATCAATCCATAATAGTTCTATCAATCGGATTTATTACTCCTTTATTTGCATTTCCAGTTTTACGATATTTTGGCAACCTAAATCGAATGGATGCCGCAAGCTTGTCAGCTCACTACGGAAGCGTAAGCATAGGAACGTTTGCTGTTGCGGTGGCATTTTTAGAAGCTCAAGAGATCCCCTATGAAGCCTATTTTGTACTCTTTTTAGTATTATTAGAGGTTCCTGCAATATTTATTGGACTCATGCTCGCCACCAAGAATAAACACACTATGTCGGCCAAACAACTGAATGAGATCTTGCTTAATCCAGGAATTGTATTGATTGTTGGCGCTTTTTTAATTGGAATGCTTGCAGATAGGTCCATTGAAAAAGTTCTGCCATTATTCCAAGGCTTGTTCGGAGGTGTTCTTGCCCTGTTTTTACTTGATATGGGAATGGTTGCAGCCAAACAAATCAACAATATCAAAGACAATCGAGCCTTTCTGTTGTCCTTTGGCGTATTTATGCCGTTAGTTGCCGGCACATTTGGATCACTCATTGGACACTATTTGCTGCACTTATCTCCAGGGGGAGTCATGTTGCTAGCAACTCTTGCCGCCAGCTCATCTTACATTGCGGTTCCAGCAGCCATGAGAATTGCGTTACCTAACTCAAATCATGGCTTATCAATTGCGGCCAGTCTTGGAGTAACATTTCCATTTAATGTCATTGTTGGGATACCGCTTTATTGGTTGTTAGCTAACGCACTCAGTAATTCTTTCTAATTGTTCAGTTGACTACTTTTTCCAATTGGGCGCATAGAAAATTTAAAAGCAGGTTAAAGTCTTTGATGTAAGGTATAGGGTAAGGGATTCTGAGTAACGGTAAAATCGCCAAAGCCCAAAAGATTTTCTTCAGCAATTCTACCTAAAAACTTAGGAAGCATTTTACTTTAAGTAATTTGCTTTTGCTCCTCGTTACTATGTAAGTCTCAACATCTTAAAAACTCACTTCACGCCATAAAATATTTAGATGCTACAACTATCGCCTAGTTATACAAATCTAATGATGAGAATTACCAAACATTCTTATGCTTAAATTCAAGGTGTTTTAGAATCGGCTAATCGTCTATTAGCTTTTTTTATCAATTTTCTCAAAAATATCATCCATGATTATCGAAACTAAAATAAAACGCGGCCTATTCATGGGAGCAATTTCATCCAGAGTCAGAGTTAATCGAGTACAGATATCTCTTTGTTTGAAAATTTTAATACTTAATCATGATTTGTTTTAGAATTTGTAGTGACCACTAACCATGCTAGAATATATGCAGTTTGTTTATTGGACAGCATTATCAAAATGCGTGTTATCTATCCATAAAAAAGGAATGAAATAATGAGAGTTTTTTTAACGCTATGTATTTCAACTTTAATAAGCTCTTGGAGCTATGCAACGAACGATGAAATATTTGGCAGCGGTGCCGACATGAGTTCATTAACACCCATATCACAACTGCTTGTTGACCCAGAAAGCTATACTAATAAAACGGTTACCGTCAAAGGTTCCATACAGTCGGTGTGTGATAATAAAGGCTGTTGGATGACGCTGAGTAGTGATGAGCAAAGACTGCGCATTAAAGTAAAAGATGGCGAAATGGTATTTCCTTTTAATGCACGAGGTAAAATCGCTTATGCTACTGGCAAGCTAGAAGCATTATCCATGAGCAAAGAAAAAGCCATTGCTTATTTAAGCCATATGGCCGAAGAGTCCGATGAAACATTTGACCCAGCAAGCGTAACGGGAGATATAACGC
>JBFHSP010000285.1:0-3405 GCA_041591085.1 Kangiellaceae bacterium | reverse complement strand
ATATTTTGAATCGACTTACGAGTTGGAAAGCATCAGTGCTGCCGCTAAGCATTGTTTTGTATCACAACCGTCTATATCTGCGGCAATACAAAGTTTAGAGCAATATTTGGGCGAAGCGCTATTTATTCGGCACCCTAGAGGCGTCTCGCCAACCGAAGCAGGTCAGCGGCTTTATCCTTTGTCTAAACAGCTCACAGGACAAGCGCGCTCTATTAAACAAATCTTTCAGGATAAATCTGCGATTCAACCGTTTCGACTTGGCGTAGTTCAAGCGCTTGGTGCTGCGCGCATGAGTCACTTATTAAAAGAGATGATCGATGCGGTTGATGGTTTGGAACTGACTTTGGTGGATGCCGAAAAGAAAAGCTACGATGCACGAATTGTTGCTTCTAATATGGTCACTCCAGAAGAGTGCTTTCTCCCTTTTTGGCGAGATGAGTTTTTGATGGCGCTGCCAAGTGGTCATCCGCTCAGTTATAAAAGTCAGTTAGAGCTTATCGATTTAAATGGCTTGAATTTTATCTTACGAAGCCCAAGTTTAGTTACTAAAACACTGATGCGTGAGATGGAGCCATTAGGGATCAGAATGAATATACGAGCTCGTATAAGAACTGTTGAATATGCGGTTGAACTGGTTGCCGCAGGAGTAGGGGCTGCAATTGTACCCGATCACCCTAGTTTTTTTCATACGACTAAGCTTCCGCTTGTGAGAGTGGCTAATCATCAGTTTGAACGAGTAATTGGTTTGGCTTGGCCTCGAGAAAAAACCAAAGAAGGAGTCTTAGCTGCTTTGATAAATGTTTGCCAAGTAAATAGAATTGAACATGTTGATTTAACGTCTTATTTGCAAGAGTAAACTAAATTAGTCTGAGTTTTCAGGTTAAATCAAATTAAAAGAGCTGCCTTTAAGCAGCTCTTTCGATTTAAATGGCAAATCTAATTAGTGTTCGTGGATTAAGTAGACATGGTGAACCGTTAAGCTGCCATCTTCTTCAGGTTGCGCCCAAACTTCATGGTGATCACCTTTGTACACTCTGTGGCCTAAACCAAAATCACGATTATTGCCGCATTTTTTTGGGCCTCCTTTACAGCCATCTCCACCACCAGAGCTTCCGTCAGAATAACTGTTATAGCTATCCAGATGACTGTACATTTCATTAAGCATTTGAAAATCGTGCGCATTAGGCCATTGGCTTTGCGGATCGGTTGAATAATCCATACAGGTTTTTTGACTTGAACCATCTTCACTGGTGTGGCCTAAACCAAAAACATGCCCAATTTCTTGGCACATTACATGATTCATTTCCTCTTGAGTCCAGTACCATGAATAGCTGTCATTCATTTTTGCGGTACCACGAGTGATATGGCCATTTGAGTCTAAGTTAATTGAAGCGAGTCCCAACCAACCATTTTGACCATATGCGGCGTTACATACTCGCATTTGGCCTGTCACCATTTGACAACGCTTTCTTGTTCTGGAGCTATCATCTGCAGCGCTCACATTAAAAGACATTCCGCCAGCACCTGACCACTTCTGCAGTGATTCTTCGAAGTTTGCTTGCCAGTTTGCATCTACACTATCGACCACTTGTAAGGTCCAGTTATTACTGTCTCTTGCCCAATGATAATCATTCCAAGTGTGTTCCGCGTAGAGAGAAACAGAAAGAGTTAATGTGCTTAAAGCTATAGCAATAGTTTTGATCAGTCGTCTCATAAAAAGCCTCATTTAACCGAGTTATAATTTAGGTTTTTATATTGCAAACCTTTCCAATTTTTAAGCCGACTGCTTTACTGACCTGTATTAACGCTAGTAGGTTGATGGAGTTATCTCAAGGTTAGATTAACTGCTCTGATGTCTTCAGTGTTTAATTTGTAATTGTTGTTACATTAGTTTGATTTATTGGTAGGAGAAAGAATTAAAAAATAAATTGAAGGAACATTTATTTCTAATGAGAGAGTCGTGACAGAAGGAAAGTCGACAGAGTTTTTAAATGGAACGCTCCATCGACTTAATGCTAAGTTTTGATTAAAACATGATCTCAGCAACTTGATCATAATGCTCAACAAAATGTATCGAGATCCCTTGGGTAATGTGCTTAGGTAGTTCAAGGTAATCGCCTTCACAGGCTTTCGGCAAAATAATAGTTTTAATTTTTGCCCGTCTTGCCGCAATTATTTTCTCTCTAATACCTCCTACCGCCAATACTTGACCTGTAAGGGTTAGCTCTCCCGTCATTGCAATCCGCTTTTTGGGAGACTTATTTAAAGCCAATGACAGCAATGCGGTAGCCATTGTTACTCCGGCTGAAGGGCCATCTTTGGGTGTTGCACCCTCCGGTACATGCAAATGAATAAACTCTTGATCGAATGCAGTCGAATTTGCGCTGTATTTTTTTAGATGTGATGCGATGTAGGCATAGGCAATTTCAGCAGACTCTTTCATGACCTCGCCAAGTTTTCCGGTGAGCTTAAATCCGCGAGTTTTACTATGAATAATGGCGGCTTCAATATTTAAAGTTGAACCTCCTAAAGCGGTCCAAGCAAGTCCTGTTACCACGCCTAAATTATTGCACGGTGTTTCTGCTTGATACCAAGGACTGCCTAAAAAGTCTTTTACATTGTTTTGTGAAATAGCAATCGAGTTTTCTTTTTTGCTCACAATTTTTACGACCGATTTTCGTGCAATACGGCCAAGCTGCTTGTCTAAGTTTCTAACGCCTGACTCTCGGGCATAATCTTCTATTATTTTACGAAAGGCGGTATCGCTGATCTTAACTTGGGATTTTTTTAATCCACATTTTTGTAATTGCTTTGGCCATAAATATTGTTTAGCAATATCTATTTTTTCTTGGGTGATATAGCCAGAAAGCCGTATGGTTTCCATTCTATCGAGAAGCGGTTGTGGAATGGTGTCCAGTTGATTTGCAGTGCAAATAAAAAGAACTTTAGATAAATCAAAACGCAAATCTAAATAATGATCTAAAAAATGTTCATTTTGCTCTGGATCAAGTACCTCAAGTAATGCGCTTGCGGGATCGCCTTGATAAGAACTACCAATTTTATCAATTTCATCGAGCATGATAACCGGGTTACTGGTTTTACATTCTTTCAATGCTTGAATCAGTTTTCCTGGCATGGCGCCAATATACGTTCTTCGATGACCTTTAATTTCAGCTTCATCGCGCATGCCACCTAAAGAGAATCGGTAAAACTTTCTTCCAAGTGCATTTGCAATAGACCTCCCAATCGAGGTTTTTCCAACCCCAGGAGGGCCTACTAATAATAAAATGGAGCCAGCGACTTCTCCGGTTAGCGCGCCAACGGCCAAAAATTCAACAATTCGGTCTTTAACATCGGCAAGTCCGGCATGCTCTTTATTAAGTTCTCGTCTTGCCTTGGTTAAGT
>JBFHSP010000284.1:0-3444 GCA_041591085.1 Kangiellaceae bacterium | reverse complement strand
GCTGTTATTTCAAAGTGGCGAAAGGATTATAACGAAAGTCGACCGCACTCTTCACTGGGCTATATGACGTCATTGGAGTATGCCGCAAACTATCGAAAACCTGTTGCAAATGACGATGAAAGAAAGAATTATTAACCGACTTTACTAAGAAAAAGTTGGTTCAGTTTTTGGGGGCAGGTCACCAGCACCGTTTGCAGCAACGCTTGCTGCATGTAAAAGGGGACGGAGGGATTAATTTTTAATCCCTCCGTCCCCTTTAAAAAATCCCGACCTATTCGGGGCAAAAATTTACCTTCCCCTTCCTTAAAAGAATAATTGATTTTACAGAACCCGTTCACATTTTGTTCCAAAGAGCTTGTAACGATTGAATGCTTAACAGACAATTAACAAAAGTTCATGCAAGGAAGATTTCATCACCAAAGGATTCTGGTCAATTCTCAGTGTTTCTTTAGATTTAATTCTTCTTTTGTTGTTAGGTTATTTAGCAAGATGTGCAGATATCAAATTTGATTTTCTGCTAAGTATTGTGTCTGTTTCAGACTTAATAAAGGCGCGAAGTGAATCATCTTAGTGTTTAAATCGTAGGAAAATGATAAGCCTTAACAAGGCTGCCTATCCATTTAGAATAATAGAAAAAGGATTAAGTATATGAAAGTGAACAAAAGTTTGATGGGGCTTTGCTTGGGGTTGGGGTTGCAAATATCTTCAGCCAGCGCGTTAGAGATTAATTTTGATGATATTTTTGCGCCTTCAACATTTGATCTTCAAACGCCATTGGCAGATGAATATGCACATCTAGGGGTTCATTTTTCTGGTTCAGGAGAAGTGCTCAACTCCGGTGGTAATTTTGGTGGAGTCCCACTTTCGCCACCCTTTAGTCCGAATAATTTCTTAGCTTTTAATAAATATGCCGATGCGTTTCCTCCAGAGACGGTTAGTTTTGATTATGCTATCAGCTCTTTTTCGCTAGATTTTGCTGGTAGCTCAGGTATCATTTCTTTGGCCGGTTACTCAGGTGCGACATTAATAGATCAGATTAGCATGAATGTGACTTCCGGTATTTGGAGTTCATTATCCATTTCAGGCGGACTTTTTGATTCGATTGTTTTTAGTGTTTCTAATACTGATGGACACTTTGTTGTTGATAATTTATCTATAGTGAAAGTTACCTCAGTACCAGAACCCGCTTCGTTAGCGATACTTGCTTTAGGTGTTGCAGGGATTGGTTTTTCAAGAAGAACAAATAGCTAAGCCTAAAAGGTGACGGAGGAATTAATTTTTAATCCCTCCGTCACCTTAAATATTAATAAGGAGGGTTAACATCTTTAGATAATAATTTTTTAGCCATCTTGCAGTTACTTAGAAACTGTTGTCTCGGTGTTTAAGATTATTCACGGCATAAATTCACAGGATGATCTTTAGAGTTGTGGAGTAAATGATGACTTTTTGTTCAATTACACTACCGCCAGATATACTGGTTAAACAAAGGAATGCCTATGAAACTCTTTTTATTACTTGCTATTATTTTTAATCTTTTCCTAATTAGCGGCTGTGCTCACAAAGCTAATCTTTCAGAGCTACAGAAACTACAAAACTTTCAAGAGTACAAAAATTACCAAGATGTTACAGACTCACATATTCTCAGAGTTAATAGAGATGGTGCAGTAATCAACAGTAATATTGCTACTCAATCATTAGTTGATCGACAACAAAGTAAACCTTGGGCTCCTGATAAAGTAGCTGAGCAAGCTGATAGAATGATAATTGGCGCTCTGAAATTGGCATGCCAAAAAGCTAATAAAGATTGTCAGGGCTTGCAGCATTTAAAAAGTCTAAATGAAATCAATAAACAACTTCTTGATAAATCAATTGGTGATAATCAGATTAATCTGCTGATGTTTATTCATGGTGGCTTGAATGCATACTCTGCGACTGATAATAGGATGAAAAAAGTTGCGGATATAATGGAAGGCCGTTTTATTCAAGAGGATGGGCAATCCAAAAACATCGACTGGCATTATCCTATATTTGTTTCTTGGCCTTCAAACTTCTTGGGCACTTACACTGACCATGTTGTAAATATTAGAGAGGGAAGGGAAACAAATTTTTTAGGAGCTATTTTGAGTGCACCTTTCGTTTTGGTAGAAGACCTTATAAGAACAGTTGCTGAGTTCCCATCTACAGTTTATTTTCAAGCCCATAACGACAAAGAAAGATGGTGCTCTGGCTTAGCATTATGTCCTATGTCTAGTATATGGACGGAAGCTTCAGATAAGTATGGTTCTGTTTTTGGTTATAAAGAGGGTATAAGTATTTCTCAGTACTACCAGGATCAAAAAGGAAATATTACCGCAAACAGAAGTATTTATTGTTCAAATGCATGGACTAAGACAACAAGTGCATATGTTTTAGCTACTGCTCCTTTTAGATATGTCGTAGGTTCTATTTACAACGGTACCTTAGCATCAAATTCGTGGGACATGATGAAAAGAAGAGCTATGAATATAGCTCACCCGGCTGGGATATTTGATGAGAATGCCAGAACTGATGGGCAGTATGGTGATATTGGAATATTATTAGAAAAAATTGCTTTATTAGAAAAGAAATACGGCCACCTAAATGTGAATTTCACTTTAGTTGGTCATAGCATGGGGACGATTGTTTTAAACAATCTTTTATCTCGTTATCAGCGTTATGTTGAAGAAACGAATTGGTTGTCGAATATTGTCTATATGGCTGCTGCTGCAAATATTGAAGATACGCTAGCAATTATTCCGAATGTTCTTAGGAATAATAAAAATAACATTAATTTCTATAACTTGACGTTAAACAGGGTATCTGAAGTAGCAGAAATCAACCTTGCTGGGTTATTAGCTGGTAGTGGATCCTTGCTGACATCGATAGATAAGTATCATGATGAACCTGAGCACTATCTCAGAAGAACTATAGGATCGGAAGTAAATATCCAGTCTTCTCTTGATGTTCTTGTGCATGCATTCGATGGTATGGATGATGCAGTAACGCTAAAAGCATTTAATTCTACATATGACTCTTCGCCGCAAAAACATGGTGATTTTGGAGACGAGAAGTTTTGGGAAAAACGCTTCTGGGAAATTCCTACGTTTGAAACTGGCTTACTAGTGAACGAGCAAACTAACTGCAATTAGAAATAGTCACTTAATTAAGTTTTCTGTTAACTCCAAAGAATCAATCACTTTAAATAGAGCCATAAAATTGGCTCTATTTTTTGTAGCTTACCCAAAAAATTGAGTTGCTATTTTTCCAGCCTAAAAGGGGACGGAGTGAACCTCCCACAGTTTAACGGACACTTTTAATCAGAGGCAAAGCCTCATGAAGGAGTGTTCCATGACCAATAATCGTAAGCCCTATAAAACCTATCCAAAAGAGTTCAAACTAGAAGCCATTCGTATGATGGAATCGTCT
>JBFHSP010000283.1:0-3445 GCA_041591085.1 Kangiellaceae bacterium | reverse complement strand
GCAACGTCTGGCAAAAGTATCTCGCACGAAAGCTTTAGCGGTGCGAAACCGCTTTTGACTTTAATATTTAAAAACTGGATTCCACATCAAATGTGCGGAATGAAAGACCATATTGAAATGCTAATGACCGCTTTGTGATCTTTTTTAGCATTAGGGTCGCAAGGTGCGATTTATTATTCTAACGTCGAAATGAATTGAATCTTTAAACTCACCCTTCCCTCTCCCAAATTTGGAAGAGGGTAATTTCGCCCATTGGTCGCAATAAAGGTTTGTCATTATCGAGGAACAAAAACACCACCCTACAACCGAGCTTTAATTAACTCAGCCATCATTTGAATATGCACTTCTTGATTATTCAAACAAGGAACATAACTGAAACTCTGTCCGCCATTTTCAACAAACAACTTTTTGTTTTCTTCTTCTATTTCTTCAAGAGTTTCTAAACAATCGGCTGCAAAGCCAGGGCAAATGACGGTAACAGAACTCCCCTCCTGCCCTTCTTTTTCCATTGTTTTATCGGTGTAAGGTTGTAACCATTCTTCTTTGCCAAAACGTGATTGGTAGGTGAGTTGCCATTCACCTGCATTTAACTCTAAAGCTTGAGCCAGTAGTTTGGCGGTTTTGGCACATTGCAAAGGATAAGGATCACCGTTATCGGCATAGCGTTTTGGTATGCCGTGAAATGAGATAATGAGTTTTGATTTTTTTGACTCTTTTTGTTTATCCCAATGACTTTTTACACTTTCTGCCAAAGCATGAATGTAAGCCGGATGATCATGATAATCACTAATAAAATGCAGTTCAGGAAGGTTCCACTGCGATTTAAAGACCTTAGCAATACGATCATAAACCGATGCAGTAGTCGCCGATGAAAATTGCGGATACAAAGGCAACACAACCACTTTTTTGCAACCACTTAGCTCTTTTAATCCAGCCGCAATTGAAGGATGACCATAATTCATGGCTAGTGCGACTTTGGTTTTAATACCATCAGAATCTAACAAGGATTGCAATGCCATCGCTTGTGCTTTTGTGGTCGCTAATAATGGAGATCCTTGCTCAGTCCAAATCGATGCATACAATTTAGCCACGCGTTTTGGACGAAAGCGTAAAATAATGCCATGTAAAATAAGACACCAAATCCAACGGCTGATATCGACAACGCGCTTATCGTGTAAAAATTCGGCTAAATATTTTCGGACAGCTTTTGGGGTGGGCTCATCAGGCGTACCTAAGTTGACTAAAAGTACGCCTGTAACTTCAGAAGAGTTGGACATGAAAATCAGAGAATGATTAACCTAATCGATTGAAAATGGCATCACGAATATCAGTCACTCCACCGACTCCTGCCACTTTAACGTATTTAGGCGCATTCGCAGCTCCTTCGTTTGCAAACTTGGTGTAATACTCCACGAGAGGCTTGGTTTGCGAGTGATATACGTCTAAACGATTTCTGACAACGGCTTCGGTATCGTCATCACGTTGGATTAAATCTTCACCCGTCTCATCGTCTTTACCTTCCACTTTGGGTGGGTTGTAAACAACATGGTAAACCCGACCTGATGCAGGGTGAACACGACGACCAGATAATCGGCTAACAATTTCTTCATCGTCCACTTCAATTTCAACCACAAAATCGACATCAATGTTGTTTTCACGCATAGCATCCGCTTGAGGAATGGTACGAGGGAAACCATCTAATAAATAACCATTTTTGCAATCTGGCTCGGTAACTCGTTCTTTAACCAAACCAATAATGATTTCATCAGAAACCAGTTGCCCGGCATCCATGATTTTTTTAGCGGCTAAACCAAGCTCGGTGCCAGCGGCTACGGCTGCTCGCAACATGTCACCCGTTGAGATTTGAGGAATAGTGTACTTGTCCTTGATGAATTGAGCTTGAGTGCCTTTTCCTGCCCCAGGGGCACCTAACAAAATAACTCGCATAAACTCTCTCCGGGAGTATTTGTGCAATAAATGCGTTATCAATCAGTAGTCGCTAAGATACCCATCATAATGGGCGAACTCAAGCAATTAATCGAGTAATTATAGCTTGAATATGGCATTTTTCCGGCAAAAAAAAAGCGCCGTAAAAAACGACGCTTAGATTTGATTGAAAGTCACACAATTATTGCGCTAACAACAGTTTATTCAATCGCTTAGTAAATGAGCCAGGGTCTTTTAGCGAGCCGCTTTCAGCCAGTAACGCTTGCTCAAACAAAAACAGCGCCCACTCATTAAACTTATCACCATCGGACGCTGCCGCACGATTAACTAATGCATGTTCAGGATTAATTTCAAACACGGGCTTTGCTTCAGGCATTTTTTGACCAGCTGCAGCCATTAAGCGAGCCATTTGTGCCGACATTTCTCCCTCTGCCGCCACTACGCAAGCTGGCGACTCGTATAAACGATGTGAAATTTTAACCTCTTGAACACGCTCACCAAGGGCCGCTTTAAAACGCTCAACTAGAGGTTGTAAGCCTTTGTCGGCTTCTTCACGTGACTGCTTTTCCGCTTCGTCTTCGAGCTTGCCTAAATCTAAGTCACCTTGAGTAATTGAGGCAAATTTCTTACCTTTAAACTCTTCAAGATGCGACATAGCCCACTCATCAATGCGATCGCTCAGTAATAAGACTTCTATGCCTTTTTTACGAAACACTTCAAGGTGCGGACTGTTTTTAGCCGTATCAAAGCTTTCTGCAGAAATGTAATAAATGGCATCTTGCTCGGCAGGCATGCGCTCAATATATTGCTCAAGTGATACCGTTTGCTTAGCTTCATCGGTGTGAGTTGAACTAAAACGCATTAAACCAGCAATCGCTTCACGGTTTGAGAAATCTTCTCCTAAGCCTTCTTTTAATACATTACCGAAAGCTTCCCAGAAGTGCTGATAATCTTCAGGCTTTTTCTTAGCTGTAGTTTCAAGCATAGATAGCACGCGCTTCACACAAGCACTTTTTAACGACTGCGTCACACCGCTGTCTTGTAGAATTTCACGCGAAACGTTAAGCGGTAAATCGTTGCTGTCAAGCACCCCACGAACAAATCGAAGGTATACCGGTAAGAATTGCTCCGCGTCATCCATAATAAATACGCGTTGAACATAAAGTTTTACTCCACGTGAACGATCACGATTCCACATATCAAAAGGTGGATTTTTCGGAATATATAATAAGCTGGTGTACTCTTGTTTGCCTTCTACTTTGTTATGGCTCCAAGTCAGCGCATCGGCAAAGTCGTGTGAAATATGTTTATAAAACTCTTGATATTCTTCATCAGAAATATCGGCTTTGCTACGGGTCCAAAGCGCAGTGGCTTTATTAACCGCTTCAAATTCTTCAATGGCGTCAGTTACTTCTTCGCCATCTTTCGCTGGCGGTACTGACTTTTTCATTTCTACCGGAACCGCAATATGATCAGAATATTTTGAAATCACATTACG
>JBFHSP010000282.1:0-3447 GCA_041591085.1 Kangiellaceae bacterium | reverse complement strand
GATAACGATGGCTCAATATCGTTTGGATCACCAAACCTTGGCTCTGCTTGCAACGACAGATCATCAAGCCCAGCAAAGGGATCATCAAGTTCATTTTGTTGTTCAAGCGATTCTTCCGTAACCCCATATTCCTCAGCGAATTCTTGCTCACTTCCATCTTCATCGATGTAAGTTTCTTCGTTATTTAATTCTTCAGGAAGAATATCATCGCTAGTAAGGTCGCCTACAAACTCTTCATCCAACTCTTGCTCTTCCGAAAGCTCCGCCAGAAACTGCTCTCTACCAATTTGGGATGAAACTAAATCATTATCGCTATCATCACGCCTCAATTCTGAGCTTGTTATATTGCTATTATGGTCTTCGATTAAAAAATCCATATCTTGTGCTGAAGGAAACTCATCAGGCAACGGATTAAGTGCTTGCTCTTTTAACTCGACCTCATTCTCTTCAACCCTAGGTTCTGAAAGATTTTCTAGATTGGACTCTGAGTCTGAACCAAAGGCGTCGGAATTAGTTTTAATCTGTTCGTAGTCGAGCGAGGCAAAACTATCAATAGGAAAGGAAGTTTTTTCAGATTTATCTGTATCTCTTCCTATTTCATACAAAGCTTCAGTTGATGCTGAAAGTAACCCATGCTCGTAATGTGTAGAAGGTTCAGTAGATGACAAGTCAGATTCATCATCAGGAAAAGAGTCATCAGTTTGTTCAAGAGCATCGAGAGATTCTGGCTCATCAGATATTTTCAACGCTTCGAATTGTCGGCTATCGGATATCGAGCTATCGGTGTTTTTCTCCATTAAAATAGTAGAGTCTTCCGTTACTTCTGATCGCTCAAATGCCGATCCTAATTTATCGGCGATGGAATCATTGATTGAGTGAGTTGGTTCAATTTTTTGCTGAGGGTTAGAGTTTTCGTTAACCTCTGATTTAGGAACTACTCTATGATCAATCGCTTTAAACACTTGTAAGCAAGCGCCGCAACGCACATGTCCCTTTGCACTTTCAAGTTGTGAAAGCGATACCCTAAATACTGTTGAGCATTCTGGACAACGCGTAAATAATCGATCGGTCATCGGTACCGTTCCTGTCGTTTTGAATTGTTTTTTTACCGACTAAAAAATTCCTACTTTATCCTAGTGACTCTTTCTTGACACCATTTAAACGGACCCAATCTTCACAAGTCACCGCTGGAGCCATGTTAAACCATTTTTCATAATGATTGCTAATTTCTTGTGCTTGTTCTTTTAATAATCCTGATAACACCAGCTGGCCACCGACCTTAACTTTTTCAGCGATCGATTCTGCTAATTGCTTTAACGGTCCTGCCAATATGTTCGCCATCACAAGGTCATATTCTTGATTGTCAGCAATACTGGGTTGGCCAACAGCAATTGACTCCGGTGATAGATGGTTTCGCTGCATATTATCTTTAGTGGCTGTTATAGCCTGTGGATCAATATCAATGGCGACACATTGTTTGGCACCCAATTTAACCGCTGCAATGGCAAGAATGCCGCTACCACATCCATAATCTAAAACGTTACTATTTGCGACATCATTTTGATCAAGCCACTGTAAACACAGTGAAGTGGTTGGATGAGTTCCGGTTCCAAAGGCTAACCCCGGATCGAGCAAAATATTGACAGCACTCGGATCAACTGGCTCGTGCCAACTTGGGACTATCCAAACTCGTTCGCCAAATTGCATCGGCTTAAACGAATCCATCCACTCTCTAATCCAGTCTTTATCTTCAAGTTGCTCAAATCGCGCGCCTACTAAGTCATTAGCAAAGTTACTCGCTTGAATTTGTTGTAACACCAAATCGGTATCGCAATCACCTTCAAATAATGCGGTGACATTCAATTCATCCCATAGCGGAGTTTGGCCTGGCAGTGGCTCTAAAATAGGATTGTCTTGCGCATCTTCATAGGTGATAGACAACGCGCCCAACTCCATTAATAAATCGGAAATAGCATCAACCGTATTTTGTTTTGTAAAAAATTTTAATTGTACCCAGGCCATAATATTCTCTAAAAATATTTAAGTTTAAAGTGTAATTGAAGCACTTAAACAATTCAAAAACTCAGATTTTAAAAACCATTCACCTTCACTTGGTAAACAGTTAAACTTAAGCGGTGTTTCATCTAAATCGGTAAACGCTAATTCATAACTGTGTAAGTAACATCTATCGGAGTTTGACTTTCCATAACGGTTATCACCCAAAATCGGTGAACCAATACTTTTCATGGCAACTCTTAACTGATGAGTTTTTCCAGTTTGCGGATAAAGCCAAACCAAACGTAATCCGTCTGACATTCCAATACTTTTGAATTGAGTAATCGCAGGATTCTCATGGGTACGAGCAAGCTTCCAATTTCCATCGCGGCTTTTTTTCATATCGCCCATAATTTTGCCCTGCTTTTTATTAGGTTTACCTTGGGTAATGGCGATATAAACTTTTCCAACACTTCTTTTGGCAAATTGCTGAGATAAATAGGACGCTGCGTTACTGTTTTTAGCGAGTAATAAGCAACCCGAGGTCACGTCATCGAGTCGATGCACTGGCGCTAAAAACTCCAGTTGTTGCTGTATTTTAACTTGATAAACCAAACCCTGTTGTTCGCCGCTTCCATGAATCGATGCATTGATCGGTTTGTTAATTAACATCCAATCATCGGTTTGCGCGATTATCGAATAATTAAGCATTTGGCTTTTTCGCGATAAAGTGCGACATAGGTCGACCATCTGCTAAAGTAATGACTTCATTTAATAAAATTTCAAAGCCGCCAAAGGTTTGTATTAACTCACCATTTTTTAGCAAAAACTTCGGATTTCTTGGTGAGCCAAACTGCTCGGAACCTTGCATAAACGTGTGGTAACCAATAAGCCCACCCGGAGCAATCCAATTTTTAATTGAATCAAATAATGGACGGTGCAAATAACGACAAACAACGATGCCATCAAACAATTGATTGAAGGGTGTTTGGTTTGAATGAAATGACTCAGCTTCTAAATCCACGCAATAGGTTTGAACATTTACTTGATAATGTTTGGCAGAAAGGTGGCAACGTTTTAAAGCCGTTTCGGAGTAATCAACGCCCACCACGTTATAATGCTTCATGGCTAAATAAATCGCATCTCTACCCGATCCACAAGCTAAATCGAGTATTCGAGCATCTGGATTTAAATGCTTTGCAGCAACATTGGAAAAAGTCTTTACAAAGTCAGCGGGCTGCCAAAAAAAACACGATGACGGTCCTTTCACAAATTCCACATCGGTGAGAGTATTGAGCTGATTCCAGTCAATATAATCAGCTATCAAAAACTCGCGTTCAGAAAAAAATATCTTCGCTGGCTCAAACGTTTCTTTATCTACAATAATACGCAAAGCATTGGACTTTACCGGCAACTCTTGCATGCGCCAGAATAAATTTTCAGCGGGGATAT
>JBFHSP010000281.1:0-3448 GCA_041591085.1 Kangiellaceae bacterium | reverse complement strand
GCTTGGGGTATTGAGCAAATATTCCCTGTCGTACCGCTGACCCATTTGAAAAATCCATTAACGCATCGAGGTATTATTAAAGACATTACCTGCGACTCCGATGGTCGAATAGAGCGCTACGTCAACGGCCAAAGTATTGAAAAAAGCTTATTACTACCGCAAATGGGAGAAGATGAGCAAATGCTCATGGGTATATTTATGGTAGGAGCTTACCAAGAAATATTAGGTGACTTGCACAATTTATTTGGCGATACTCATGCCGTGCATTTAGATTTGAAAGAAGGCGGCGGCTTCGAAGAAAAAGAACACACCGAAGGCGATACCGTAGCCGATGTATTAGCGATTGTGCATTTTGAAGAAGATGTGTTATCACAACAATATCAAAAGCAGCTCGCTGCAAAAAACCTAAGCCCAGAAATACAGCAAAGCTATTTAGCCGAACTGACAACTGGATTAAAAGGTTATACCTACTTAGAAGATTAAAAAGGAAGGCGCCATGAAAGTAAAATTTGAAATAGATGCAACCCCTGAAGAGTGGCGCCGCTTCTTTGGTATGCCGGATGTAACCGAGCTTCACCAAGAAATACTTAAACAAGCGCAAGCAAAAGTACAAAGTGGTGACTTTGACCCGGTAGCTATGATGCAGCAATTTATGCCTGGCGAAGTAAAAAAAATGGCAGAAATGCAGCAGCAGTTTTGGGAAAATTTGTTCACAAAAAAATAAGAGAATTCCTTACCTATGATGTCTTTAATGCGCACAATTTTTGGCGCAATGAGTTTAGTATTGTTTACTGTGAATGTAGTTTTTTGGATTATCCCAATCATTGTATTTGCAACTTTTAAACTGATCTTACCTTTCGAAGCAGTTACGCGATGGATCAACCACATTTTAAATTGGTGCGCGTCTAGCTGGATCTCTATTAACAGTTTTATGGCGCAATCTCATTGCATTATTAATGTCAGAACCTTAGATGAAAAAGAGCTCTCTCCTAATGATTGGTATTTAGTGATTGCCAATCATCAGTCATGGGTCGATATTTATGTGTTACAACATGTACTGAATAAAAAAATACCTTTTTTAAAGTTTTTCTTAAAACAGCAGCTTATTTTTGTACCACTACTAGGACTCGCTTGGTGGGCGCTCGACTTCCCTTTTATGCAACGTCATTCCAAAGACTATTTAAAGAAAAACCCACATAAAAAAGGCAAAGATTTAGAAACTACTAAAAAAGCCTGTGAAAAGTTTAAACACATCCCTATTTCAGTAATGAACTTTGTTGAGGGCACACGTTATACCGAAGCAAAAGCTGAAAGGCAGCAAAGTCCTTACGCCAATTTATTAAAACCCAAATCAGGCGGAGTTGGAACGGTTCTCTCTATATTAGGTGAACAGATGCATAAAGTGGTGGATGTGACCATTGCCTACCCCGAAGGTATACCGACATTTTGGGATTTCTTATCCGGTAGAATCAATGAAATATCGGTCGATATTGAAGTCCATGAAATTGATCCAAAACTGGTAGGGGACATGGACAACCAAGAAACTCGTAAAAACGTCCAAGCATGGCTGAATGGACTGTGGGCCACAAAAAGCGAAACCATCAAATCATTACAGCAGACCTATCAATTGCTTCCTTCGCTCGATTTATAGGCACTAACTCACGAAAATAGCTCAAAATTTGCTGATTCTAAGAATATTGATTATAAAAGTATGTGTTTTATCACTTTTCTATCAAAGCTCATATAATAAATCACTTATTTCTTTATTTGATATGAATCAGCCTCAAAAACCCAATTAATTATTAATATACAATGACTTAAGCGAAAATCAACTAGTGTATAGACAAGCGCTAATTTAAAAAAAACAACAAATATTGTCGATTTTTTACACTTTTCTAGCAATTCATTAAGTTTTCTAGTATCATCCCGCGCAAATTTTAACCAATAGAGGAGACCGCCTTGGAACAAGCCAGTTTAGAAGTACAATTGCAAGTGTGGAAAGAACTCGCCATCAGCAAACAAGTACTGATGCAAACCGCCGCAAAAGCTTTAGGATTACCAGAAGAATACACTTCTGAAGATCTTGAAGCCGCTTTAACCAAGACCATTACTTTAGCCAACAACGCTCAATCACAAATTGATTCAGCTAAATCAGCCGCTGAAAAAGCGATTGCTGATATGCAAAGTAAATTAGAAATCGCAGAGCGCGCCAAGAAATTAGCCATCGCGGAGAAAGAAGAAGCTCTCAGCGGTAAAGAAGCAGCTGAGCAATCAATGGAAGCCAATCGCTCTAACAGCGCCGATGAGTTAAAGCGCGTTAAAGACCAGCTGAATGAAAAAACCAAAGAAATCAAACAAATCACTAAAGTTTTGGCCGATACCCCAGAAAATGTAGTGAAGAAAATGAAATCTTTGAAAAAGGAAAAGATGGACGAGTCCAATGCTCGCAAGGCAGCAGAAGAACTAACCAAAAAACTTCGTAAAGAAAAGCAAACTGCAGAAGGCGAAGTGAAAGAATTGAATGAAAAGTTAGAAAAAGCGACCGAGCTTGCAAAAGCGCATCGTGAGTTGAATACTCTAGCCAACGATCAATTTAATGCTTTGTCTGAAAAAGCTGAAGACAAAGATGCATTAGCTAAGGTTCCTGCGCTTAACGAAGAACTCGTTAATCTGTTCGATGCAGAAGAAACCAAAGATGCAAAAAAGGGTAAAAAATCGAAGAAATAATCTTTGATTAAGCTTAAAGAAAAAGCCGAGCAATGCTCGGCTTTTTTGTTTTTACTTTATAAAGATGGCGAAAACTACCATACATCTTTTTTATCACCGTATCTAATTGCGAATCCGGTTATATAAGAAGCAACAAACAACCCAGCAACCGCAAACTTATTGTCAAAGTAAAACAGCGCTAGTATTCCAAATGCTATCAGTGAAAACTCGACCACTAGCTGGACTTGTCTTGATGGAATACCAAGAAACAAAAATCGAAACCACCAAGGCTGAATAGCCCAATTTTCTGATTTTTTATCAATCATTGTGATTTCCTCCGTGAGTTTACTGAGATCAACTTCAAAAACCGAAGCCAGTGATTTAAGCGTTTCCATGCTGGCACTTTGACCTCGCTCTACTCGCTGAATGGTTCGTACACTAAGCCCACTCATTTGTGCTAAATGTTCTTGTGTCCAGTTCTTGTCTGTTCTTAGTTTTTTTACAATCATGCTTAATCCTTGTCATTTCTGCAGATAATAATGACAGAAAATCCGTCTGTCGGTAATGTCAACAACCTGACAAAAGGGCGACAATGATGAGTCAGAATCATGCAAGCCCCATTAAACAGCTATAATTATTAATATTCTGTACACAATATTAAAGGCTTGTAGGCAATCAAACCTTGTGGCAACTTGCTACAATTGATGCAAAAAAGGGTAAAAAATCGAAGAAATAATCTTTG
>JBFHSP010000280.1:0-3459 GCA_041591085.1 Kangiellaceae bacterium | reverse complement strand
GCTTTTCGGCAAATTCTTGTGCGTGTTGTTTTAACAAGCCAATTTCGGTGCGAGTAGGATAGTACTCTGGTAACTCAGTGATCTGATCGAAAAGCATCGATCCGCGTTTGTCGTAAAAATGCTTGGGCGACAGCTGTTTTTGTGTTTGTGATAATCCTGCGTGAATTTCTTCGGCAAACCGGTCAACGAGTTTATGTTGCTGATGAAAGTAAATCGGTTTATTTGTGTTTTTCTTAATAATTGCCTGTTCCATAAAACCTGCTTGATCAAATTAAGTTAAATCTTTCGCCAGTCGCAAACCGCTGAGTTGCCAGCGGTCTTGCGGATAAAAAAAGTTGCGATAAGTGATTCTGGAGTGACCATCCGGTGTGTATTGGCTACTGCCGCGTAGTACCATTTGATTACACATAAACTTACCGTTGTATTCTCCGAGTGCACCTTGTGCCGCCTTAAAGCCCGGATAGGGCGAATAAGAAGAGGCGCTCCATTGCCAAACTTTGCCAAATAAGTCGTTAGCTTGATGGGGCTCTGCCTTTAAACATTCTCTAGCGTAATATTCCCACTCAAACTCGGTGGGTAATCGGAAACCGGCCCAAGTTGCAAACGCATCGGCTTCGTAAAAACTGATATGTCGAACCGGTTGAGCTTTTTCAACCGGCACTAAACCTGACAAGGTAAAATGGTCCCATTGGTGTTGTTTTTTTAACCAGTATAAAGGTGCGTTAATATTATTTTGTTGTACCCACTGCCAACCATCAGAAAGCCACAACAAAGGATTGCTATATCCACCATCGCCCATAAATTGTAACCAGTCATCGTTAGTGACTAAGGAGTTACTCATGCCAAATGCCGTTAAAGTGCGCGTATGTTGTGGTAATTCATTATCGAAACAAAATCCCTTTTCGTTATGACCTAATAACGATTCGGTTTTATCGAACGTTATCCATTGCTTACCTGAATTGTTGTTTAAGGATCTCGAAGTGCTTGAAGAATTAGCTTCAATCGATTTATTTGGCTGATAAAAGCTTGGAAACAACGGGTTTTGAAAAAAGTTGTATTTTATATCGGTGAGGATCAGCTCTTGATGTTGCTGTTCATGATTTAACCCAAGAGCGAAACGCTGTTCGAACTCTGGCGTTTGAGTGAATTCTGTAGACAGTTCTGCCATGACGTTATCGATGTATTTGCGATATTCCCAAACATCGTTAAGCGTTGGTCGTGATAATAATCCTCGATTTGGACGGGCAAATGGGTTGCCAACACTGTTGTAGTAAGAATTAAATAAGTGGTGAAAGCTTGAATTAAAAACTGTGTAAGTGGGAACTAGCTCTTTGAGGATAAAGGTTTCAAAAAACCAAGTAGTGTGAGCTAGGTGCCATTTTACCGGACTGGTAAAGGCCGTCGCTTGAAGATTGAAATCTTCAGTTTTTAGTGTGTCGCAAAGCCTTTCGGTTGCTTGGCGAACCGATTGATATCTCGATAACCAATGGTTTGTGGGGTTAATTTGAAGTTCTTTCATTTGGCCTCCTGCTCAATAACCTAATAGACTCAGCTTAATTAATCAAATTACAAGCTCATTAATAAAAAGTTTTGTAATAGATATTCTTTTACAAAATTGTGAGTAAAACCCTTTTATCACTCCTTATAAACGGTAGAATAGAGCGCAAAATTTTGCCGACTTTCTCTAATGGAGACTTTAATGAAAAAACAATTATTAACCGCTGCTACTTTGTCTTTAATGTTTGGGGCTAGCCAGCATATCAATGCCCAAGGTTTAGATGCCTATGTTGGCGTAGCAAGTGATTACGTATTTAGGGGAATTAGCCAAACTCAAGAAGATCCTGCGGTTCAGGCGGGAATTAGCTTTGATATACAGTCAGGCTTTTACGCAAGAGGGTTCGTTTCTGAGGTTGAAATAAATGGTGCAAGCGTTGAGCTAGAACTTGCTGGCGGTTATCGCTTTCAGATCAATCAAGATTTTAGTTTAAACACCGAATTTACCTACTCTATTTTTACTGATGAAGACAATGGTAGAAACAGTGATTACGCAGAATTGGTTGCGGTTTTAGACTACAAAAAAGTGGCGCAATTTACCCTGGCGCATACCAATGATTCATATGGTACAGATGATGCGGCCACCTATGTTGAAGGACGATTCAACTTACCGCTGCACGATGTGATAAAAACGGCCGCTTATGTGGGTATCAATACCTTCGATGGTAATCAAGAAGACTATACGGTTTACGGTTTTGATGCCTGGACTCATATAGGTGCAGTCAAGTTCAAAATGTCGTTTACTGATACCGATATAAAAAGTGTTGATGAAGCTGATAGCCGAATTTTTGTAACGGCTCATTATTCTTTCTAAACTGTGGCTTCCATATCGATTTTAATGTTTTTAACTAAAGCGATAAAAAAATAAGAGCCAATAGATAAGCGAACTCATTAATAGATCATCAATTATTTTGAGTTCGCTTTTATTATTTTATTAGAGCGAATTGAACTATAATAAGCAGTTACTAGTGATGTTGTTTTAGGATAAATCATCGATGACTGCGTTATTAAAGCTTTTTAAGCTTATCAACTCGGAAGACTCACCCAAACAAATCAGTGTTGCGATTATGCTGGCCTTTATTGTTGCACTGCTTCCTTTGTTTAGTGGTGCTAAATGGCTAGTCTTGCTAGCGGTATTTTTGTTAAGGATTCATCTTTCTACTTTCTTCTTGTTTTTAGCTTTGTTCGGATTGTTAGTTTACCCTGCCGATCCTTCCTTAAATCAGCTTGGGTTTTGGCTGTTATCCGATGAAACAACCTTAAGTATTATTAAGCCTATTGCCTTAAGCTCCGTTGGAGAGTTTTTAGCTCTGAATAATACTTTGGCATTGGCTGCTTTATTGAGCGCTATTGTTTTGAGTTATCCTGTATATCGTTTGGCATTGCTTCTCATAGCAAGATACCGAATCCATTTATTGCCTATAGTTCAAAAAATGCAAGTTGTGCAAATGCTCAAAGCCTCTCGCGTTTATCAGCTCTACGAAAAAATAAATTAAGGAATAATGATGCAATATTTTAGAGTTTCTGGACTTGTAGTTGCTGGTGTATTTGCTGCGATAATGGTTGTTTTGACAGTTTTGTTTTTAGATGGCTGGATTAAACTGGGAGTTGAGTCAGCTGGTGGAGAGCTTAATAAAGCCACTGTTAACTTGAACGAAGCAAACTTCAAATTTTTAGAGGCTACAATAAAACTGGATAATTTAGAAGTAGCCGATCCTGCTGACCTTACAAAGAATCGAGTAGCGGTTGATAATATTGAGTTTGCTTTTTCTCCGCTGGATTTGCTCAGTCAAAAAGTCACCATCGACACTTTATTTATTGAAGGAATTAAAATTGGTCAAGCACGTCAAAATAAAGCTGTGAAAATTGGTGAAGGAGGGGAGCAAAGTTCTATCTTTGATTGGC
>JBFHSP010000279.1:0-3468 GCA_041591085.1 Kangiellaceae bacterium | reverse complement strand
GCCCTAGAACCCAAGGCTCTAGGTGGGAGTCATGGTATTGGATCAGGCTTTCCGGTACATGCCGGACTTGCACACCTCCAACAACTGCCCGACCCCCTCAGACAGTATTATCGGCTCAAGGACGTTCACTGTTAGCGAACACCCTAGGCAGCACTGTTATTATGTTAACTCTAACTGACTGTCTTGGCCTAATACTTCTTCTATTTTATATTTAAGCTGTTCTAAACGCGCTGAGTCTACCGCTTGTTTTTGGGAGTTTTCAGCGCCATGTAACAGCTCATAGGCTAAGTTTAGAGCTGCCATAACCGCAATCCGCTCAGTTCCGACTACGCGACCACTGTCTCTAATTTCTCGCATCCGGCCATCTAAAAACGACGCAGCATCGTAAAGCTTTTGCTGTTGATCGGCAGGGCTAGAGAATTGGTATTCTCTTTCGAGTATTTTGAGATTGACGCTTTTCGGTTGGCTCATGATCGTTAACTCATAGATTTCAAGCGGCTGACGATTGATTCTATTTTATCAGTTGCTAGCTTATTTTTTTCTAATAAGCGGGCGCGATCAGAAATCAACTCTTCTTGTTTTACTTTTAGAGAACGATTTTCTTGCTGCAATTGATTAAATCGCTTGAGCAATTGATCGACTCGACCTTCAAGTTGAAATATTTCTGAATTATCCATAGCAAGCTATTGTTTTTACTAGTGGTTTAAATATAGAGCTACGCGCTTTCTGGGTCAATGATATAATCGCAAACTTATTATGAACTGAGCCTCAAATCGGTCGATTTTCCTCAGTTTTCAATCGAAATTGCGCAAAAAGAGAGAATTCATGTATTCACAATCACTCGATTTCTATCAACTTGACGATTTGCTCGCAGAAAATGACAGTGAAATAGGTGCCAGCGAATTAGAAGGGCTGGTGTATGGTTTATTGGCTGGCGGACTCCCAAACGATAGCAAAAGCTGGAAGGCTCCGGTGTTAAATCATGTCAACGATGGTGTTGTGTTAAAAACCAATGCTATGACCGCGATAGACGGATTAGTGCAGCGCCTAGGTGGTCAATTAGAGCAACACATTTTGGCGGATGACATCATGATGCCTGATGATCAAGAACCGCTTGCAGCCAGACTCACTAGTTTAACCAAGTGGTGCCAAGGGTTTTTATTAGGATACGGCCTTGCAATAGGCGAACAACGTTTAGCGGCAGAAGATCTTGATGAAGCGCTAAATGACTTGATCGAAATAGCGCAAGCCGATTTAGAGGTGGATAATTCGGAAGAGTCAAAAGCGGCACTAGAAACTGTAATTGAACACGTTAGAATATCGGCTCAAGTAATTTATTTAGAAACTCGTTCCGCTTTTGCAATTGCGCAAGCGGAAAAGCCAACATTAAACCAACAGATACATTAATTAGGAGAGCCGTTAAGTGATTAGTAAACAGGAATTTGCGCGTCGTCGAAAACACTTAATGCAGGCGATGGAGCCTGATAGCATAGCGATTATCTCCTCTGCTCAAGAGTTAGTGCGCAGTCGCGATACTCACTTTATGTTTCGTCAAGATAGCGACTTTCATTACCTTTCCGGGTTTCCTGAGCCCAATGCCGTAATCGTGTTGATCCCAGGTCGTGAGCATGGTGAGTTTGTGCTGTTCTGTAATGATAAAGATCCCAAAATGGAAACTTGGCATGGACGAAGATACGGTCCAGAAGGAGCCAAAGTCGCTTTTGCTGCTGATGACGCGTTTCCAATCGATGATATCGACGATATTTTGCCAGGCATGATGGAAGGACGCCATCGTATTTATTACGAAATGGGGAAGCAACCTGAACTTGATAAACAAATTATGAGTTGGGTTAATAAAATTCGTGATCAAGTGAAAAAAGGTGCGACGCCTCCGGGCGAATTTATCGACTTACGCCACGCTTTACATCATATGCGGTTATTTAAATCCGCCGCTGAAATAAAAGTGATGGAGAAGTCAGCTGAAA
This sequence comes from Kangiellaceae bacterium, assembly GCA_041591085.1. Classification (GTDB taxonomy): domain Bacteria; phylum Pseudomonadota; class Gammaproteobacteria; order Enterobacterales; family Kangiellaceae; genus Pleionea. The sequence goes on along the minus strand of JBFHSP010000279.1, from coordinate 1,483 downwards.
TTGCTGCTAAAGCGCATATCCGAGCTATGGAAAAAACCAAGCCCGGTAAAACTGAGATGGATATTGAAGCTGAAATTCACCATGAATTTACTCGCTTGGGTGCTCGATTTCCGGCCTATTCATCGATCATTGCCAGTGGTGAAAACGCTTGTATTTTGCATTACACCGAAAACTGCGACAAATTAAAAAAAGGCGATTTGCTTTTGATAGATGCAGGTGCGGAGTATCACATGTACGCCTCTGATATTACTCGCACTTTTCCGGTATCAGGCAAGTTTTCTAAAGCACAAAAAGAGCTCTATAACTTGGTTTTGAAAGCTCAACTCGCCGCCATTGAAACGATTAAACCGGGCAGTCATTGGATGGCTCCGCATGAAACGGTGGTTCATGTTTTAACCGAAGGTTTAATTAAGTTAGGTGTATTACAAGGCGATCTCGATGAGCTCATCGAAGAAGAAGCTTATAAACCTTATTACATGCATAAAACAGGGCATTGGCTCGGACTTGATGTGCATGATGTGGGCGATTATCAAATTGAGGGTCAACCAACTATATTAGAACCAGGAATGGTGATGACGGTTGAACCAGGTTTATATTTCACCCATGAGCAAACCGAAGTCCCAAAAAAATATCGAGGTATTGGCATTCGAATAGAAGATGATGTGCTAGTAACTCCAAATGGACATCAAGTACTCAGCCATTTAGTACCTAAAGATATTGAGTCCATTGAGGCCTTAATGGCTAAAGCTTCTTGAACAAGGAAAAATGATTGAGCGCCAATCTGACAAAACTTAATTGCGATGTGGTGATCATAGGTGGTGGCATGGTCGGTGCTACTATGGCGCTTGCGTTGTCAGAGCTTCCTGTTTCAATTGCGGTTATCGAAGCGTTTGAGTTTTCACACCAACAGCAACCAAGTTTTGATGATCGCTCATTGGCGCTTTCATTGGGTTCTGTTCAAATTTTAAAAGCTATTGATTTATGGCAAGAGCTAGCACCTCGCGCTTTTCCTATAGAAAAAATTCACGTTTCCGATAAAGGGCATTTTGGTTTTGCTCGCATGGATGCTCAAGAATTACAACAAGACGCTCTAGGTTTTGTTATTGAAACTCGCGAAGCTGGAAAAGTGCTCTATCAGCAGCTTAAAAGCAAATCCAATATTTCACTTTTTTGCCCAGCCAGTTATGAGCTAAAACAAAACCAACATAAAGTTGTTCTTGATGTTTCAGAATATGATTCAGTTACCAAGCAAAATCAGATGACCGAAATAACCGCTCAGTTACTGATTGGCTGTGATGGTTCTCAATCGGCTTTGGCAAAAGCGTTAAACATCGAAACGATTAAAAAAACCTATGAGCAGCAAGCAATTATTGCCAATATTGAATTATCGAAGTCGTTAGGCGGTTGGGCCTACGAACGATTTACTGATGAAGGGCCTGTTGCATTGTTGCCTTTGTCTGGTAATAAAGCCTCTTTAGTTTGG
>JBFHSP010000278.1:0-3472 GCA_041591085.1 Kangiellaceae bacterium | reverse complement strand
TGAGCAAGTACCGATCCCATTATGGCAAACTGAAACAAGGTTTCAGCGCAGCAATCGACATTTGCGCCTAAATCAAGCATAAAGGTATGGCGGTTTTGAGTTGGAATTGCAGTTATAATCGCTGGCCGATCAATGCCTGGGATCATTTTTAGAATAAAGCGCGATAGCGCCATTAATGCCCCAGTATTACCTGCACTAACACAAGCATGAGCGTGACCATCAGCGACCGACTCTAGTGACTTTCGTAATGAGGAGTCTTTTTTCGAACGAAGCGCAACCGAAGGCTTATCATCCATTGTGACCACATCTTCACAATGCCGAATAGTGACTCGTTGTTTTAATGATTGGTTAGACTTGTTTAAGTGCTCGCTAATCAGCGGCTCTTGACCAAAAAGGATAAGCTCGAGGGAAGGATATTTTTCAAGGGCAACTAAACTCGCCGCAACAGAAACGGGGGGACCAAAGTCCCCCCCCATACAATCTATAGCGAGTATAGTCTTTTTCAAGCTACAGCAGCTATTAGATGAAAGCCAAAGCTTTCAACTTAAAACTACAGTACTTTACGACCTTTGTAATACCCATCTTCAGTGATGTGGTGTCGACGATGGATTTCACCAGTACTGCTGTCTTCAGACAACGTAGGACCAGTTAAAGCATCATGTGAACGACGCATATCACGCTTAGAGCGAGTTTTACGATTCTGTTGAACAGCCATTACCGTATCTCCTAATTACTACTATTTTCAGAACTCTGTTTTAAATTTTCTAACACCGCAAACGGGTTAGGCTTAACTGCACTTTGTTCGACAATTTTTGGCCCAAAACTAAACTGCATGGGCGCTTCGTCTGAGGTTACTGCTAAAGGAAGAGATAAAATTAACTCATCCTCAATTAGCTCAACTAAATCAAGCTCTTCAGTATCAAACAAAAATGCTTCAAACTCTTCAGGTGCATCCGCAATTGCCTGTTCGGACATTACCGGATAAAACACCAGCTCACGTTTTATTTCAACGGGAACCGCCTTAAATGTTGACTGACACACTAGGTTTACTTGTCCACTTAATTCACACTTAAGCAGTTTTCGACCATCTTGATCGACAAAACCTTCAACCTTTGCTGCTATTTCGCCTTTTAAATCATAAAGATAGTCGGCTAATCGAGCAAATTGTTCAACCAATAGCTTTCGTTGGGTGCTAGCACCATTTTCGGCTAATTTGAACGGGTTGATCGTCCAGAAAACATCGGCTTTTTTCATAGGCGCGCAATTCTATAGAGAAAGCTGTGAAAGGTCAAAGATTTATTAGGATAAGACCTTTAAATTAAAGGCTTGCGCTATAGTTTATAATATAAATGCAGCTATCATTATTAATATCCAAACAAATTTACTTATTACCAAGGCTTTAGAGTCCAATTCATGAAGATTATTTTAGCGTCAACCAGTGAATATCGCGCAGAACAAATAAGAAAACTTAATATAGATCCAATCATTATTGCGCCTCGTGTCGACGAAAAATCGTTGAATAATCCCTCTTTTGGTTATACCGCCTTAATTAGAGCTAGGGCGAAAGCTCAAGAGGTATTAATCCGTCACCACTCTGAAAATAAAGGTAGTAATGCTAGACATCCATTCATAGTCATTGGTTGTGACCAAGTTGCCGAGTTTAATGGTCAAAGTATGAGTAAACCAGGAGATACAAACAACGCCATTTCTCAGCTCACTCAAATGAGCGGTAAAGAAGTGTTATTTCACACCGCTCTTTGCATCATGAAACACAGACCAGAAGAAACACCTAAAGTTTTTGAATCGGTAGACTTAACAAAAGTGAAATTTCGCGAGCTATCAAGCGATGAAATTAATGCTTATGTTGAGCAAGAGTCCCCTCTTAATTGTGCGGGAAGCTTTAAATCAGAAGCGCTTGGCATTGCATTATTCGATCGAATACAAACCGATGATCCTTCTGCATTAATTGGTATTCCTTTAATTGCTTTAAATAAAGGACTTATAGCGCTTGGATATAATTCAATTTTAGCTGTTTAATTGATCAATAAGAGCTTTTAACTCCGTTAAACAGCTAATAACGCTATCTGCTCCTGCTAATTTAAGCATTTCAGCCGAGTGCGCCCCATGGCTTATACCAACAGAATAAACTCCGGCGGCTTTTCCCATCAATACATCGTGAGACGTGTCACCCACCAAAACCGTTTTTTCAGTGTGCCATTTATTGCGACTGATCAGTTTGTGGATCATATCAGGGTGAGGTTTCGATAAGGCTTCATCGGAACAGATAGAGTCAACAAATAATAATTTTGTATCTGTTTCTAAAAACGAACGTTCAAGGCCGACTCGCGCTTTTCCCGTTGCCACCGCAAGCGCGATATTTTTATCATTCAAAAACGAAAGAAGCTCTGTGCTCCGAGCAAATAAATCAGCTCTTGGCTCAACTAAGCTTCTAAATGCTTGTTTATAGCTTTCAGTAAAAAGCTGTTTTTTAAACTCCGTAAGCTGACCAAATAAAGCATCAACCGCTTCACTCATACTTAAACCAATGACGTGTTGAGCTTTACTATTTTCAGGAATAGCCAACCCGGCCTTTTTGGCAGCCTCTTTTAACGAAGCGGTAATTCTAGGAACCGAATTAACTAACGTTCCGTCCCAATCAAAAATCACTGCCTGAATCAAACTTGTTCCCTAGCAGCAATTATGCGTTAACTTCATGCGACTTGAGCTGTTCAATCAGCCCTGCTAAAGCATCATCGTAAGGCGCAATCACTTCAATCAATTCCCCGTCGGCTTTTTCTCTAAATACCAGTCGATGGGCATGTAAAAAAAGTCGATCAAATTGAAAAGTTTCTTTTAACCAAGCATTAAAGTCTGGATCGGAGTATTTAGGATCACTTGCTATGGGGCACCCCACATATTGCGCATGCACCCTAATTTGGTGGGTTCTTCCCGTTACAGGAGAAGCCTTAACTAAAGTAGAATTTGCGTAATGAGATATAATTTCAAAACGCGTATCAGATGACTTCCCATCATTTTGCACCCGAACCACTCGCTCTCCAGACTTAAGAGTAAACTTAGCTAAAGGTGCTGTAACTTTTTTAGTCTTTTTAGGCCAGCGACCTTTAACTAACGCATGATAGTCTTTGGTGATATCCTTATTCCTAAGTTGATCATGAAGCAGCCGTAAAGTACTGCGCTTTTTGGCAATCAGTAAACACCCGCTGGTATCTCGATCAAGTCGATGCACTAATTCAAGAAACTTTTGCTCTGGCCGTAGCTGTCTTAACGCCTCAATCACACCAAAAGATAAACCGCTACCGCCATGTACGGCTAAGCCATGCGGTTTATTCAGTACAATAATCGACTTGCTTTCATAGATTATTTGGCTTTCTAACGCTTGAACTTTATCCAGTTTGACATTGACTTCTGGTGTTGTGTCTTCGCTGACCTTTACCGGCGGAACTCTAACAAG
>JBFHSP010000277.1:0-3505 GCA_041591085.1 Kangiellaceae bacterium | reverse complement strand
AAGAAACACAGAATTTAAACTGACGTTTATCGCCAACTTTGGCGGTAAACGTTAACTTACTGAATAATCTCTCTCAAACAAAAATTTTTTACCGCAACTAATTCTCATGCTTTTGATGATCTGTAACCGAAACCCTAAATGCTATTGAGCGATCTATCCTGCAATAATTAAAAATGTAATTTTAGCTCTAGCCATTGCTAAAAAACGGATGTAGGCTATCAAGCACATAAGTGAGCGGTTTTTTTAGGCTCGGATGAAGATAATGTGCTGTTAGTGTCTTACAGGGATAGACCCCATGAACATAATTAAATCCATTCTCTGTGTGTCACTTTTAGTGATATCAATGCAATCGATAGCAAGTGAAACAGACGACGGATATATCGAGTTTCTTCGCGCCACAGCAAAACAAACTGCGATGGCTGAAACGCCTTATCCTGATGCTATTAAATTTATGGCGTTGGGCTTCAATGAGTCCAAAGGCGTTGTTGTACTCAATATTTCGTTGGGTTCTGAACACGGAAAGTCATTTACTCCGAATGATGGTGCAGTCGCAATTGCTCATGTGCACAACAATAAAATGGCGATACTCGAAGTTGACGACTTCGAAGCTCTTGAATCAATTGATCTACGAAGCTTTGTCATTAGTTCTGATGGAAGTAAAATTATCGAACTATCAATAAACGACGGCTTCAAGCTATACAGAGATGTATCTATTTCAAATGAGAGTAAGTGGGTTATCTTTGAAAGCGATGATATCGATGGATAACACTAACAATACGCTGAATTTTAGCGCTAAAAAAAGCAAAATTAACTAAGCGTTATGCTCACCAAATGGTGTCAATCATTTCACTCGCGAGAAGGTTTTGATCTGCGGTTACTAATCGAGAATTATGAATAATTGAGGTGGCTGCAATAATTCTATCTGCAGGATCATTATTAATTTCTGAGCTAAAGTTAACAGATAGCTCTGCAATTTCTGGAGAAATAGATTTAACGGAAATATTTCGTGATTCCAAGAATAGGTTAATGAAATGAGCTGCAGTTGTATCTACTTCAATGCGACGTTTTTTGATTAGTATTGATATTTCCCAAATAGAAATATCAGAAATTATTAAAGCGTTTTGTTGGTCTGCTTTGTTAATTGCCTTAGCTGCTTTGTCGGTTAGTTTTTTGGGTTCAAGCGCATCCCATACAATCGCACAAGTATCCATCAGAATCATGACATTGCATCCCATTCATTGTCAGTAGGTGAAACTACATCATGTATCACCGCATTTGAGGCTAGAGCTTTTAATTGTTTTCTCGCAAGCTCCATTTTGTCCTCAGGTGGTGATATAGTTGCTAGCAACTTGCCGTTAGAAGTCACGGATATCTGTTCACCGGAATTCGCTATTTCTAGGTATTTCAGAAGGTTAGCTCTGAAGTCACTAATATTAATAGTTTGCATGTGGTTGCCTCAAACATTAATTGTACAAGAGTCTTGTACAATCATACAATCAAAAGCATAACAAAGCAATCTTGCGGCGTTATACATCCTTTTAATGATCTATAAAGCTGAATAATTAGGCTGAAGTTCAAAAATCGAAATCATCTACCTATATTACCTGGGGCATTGTCATTGGCTCTATTGTTGGAGTATTCATGGGAATATATTGGTTTGAAATGGGGTTGTCACTTTTATTCGGAACGGCTGCTAGTTTAATCATAGGGACTATTCTAGGAACAATCCTAGATAGAAAATCAAAATCTGATCAATCAAAAGCTGTCTAGCCGAACTCGAATAATGATCCACAATCAGACACAGCACCGTACATCTATTTGTGTGTCGTTGTTTTTGTGCTAGGCGTTATGCAGGCAAGGGAGTAAGCATTGAGTAAGATCTTGAAGTTAACATTAATATTAGTCTCTTCTTGTATTTCTCAAGGTTTACTTTCGAAAGTAAAAAATATTGGTGTCGAAATTTCCAATTTTGCAACTCATTTTTATATCGAAGAAAATGCTATTGGGATGAGAGCAATAAGTTACATAGTTGATTTTGGTCATCTTTAGGCGAGGCTTTAACCTGGTCTTAACAGAAATACTCCTAACAAAGCTTTGGTATGACTTCCATCGCCAATAAAATAAAAAGGTTCAGTTGAACTATTCAATACCTTAATAAAGTTTCACAATTTAAGTTGAATGCTTGCATTGAATACAGCAAGCAATGTTATCGGTTTTGGCGCAGATGTGAAGAAGTGATTATTGACACTGAATACTGGAAGCTAACGACTCGCTGAGATTCGTTTCGCAGCGCCACAACACCGTTGCGCCTTTATCCTTTGGAATTAATCTCAGTTGTGTTTTAGCGCCAAAAGTAGCTGAATCCAAAAATAAATTGATAGCTCCATCAGAATCTAATTGAATTTGCTCGATGAGCGAATCGTTTAAAACTTCTTGATCCATTCCCCATTTCATCAGCATTGCATTTTGTGGCCACTCTCCTTGGCTCATATAATGCTCTAGCACGTAAACTTTTAATGTAGAAGAAAAGGTCATCACTTTTGCTAGCTTGGCTCTTTGAGAAAAGTGAGCAAATGAAAAACTTGAATCATTTGACTCTGTTTTTTCTAAGCTAGGTTTAGGCATTATTGAAGAAGAAGAAGGTGCTGGCTTAATGATTGATAACGCTTGTTGAAATTTTGCATCAGCACTGAGCTGCTTTACCGCTTGCTCCATTCCGTTAATTAATGTGTCAGATACCCGTTTATTATCGGTCCATTCATTAATACTCGCTTCACTAAAACCATCAAACGCGATTTGCTCTTGTCGATAGTTAATCAGTCGCCAATGAACTTTTAAGTAAACTTGCTGACTTTTAAAGCCATAAGCAGAAAAGGTTAAAGGATCATATCCACTTTGAATTTTTTTTCGGCTTGGTAAATTTTTTTCACAAACACGCAAATCCAAATCAACTATTTGCGCTTCTAACACCCAAGATCGATCCGCTTGAGTATCGTGCTTAAGACTATTCATTCGAGTAGATTTAACGCTGTACCCTAAATTGTAAAATGCTTGGCTGATATTATTTGAAAGCTGAGTTGCACTTGGAAAAAAGCCGTGATGAATTGCGTCTTTTAAAATATTTTCTGTTTTCAACGCGGTTGGCGAAACGCAATCATGTCCAAAATGATACCAACCCACTTGATATTGAGATGTCAAAGCCTCACTTAAAATACTTGGCTTTAATAACAACCAATAAAAAACATGATTGAGTTTATTTGAAGCATAAACAGCATCGAGCTGATTCACTTGGCGAACAGAATTAATGCCAGCTAATGTTTCGCTTTGGTAATCAAGCGTTTGCTTTGGCGGTTTATCGGAATAGTGAACTTTTCCGTCTTTATCAATCCACTTATAAAGCTTTTGCTCTGCACTTAAGTTTGTGCATAAAACGAAACTTACAATTAATAAAAGACTGATCCCTAGCCTACGCATAAGCTATTTTTTACCAAACTTTTTAATCGTT
>JBFHSP010000276.1:0-3510 GCA_041591085.1 Kangiellaceae bacterium | reverse complement strand
CCAACTAAAAGCGGTTTTTCGATCTTCTTTGTAGCACTGAACAAAATATTCGATATCATTTTGTATTTGAATCAACAGTGCTTTGAGCCGATCACTCAATGTTGGCGCATCGCTTTCAGGCTGTTTCTGAGTTTCGACTCTGGAAATTTTTTCTGTTTGTTTTAAAGATTCTTTATCGATTAATTTTTTAGCTTCGGACTGTTCTTTTGATTGTGTGGACTTTTTTTGATCTTCAGTTTTTACCTCTTCATCCTTTGAATCAGTATTTACAACAGCGTGTACTGCGTTTACGGCTTCTTCGACTTCAGCTTCTTCGACTTCTGTGCTTTCTGGCTCTGTGACAACTAACTCGGAGACTTCCGATTGCTCATCTATTGATTCTGAAACTTCATCAGAGGATAACTCAGCCTTTTCGTCTCTCACATCAGACTCAAAATTATCTTCAGCTTCTTTTTCGGCAGGCTCTACCTGAGAAGAATGATTGCTTTGATTTTTATATATTTTCATTCGATTTCTCTAATTTGCTGTCGGTAATTGTTTGATTTATTAAGAGATTTGTCAAGTTTTACCCTTTTGGAGGATAGGGATTGAAACTTTTACGTTTTACTCATCAGCCTTTAGAGCGTGCTACAATCAATCCACCCCATATTTTAAGGATCTACCTGTGCCGCATCCTGATATTTTACAAAAACTGGCCGAGACCTTTGCTGAAAAGATCCCTTTTAATGCCTTACTAGGACTGCATTTCACCGAGTTAAATCGCGACACCTGTATTGTTTCTTTTAAAAACAAACAAGAGCTTATAGGTAACTATGTCCAAAACATATTACACGGTGGTGTAATTGCGACCGCCATAGATGTAGCGGGAGGCACCATGGCGGCCATAGGGTTAATGAACAATAATCCGGAAAGCCATCAACAAGAATTACTCGATAAACTCGGAAAATTAGGCACTATTGATTTACGAATAGACTATGTCAGACCTGGTCGTGGCGATGAATTTTTTGCTTCCGCTAAAATTTTACGCGCGGGCAATAAAGTAGCCGTAGTGAGAATGGAATTGCATAACCAAGATCACTTACTCATCGCGCTCGGAACCGGCACCTATTTAATCGGCTAAGTTATGAATTCAGACACTAAGCAAGGCTATTGGGCCGCTATTGCTGCCTATATTTGGTGGGGTTTTATCCCGATTTATTTTAAAGCCCTTACCCATGTCGATGCGATGGAAATCCTGATGCACCGCATTGCGTGGTGCGTTCCAACCCTGATGCTTTTAATGTGGGTATTAAAAAAGCCGATTGCCATTAAAGCCATATGGCAAAATAGAAGGCTAAGGTGGGCGCTTATTGCCAGTACCCTTTTAGTTTCTAATAATTGGTTTATTTTTACTTGGGCCGTGGTTAACGATCACGTATTAGAAACCAGCCTTGGTTATTTTATCAACCCGCTCATTTCCATTGTACTTGGCGTAATGGTGCTAAAGGAGCGGCTTACTCGTTGGCAGAGTATTGCGCTGGGAGTAGCGGTGCTCGCCGTATTTAATGAAATACTATTGGTAGGCGCTGTGCCTTGGCTCAGTTTGGCTTTGGCAATTACCTTTGCTTTGTATGGATTAATCAGAAAGCAAACGCCAGTTGAAGCATCGAATGGTTTGTTAGTGGAAACCTTAATCGCATTTCCCGTCGCTTTTGGCTTTATCATGTATTTATTATTCACCCAGCAAGCTTCGTTTTTGTCTGTTAATAGCGCCACCGATTTTACTTTAGCGCTAGGCGGTTTAGTGACCGCGCTGCCTCTATTATGGTTTGCGTTTGGAGCGAGACGACTACCGCTATACGCCATCGGCTTTTTACAGTTTATTGCACCATCGATGACGTTTTTATTAGCCGTTTTTGTTTATAAAGAAGCCTTCGATTGGCAACGCGCGATCACCTTCGGGTTGATTTGGCTCGCATTAATAATTTATTTGGCCGACATGATCAAACAGCGAATGCGAAGAATGATTTTGCAAGTAAAGTAGGGACTGTTAATCGCATTCTAATTCGATTAACTTTAATTATTCTTAAATAACTTTTTGGATTTTTTTCTTGTCATACTTGCAAAAGCGGGAATCCAGTAGGTAGCACTGCATTCGTATCAAAATGCCCAACATGTTATCTAAATTTTTTCGTTGGCTTCAAGGTTTCTGCCCAACCTACCGTACTCGCGAAGGTGCTGAGGGCTCCCCAAAAAAAGTAGACTGACATGGCGATTTGTGATCTTCTTTAGTTCGCTAAAACAAAAATAAGGTCACACCATGTCAGTTCGCTCAGTTTGCCATAAATGGCTAGAAAAAACGTTAATTACTTGTAATCTAGCTCGCATTAAGACTCTTGCATTATGTGTGGATGGTTTGATTAAGGGACAGCAACTTACTTTAACGGCTATAGGCCGTAATATATCGACTAAAACTTATGTCAAACATAATATAAAGCGAGTCGACCGATTTTTATCTAACCCTCATCTTAATAATGAAACGCCTAAAATCTATCAACTACTCTGTCAGCAGATCCTGAAAAATATTTCTCACTGTATTGTTGCAGTGGATTGGAGTGGTTGTGCAAGTGCTGATTATTTTGTTATTCGTGCAAGTCTAGTATTTCAAGGAAGAAGCATTCCGCTACTTAACTATGTTGTAGAAGCAAGGGATCAGGAAACAGAGTCATCTCATCAAGTCTTTATGCAACAGTTAAAGTTCATCATTGGCGCAAGAAAACAAGTAACAGTTATTACCGATGCGGGATTCAAAACGCCATGGTTTGAAATGGTAGAGCAAGCAGGATGGTTCTATGTGGGTAGAGCACGTGGACGTATTTATGCGAAATTAAATCAATGTCAGTGGCTTCCAGTTCGAGAGTTATTTAAAGGTGCTTCTAAGAGAGCAAAATTCTTAGGTGATGGATTACTAGGAAAAACATCAAAATCTCAATGCCTTTGTTACTTTCACTTATATAAAGAGCCATCAAAAGGTCGCCATAAAAAGCGCGGTCGGTATCAGCCTTTATATCCTGACGCCGAGTTAATGTATAGTTTATCTGCAAAAGAACCTTGGCTGCTTGTTACTAATAATCATTCATTAAAAAGCAGAGAAGTTGTAAATTTATACTCAAAAAGAATGCAAATAGAGCAAAACTTTCGTGATGACAAGAGTCAACGGTATGGATTTTCATGGCGAAATAGTCAAACGAGAGGTGTACAAAGATTATCGGTACTATGTCTTATCGCTTGTATTGCGACGATGCTGCTTTGGTTAATCGGATTTGAAACTGAAAGAATGAACGAGCATCGTAAGTTTCAAGCCAATACAATTAAACGTAGAGTTTTATCTTTTCTTACACTTGGTCATCAAATTACGATGCATGCTAAGCAATTTCTAAAAATTCGGTTTATTAATCAAGCGCTGAAGTCCTTTTCGTTGGAGTATAGTCAAATGTATATCCGAGAATAATTTGGGGATCCTTCAGCGCT
>JBFHSP010000275.1:0-3523 GCA_041591085.1 Kangiellaceae bacterium | reverse complement strand
GGCAAAACAGCAATGTTCTTTAATTCAAAAGTTTGATTTTTTACATGCAATAAGGCAATTCCAATACACGCGTTATTGTACTGGCAGATAAAAATTTTGCATTCAGTTAAATAGCTATTTATCGAAGTCTCATTTGGATCTCCCATTAATAGCAGCTGCATCATTGAGTTGCTGATGCTTTCTCGATGCTCAGCGATCTGAATATTTAAATGAAAGTTACTTTTTTCATTCATTAATTGTTTTGTCTACTATTTTTACCAAATTCTCATTGGTAAAAGTTAATCTAAAGTATACTTGCTAATATGCTTATTAAAAGTCAGTAAATCGAACGATCCTTTAATTTCAAAGCGTACTTTGCCTAACTCACTGATATAGATTTCAATTTCACAATCCATATCAAACGTGCCTGACGTTTCCACTGAAAATGCATTAATTTTTTTATAGGGGATAGAAGTATAATCTACTTTAGAACCCGTAATGCCTTGTACATTAGCCGCAATAATTCGCTTGTTAGTGAAAACCAGCTGATCTCTAACGGTTTTAAACGCTGCAAAAATAACTTCATCGTCTATTAAAAATTTTTGGAAATCTTCTCGAGATTTTTCAATTTCTATAGGTTTGAGCTTAAAAACTTCGGAGTTTTTAAAATCAATCATGGTCTCTCCTTTATAAGATTAATCATTCAGGTTAAGTTGCCAATAACCGACATCTAACCATTTTTCAAACTTAAAACCAACTCTTGGGAAATGTGCTACTTTGGTCATACCTAGTTTTTCATGTAAAGCAACGCTAGGAAGATTAGGTAACGTAATACCACCAATAACGTTTTTGATGTCAAGAAGTTTCAACCGAGTAAACAGTTCATTATAAAGTTTTGCACCTATGCCGTTGCCATGCTGGTCATTTGCTACGTAAACCGTGGATTCCACCGAAAATCGATAAGCACTGCGCTCGCGCCATCGAGTAGCATATGCATAGCCAACTAACGTATCATCTAGCATGGCCACTATCCAGGGTAAACCTGCTGTTTGTACTTTTTCAATGCGCTGTTGGATGGTTGATTTTGAAACGGCATTTTCCTCAAAAGTGAACGCCGTGTTTTCTATGTAATAATTATAAATAGAGCTAATTTTAAAGGCATCTTCGGGCTGAGCATTTCGTATAATTAAAAGCGCCATATACTAAGAAGCAAATTGATTGAGTTGAGTTTTGGCTGATGAAATAACGCGATAGGCCGATCGATACAGCAAAATAACCAGTGCCAACGCAACCACAATATCGGGCCAGCCAGAACCGAGTAACCAAATGCCACCTGCGGCTGCAATCACTGAAACATCCGATGCAATGTCATTGCGTGAACACTCCCATACCGAACTCATATTGATGTCTTCATTGCGATGACGCCATAAAAGAAATAAGCATAAAGAATTGGCGGCTAAACTTAAAAATCCAAAGGTACCCATGGTTTCAAAGATAGGTAGAGCAGGATAGTACAGTTTATAAATGATTTGGCTAGTTACAATGATGGCCGCTAATAAAATTAAATAACCTTTAAACAAGGCCACTTTGGCTTTAGTGCCTGCCCCGCGAGAAACGGCATATAAGCTCAGTGCATAAGTGACAGCGTCACCAAAATTATCGAAACTATTGGCTAACAAAGCGATTGAATCGCCGTAGAGTGCCGCCAACACAATCACAATAAACATGATCGCATTGATATAAAGCACTAGCTTTAAAGTTTTTCGCTGCTTTTCTTCTTTCAGAGCACTGACTGAACAGCCTCCATCGCAACAACCGCTCATTTAGGATTCTCAATCTCGATAAAGATAGCTATCTTACTACAACCACCAATAAAATTAATCAGTTTAACCTAGCTACTTGTTAAGCTATTGAGTAATGCTAGACTTGATTTTTTAATTGAGATTATTGGTGTCTTTGCTTCTAAAGGTGAGTAATTCAACGCCTAGCCAAATAAACCAAGGGATTTGTCCTAAGCCAAAAATTAAAGTCATTAATTCAAACACCATGCTCTCTTCAAACATAGAAAGAAAAGCCATTAAAGTAAGTAAGCCAGCTAAACTGACTAAAAACCCTAAGTAATGCAGTGCTTTATGAAATATACGGTGTTTTATTCCTAAATAGCTGATAAGTCCGGTCCATAAAGCGCCGATAATTTCTATATCGCCACCGAGTCCGCCAGAAATTAAATTGACTGCTTTGCTAACAGATAATGCCAATTCCGGATCGGTCGCGTAATATTGAGTCAATGCTCGAATACTGACCACCTCAATCAAAGCTGAAGCTAAAACTATAGACGCCCAAAAATAACCAGTAAATGAAGCAAAAGCGGTGAGATGGGGTGAGCTTTGCTTAAACACTTGGTGCATTGCTTGCACTAGCACCACTAATGCAAAGCTAAATACAAAACCGGTAACAAATAAGCCTAGTATGAAACTATCTCGATTTTCTATCATGTATTGTAATGAACCATGAGGCCCTTCATAACTTGTTGGATCAAGTAAAACTAAAAATAAAAAGATGCCAAAAATATAAGTTGCTGCTGCAACAAGCGAAGAAACGCCACCCCATTGGGTTAAATTCATCTAACGACTCCATTTATAAACTAAATAGTTAATGCTGAGTAATTACTAACAACTTAACTCCATTCAGAAAAAACTGCATAACTTTAATTGCAAATTATTGTGTCAGAGAAATTCAAAGTAATGCTAGGATTCAGCAAATGTTCAACCTAGAGTTTGAAAACCTAACTAATATGTAGCTATTTGTTTGTTAACATAGTGATCAAATGAGGCTTTTGGTGTATTTAAAACCATTTAAAACGCGCCCCTTATGTGTAAATGCTTTAGGTAAACACTGCTGTAAAATAAATCCATTTTTATTTAGAACTTTCTCAGAGGCTGGATTATTGTCCATAACATAAGCGCAAAGGTGTTTTAATTTGGCTTCGGTAGAATAGTGAATTAGATGCTCAACACAAGCAGATGCAACACCACGCTGAGATGAGGCGAGAGCAACTCGATAGCCTATTTCAGCGTCTCCATTTGAAGTTATGTTTTTAATATTGGCTCTTGCAATAATAGAGTTTCCCTCAATCAGGACAAATGAAAATCCGAGTTTCTGTTGCTTCAAGTGTTTTAAGTGTGCAATGTGTTGGGCAATTCCTATCGACGTATAAAAACCTGCTTCTCTTGGAGCGATGAAACTCTCAAAAAAGAGCTGGTTGATTTTCTCAAACTCAAGTAAACGATTTGAGTGAGAAGCGTTTAAGTGCTCAAAAATCATGGGGATGTTCTTGTGTTTTTCCATTCAATTTTTTCTCTTTACATAGAATGCATTTGTCATGCTCTAACATTAAAGGGTGTTACCGAAAACCTACCCATAATTAACCATTAGTTAGAATGTAAGGGTGATCATTATTTAATTTAACCTGATAAAACTATCGAGCGATTCTTCTTATTTGCTTGATAGCCTTCTAGCACCAATTGGGAAATTTCATGACCCT
>JBFHSP010000274.1:0-3531 GCA_041591085.1 Kangiellaceae bacterium | reverse complement strand
ACTATGGGTGCCACCATTAATTCAGGGATCAGCTTAGTGGTTGAAACCGCTGTCAATAAAGTGCTGAGTTTGGACGCAGACAGTCAGAAAGCGTTAACTGAACTTTGCGGAAAAATTATTCAGGTAGAACTGACCGACTTAAATGTGTCGCTGATTTTTTCGATTGAATCGCAAAACGGCGCCACCAATATTTCAGTGTCGAACAGTACCGAAGCCACACCCAATGTAAAACTTTCAGGCACAGGCTTTGCCTTTTTTAATATGGGTTGGGTGGCTAAAAATGGCGACGCTATTTTTAAAGGCGATGTTCATTTTAATGGCGAAATCAATACCGCACAAAAGTTTCAATCCGTTTTTCAAAACTTAAATATTGATTGGGAAGCTGAGCTTGCCAAAGTCACCGGTGATCAAGCCGCGCATGTGATTGGACAATTCATGTTAGGTTTTCATAACCAAGCCAAACACTTTGCTAAAACCTTTGTGCTTAACCTTTCTGAGTACGCTACCGAAGAATCGCGCATGGCGGTGCATAAAGAAGAAATAGAATCTTTTTATGATGATCTCGACGATTTAAAAGCCGATATTGGCCGAACTGAAGCTCGAATTAATCGCATAAAAAATCAGGTGCAGTAAGCTTATGTCGTTAAAAAACATTCATCGTATGTTTACCATTAATCGTGTACTTATGAAACACGGTTTAGATGAGTTTTTAGAGCTTACGCCTTATGGCAATAAGTCGCACTGGCTTAAGTTATTTGCCTTAACCCCAAAAGCCGAACGCGAAAAACCAAGAGGCCAGCGTTTAAGAGAAGCTTTAATTGAACTAGGCCCAATCTTTATTAAGTTTGGTCAAATGCTCTCTACAAGGCGCGATCTACTGCCGCACGATATGGCCGAAGAGCTGATGTTGCTGCAAGATAAAGTAGAGCCTTTTAGTGAAGCGTTAGCCAAACAAAGAATTGAAGCTGAACTTAAAAAACCACTCGATCAATTATTTGCGGAATTTGAATCTGCTCCTATGGCTTCGGCCAGCATTGCACAAGTTCATGCAGCCACCTTAATCAGTGGCGAGAAAGTCGTGGTCAAAGTGATTCGACCTGGCATTCGCAAACAAATAGCTCGCGATCTTGAGCTATTAAAACTGATTGCACACTGGATTGAATCTCATCTACCCCAAGGCAAGCGTTTCAAGCCTAAGCAAGTTGTTAAAGACTACGAAGAAACTATTTATAACGAACTCGATTTACGCGTTGAAGCGGCCAACACCATGCAGCTTAGACGTAACTTTGAAAACAGTCCGCTACTTTATGTACCTAGGGTGTATTGGGATTTCACTGCCGAAAAGGTCATGGTGCAAGAGCGCATTTGGGGTACTCCCATTGGTCAGGTAGAAACATTACGCGCTCAGGGCATAGACATGAAGGAGCTTGCTCATCGCGGCGTAGAAATATTTTTCACCCAAGTATTTCGCGACAGTTTTTTTCATGCCGATATGCATCCTGGCAATATTTTTGTCGATACCAGCAATCCATTGAAGCCCAAGTACATTGGTATTGATTGCGGCATTATGGGCACTTTGTCACAGCAAGATAAACGCTATTTAGCCGAGAACTTTTTAGCCTTTTTTGAACAAGATTACCGCCGCATTGCCGAACTGCATATTCAATCGGGTTGGATTGAGAAGTCCACATCGGTTGAAGCCTTTGAGTCGGCCATTCGAACCGCGTGTGAACCGATTTTTGGCAAACCGCTGGCCGAAATTTCATTTGGCCAATTTATGGTGCAACTGTTTACCGTAGCCCGGCGCTTTAATATGGAAGTACAGCCACAACTGGTACTACTACAAAAAACCTTACTCTATGTCGAAGGGCTAGGTCGTCAGTTGTTTGGCGAGTTAGATTTATGGCAAACCGCCCAGCCATTTTTAAAGCAATGGGCCAAAGATGAATTTGGCGCGCAAGCTATGCTTAAAAAAGTAAAACAAAAATGGCCAACGTGGATGTATGCCCTGCCCGATATGCCGGAAAAAATTGACCATTTTTTAAGTGCCGAAAATCAGCGACAGACTCAGCAGCAAGCGCTTATTGATCAAATGCGTAAGTTTGAAACTAAGCTTAATCAGCGCGGTAAACTTTGGATGTTTTTATCATTGGGCTCCAGTTTAATGATATTGAGCGGCCTAATGTTAATTGCCGATTTAACCAACGCCGCACAAATCAGTTTGGTTTCGAGCGGACTCTGTTTTTTATTAGCGTTGCGAGCGCGTTAACAACCTTCTAATGAAAACTTTGGTAAACTGATTTCATAGATTACGAGGAGAAGATCATGTCTGATTGTATTTTTTGTAAAATTCGTGATGGTGAAATACCAGCCAAAAAGATTTTTGAAGACGATCACGTGATGGTTTTTCACGACATAGCGCCCAAAGCGCCGGTTCACGCTTTGATGGTACCCAAAAAGCATATTCGCAGCCTAAAAACCGCCGATGAATCCGATAAAGATCTCCTGGCGCAGATTATGTTGACCTTGCCTAAAGTGGCCGAGCAACTCGGGCTAGCCGATGGCTTTAGAACCATATTGAATACCGAAGTGGGTGGTGGCCAAGAGGTTTTTCACATTCACTTTCATATATTGGGTGGCAGAAAAATGCCATTTGCGTAACAATCGCGTAAATCTAAAAATTTTGATATTTAATTAAAGACTGATCAAGGAGCTAACATGCCCAGTATTTGGCAAATTCTAATCATACTAGTGATTGTGTTGTTGTTGTTTGGCACTAAAAAACTTCGCAATGTGGGTGGTGACCTAGGCGCCGCTATTAAAGGATTTAAAGAAGGCGTTAAGGGCGCTGAAGAAGATTCTAAAGCAGACGATGCTAAAACCATTGAAGGCGAAGTCACTGAAAAATCAGTAGATGACGCCAAAGTTAAACAAAACAGTAATCAGCCATAATCCTTAACTATGTTTGATATTGGCTTTTTAGAGCTAACCGTTGTTGCTGTTATTGCTTTAATAGTGCTAGGGCCAGAGCGCTTACCGGTTGCAGCTCGAACGGTTGGGCGCTGGATCACCAAAGCAAAACGTGCTTTTAATACCGTGAAAGATGAAGTTAATCGTGAGTTGCAAATTGATGAGCTGCGTCAACAAATAAAAGCGCAACAAGAAGCCATGGAAAAGTTGGTTGATAAACAAGGATTAGAAGAGCTCACTCAATCAACCCGCGAGCAAATTGAAGCTTCTAAACAAGTCTTTCAAAACGAGCTGAATAAACCTCTTGGCAATTCTGAACCTGATGCGGAAAACACCATTCACGCGCCGGAAAATAGCTCGGAAGAATCGAGCACAGTCAACCCAGAAAAACCAGTTCAACCGGGAAAAGCTACAGAGACCGAAGACTTAGATACCATGTCGGGCTGCGCTAATCCGGTAGAGTTCGAGCCCCTTCCTCGCGAAGAACAAACTGAAAAACAGTCGAAAGCCAGCCATGACTGAAAAAACCACCGACCAAGAAATGCCATTAATGGCGCATTT
>JBFHSP010000273.1:0-3550 GCA_041591085.1 Kangiellaceae bacterium | reverse complement strand
TCATTTACTTGATGAATGGTTTTATTAATAGGACCTAGTTCAACGATTTGTGCGCCGGTCTTAGCAATAAAACGACCGTCTGAAGTACCGCCGGATGTTTGTGGAGCGGTTTCTATATCGACAATTTCTTTTATTGCTACTTGTGTCGCCTCAAGTAGAGCTCCCTGTTCGGTAATAAACGGCTCACCATTAAGTTTCCAATTCAATTCATAGTTTAATTGGTGCTGCTTTAGAATCGATTCAATGCATTGTTTTAAACCATCAACGGTTTGTTCAGTGGAAAAGCGAATATTAAACTCTAGCTTCATCTCTCCAGGGATTACATTGCCTGCTCCGGTGCCTGCATTGATATGAGTAAACTGAAAACTACTCGGCGGAAAAAACTCATTGCCTTCATCCCATGTTTTATGAGCTAACTCAGATAACGCAAATAATGCTTCATGAATAGCATTCTTGGCTAAATGAGGATAAGCCACATGTCCTTGTAAGCCATGAATAGTGAGCCAACCAGTAAGAGATCCTCTTCGACCATTTTTAATGACATCGCCTAGCTTTGCCGTAGATGATGGCTCGCCGACTAAGGCGTAGTCGATCCGTTGGTTTCGTTTTATAAGTTCTTCAACCACTTTTACTGTTCCATTGATAAACGGGCCTTCTTCATCACTGGTGATTAAAAATCCAATAGCGCCTTTATGTTCGGGATGAGCTTCCACAAAGTTTCTCGTGGCAATAAGCATTGCTGCTAAACTGCCTTTCATATCGGCAGCGCCGCGACCAAAAAGCATTCCTTCTTTTATTGTGGGAATGAATGGATCGGTGTGCCATTTATCTAAATTACCTGCAGGAACCACATCGGTATGTCCTGCGAATACAAATACATTGGAGTTGCGATCGCCTCGAAGCGCCCAGAAATTTTCGGTGTCTGCAAAATCCATTTTTTCTATGTTAAACCCCAAGGGCTTTAACCAGTTAATCATCAATTGCTGGCAACCATCATCAATGGGTGTGACGGAACGCTTGGATATCAGTTGCTCAGCGAGTTGAACCACATCGGTCATGATTTAAAAGCCTGTTCAAGTTGTGCTTCATTAAAGCCAACCAAATAGCTTTTTCCAAAACAGATGATTGGTCTTTTTACAACGCTGCTGTTTTGTTGGATCAGTTTGGGAGCGGTTGTTTTATCAAGTGACTCTTTATCTGCTTCCGAGAACTTTCGCCATGTAGTTCCACGCTTATTGATCAGTACTTCTAGATCTATATGTTTAACCAGACGATTAGCAAGAGCTTCATCAATACCTTGTTTCTTATAATCATGAAACTCGAAAGCTATTTGATGAGCATTAAGCCAATCGAAGGTTTTTTTCATGGTATTGCAATTTTTAATACCGTAAACAACAACGCTCATTTATTACCCACTTTTAGAGACTTTTTTAATGGTAATTATGGTAGCACATTGATTTTTAGAAATAAGTATTAAATTGATTGCAAGATAAGACGTGTAGACAGAAAGACAGCAGGAGAAATGGGCTTAGCTTGCTAAGCCCAGAAACCTATCAATAGCTCTTAACTCTATTGTATGGCTAGTTGGAAAGTTCACAAATAGCTTGCCACTCTTTGATCGAAGAAGGATCACCATTTTTGGATTTAATATATAAATTGAGTAAGCGTACTGGTTCGCTTTGATACTGCAAAACAGGATCGCATGGTACTTCAATTAGCTTGATTCCTTTATTGCTTTCGCTCCACTCGGTAAACGTATCAATAAACTCTCGAATGTTCTCACATTGCTTGCTTTCACCGCCATAGGCTTCAATAAGCTTTGCAACATTTAAATCAGCACTGTTTGACTGGTAAATGGTGGCGTCAGAACTCTTGCCTAAGTGGAAAATGTTATTGCGCATATAAACAATAATCACACTCAGGTTTTCTCTTAAAAAATGAATCAGCTCATTACACTGAAAGTTAAATCCGCCGTCACCGGTGATAACCACAGCAACATCATCGCTTTGCTTTTTTTGGAGTGCTTTACAAATAGCTCGAGCATAGGGAATAGAAGTTCCCATTGCGGCATACCAAGGATTACAAAGCCAGCCACGACCAAGGCTATTGGTAGTGCTGACTAAACCAAAACTAGTAAAGAACGAATTTCCAACTTCTGGCATAAAAATAAAGGATTTATCAGAAGTACTGGTTACTTCATTGATGACATCGGCAAGGTTATGAAAATCGAGCTTGTCATCAGCATTTAAAGTTATCGATTCTGCTTTAAGCGGTGAAAAGTTAAAGGAAAGATCCGGTAACTGCTTTTTAAGGTGATTGAACACTTCGAAAATGCCTTGGCTATTTTGGGCATTGCCTTTAATCGTCGTTTTATTCTTAAAAGTATCAATTTTATGGGTGCCCGTGTCAAAAGCACTATTGGTATCTTGCCTATGGATGGAAGTATCAATTTCTAAAACGTAATCAACTTTTGTTTCAACAAACTCTCTGACCGCCTGTGATGAAAATACGCCGTTGTAAGAGCCTAAGGCAAGAGGGTGCTGCTCATCAAAAATTCCTTTTGCAAGCCAACTGGTAGCAAAAGGGATATTAAGTGTTTCACAGAGCCAAAGTACTTGCTGCTTTAGTTCATTGTTGAGCTTTAAGTTTTCACCAACGTAAATTAGAGGTTGTTTCGCCGCCGAGAGTTTTTCAATAATTTGCTCGGCAATTAAGTCGGCCCCGCGAAGAACAAAGGCTTCTTTACCTATATCTTTTATACTATTCGGTAGTGCTAATGCTTGGGTCTTTGCAAATACTAAATCTCGAGGAACTTCAATAAATACAGGCTCTTGGTTAAGTACCGCGTAAGCGACTAATTGGAAAAAATGCTCCGCAGCCATATTGGGTTGTTCAGGCGTGCGTGCGCCTTGTAATCGTTCTGCTCGAATCCCTAATGCCGCAAAAGAGTTGAGAGCGCAGTTGTAATTGACTTGCCATGCTGAATAGGCGGCTATGGTGTGATGAATGGTACCGCTACTGATCTCAGCTTCTCCCGGTGCGCCAGATAAAAATATAACCGGTAAGCGCTCAGCTTTGGCAAGCGCTGCAGCTGAAGAGCAAGGCAAACTTCCAACCGTATAAGTGGTCAAAGAAGCTCCCACACCATTGATTTCAGCATGGCCACAGGCAGAAAAGCCTGCGTGCATTTCATTACTAGAAGGAGCAATTTCTATATGGCCTTCCAATGCTGAAATTAAATTTGCGGCAAAGTCACCACCTACGCCAAAGATGGTTTCGACACCAAAAAATTGTAAAACCTCAGCCATCGCATCGCCAAGTGTGGGCAATGTGTTGAAATATTTATCACCAAAATTGGCGATATAAGGGTGTTGACTCATACAGGAACCGATATTTATGTGGACAAAAGTGCGCGTATTTTGCCAAAAATGATTGCCTGAGGAAGGGGGCCAGATCAATAAATTAACTTGCTACTCCCATAAATTTGTTGAGAATAACTCATTGTAGGTATATTGGAGGGCTATTAGATTGACGGAATTAAAAGGAAGTT
>JBFHSP010000272.1:0-3559 GCA_041591085.1 Kangiellaceae bacterium | reverse complement strand
TTGTAGCGCTTAATATGCCGTTTGAAAATGCAGAAAGACAAATAGGTTTTATTTGGCGACGTACCAGTTTTAGAGCGCAGTGTTATCGAAATTTAGGCCTGCTGGCTGAAAATTTATTAACACTTAGCGAAAAATAAAAATAGTTATTTACTGATTAGTATTTAAAGAGAAACCTCATGAGATTTTTAGTTGCAATTTTAGGTGGCGCAGTTGCCGTTATTATATTAACGCTGATTGCTGTTGGTATTTATGCGATGTTTCCAAACTCAGATGATTTAATTCAAGTTACGCCTATTGTATTAGATGATGTGGTGCTAGAAAACGACTACACCATTGAAGGACTTGAGTGTGTCTGTAAATCGGAACAGCTGATGTACGAGCGCCAAATTACCGAATCGGGGCTTGGTTGTAAGGCATCCATTTTATCGGTCAATCAATTACAAACTCTACCGGTTTGTGAGTTAGCTCCTGATTATTCTATGTAGGGTTAAGGGTTGACTTAAGCATCTTAGCATTGCTTATTCTCAGACTTTTATTCAGAATTAATATAGGGTATTCCGATTAATATGAAATTGACTTCTATATTATTGTCTGTGTTTGTTCTGATGAGCTGTGCGAGTAACAATCCTAATAACTTTAGTTCAAGTTATTTGTTGGAGAGATGTTCCAAGTTTGATAAACAGGAATGGAGTTTGATATTTATCCCTGATGATCTAAAGCGCTCTTTAAATCAAATAGAGAGTGAATTACGTTTTGGGGAGCATCAAGCTTGGTTTGAAAATGGTAAAGGAAGGTATGGTCTTTGTGAGTTTTCGGGTGAAGACCCTAATCCTAGAGGAAGCTGTGACTCAAATTACTCCGAATTTGCATTTGAAGATAACAATTGGGTTGTTAAGAACGAGTCTATAACAATTTGTAGTAGCGCACCATATTAATAGAGATTAAATCCTACTTAATTAATTTATAATTGAACTTGGTTCAACAGGATTATCCCTTACCAATGACCTGACTAAATTATTTTTTATTTTATTCGGTAATACTTTTCCAAGACCAAGCGGCAATCCATTATAAGTCAAAACACATTCGCCTTTTTTTAGTTGGTGCTCAACATCAACATCTTTTCCTTGGTAATAATTGATGGTTTGCTCAAGTGATAAAGCGAGTGATTGGCGAGTAAAAAGTGTACCCCAAACTATAGCTGCATCATGCTGAGTGCGGATGTTGGATTTATGTAGCTCTAATATTTTAAATCCAGCGCGTTGTACTTTTATTTTGTCGGCGATATATCCTGCGTGATCTGGGAAGCACCATATTTCATTATCGCGTTGCCACAGCGATTGCTTTTTCTCAGATAGATTAAATCCAAATTGCTTTTTGAAATAGTCACACACCAAAGCTTCATCTTTTTTACTTAAGCGACTAAATGGCCATTTCTTTGGAATAATTGCTGTTAAAGACGACTGTTTAAGGCTGTCTTTTTTAAATGCAGCAACGAAAAAACCCTCTGAATCATAAATATGCGGAAAGACATGTAAGTAACCTTCTGCGGTTAAACATTGCGTGGCCTCTGGGTATAAATTCTCTAATGATATAGGCTGCATATCCGAACATTGCAGTAACAAGTGATCACATACTTGCTGGTTTTCTTCTTTTGATAAGGTGCAGGTTGAATATACCAAAGTACCACCTGGCCTTAATGCATGATAGGCACTTATAATTAATTCCTTTTGTAGATTAGAAAGCATATTAAGCGCTTCGAAACTCCAGTTGCTCATGGCGTCAGGGTCTTTACGAACCGTTCCTTCGCCTCCACAAGGGGCATCAAGTAAAATGGCATCAAAACTATTTGCACAACGCTCACCAAAAACACGGCCATCTTGATGAGTTAAAATTACATTGCTTACACCGCAGCGTTGTATACTAGAATGAAGAACTTTAACTCTGCTTGAACTTAATTCATTCGCAACTAATGTTCCTGTATTGTTCATTAAAGCTGCAAGCTGGGTAGTTTTTGAGCCGGGAGCCGCTGCCATATCGAGCACAATGGTTAGGTCATTTGCAATAAAGTTCAGTGCTTCAGGAGGGATCATTGAGCTGGACTCTTGAATATAGAATCCGCCTTGAAGATGCTCAATAAAGTTACCTAACGACTCATTGTTTTCAGACTGTTCACTTCGAGCAATCCAAAATCCAGTATCACACCAGGGTATTGGCGTTAGCTCCCATCCCCAAGCTAGAGCTCGCTGTTTAAACTCACCTACCGATAATTTTAGGGTATTAACACGCACACTTTTTCTAAGTGGCGTTTGGCATGCTTCAATAAAAGCAGGCACTTGCTTTTCGGCTAAACCTTGGCTTTTTAAATGCTCAATAAATTCATTAGGTAAAACGGGTGTAGTCATTTCTTAACAGCCGAGCCAGGATTGTGCTTTGTCTAAATGAGACATGTATAATTCTTCTGCAACTTCACTGGCTGTATCGAGTTCATCTTCTGATAAATAAGATTCGGCATCTTCAATCAGTTTTATTGCTTTATTGTAATTGCTAATGATGTAACTTTTATCACCAACACAGCTGTGTTTAATGAGTGCTAATCGAAATTGCTGATAGGCGAACCGGTTTACGTGATCTTGCTGAGCACTGAAGTGACCTTCTATTTTTTCAAATCCACTATCGAGTCCGTACTCGCCAAGCATGAGCAAATAATCTAATGGGTTTTTATCGGGTCTCACTGATGCACATTTGTCCTTTCTTAGAAAGCACTCATACAATGAGTCCAATGAATAAGGATAAATGGGGTTTAGTTTATCAAAGATTTGCAATCCCTCTTCAATATCTTCTGGCTTTTCGCTATTAATGAGTATTTGCGCCAGAATGGTACTTGAACGGCTCGATTTACTATCTTTTTGATACGCTCGCATAATACTAATTATTTGGTCTAGCTCTACGGCTTCATCATTGAATATTTCCGCCAAAGGATGAGTGCTATTTTTCAGCCCTGCATAGAGCTGCTCAGGAGCGAGTTTATAAGCATTTAAACTATCCATGCAACTTTGCGAAAACAAAGAGGCTTTTTCACTGTTCATTCGAACAATTGCATTTAGTTGACTAATATCTTGTTGCTGCTTTTGTTGCCACTCAGAATTCGCTTCGGCTAAGTTTATTCCTTCATCGTAGTTATCGTCTTGCTTTGCCGCTGATTCATTTTTATCTTTTTCACGTGAAACTAATAATTTACAGGCATTAGCAATTCCATCAATAGCAATAACAACTTCTGGATTTTCTAAATCATTTAAAAGTAATGAAAGCGCGGTATACACATCGTTGATGTCTAAGTACTGAAAAAACTCATCGGGCAAATTAAATAGCTTTAAGCCTTTTTGTTCTGCCAGCATAAATGTAAAGCGTATCGAAGACACATCGCTTACATCAAGCCAACGTGCATCAAATCGATTCGACTTATCGATATCTGGGTTTACTTGAGAGGTAACCTTTGGAGCTCTTTTCCCTTGTGAAAGCGGTTTTAGATTATCTTGATTAGATGAGCTTAAAGACTTAG
>JBFHSP010000271.1:0-3595 GCA_041591085.1 Kangiellaceae bacterium | reverse complement strand
TGCTTGAGTAATAGGTCTTCCTATCACTAAGTAGTGAGAGCCATTTATCATAGCTTGTTTGGGAGTAACAATCCGAGTTTGATCGTCTTGTTTAGATCCTTCTGGTCTAATACCAGGAGTGACTAATTTAAAGTCGGGTCCTAGTTCATTTTTAATTTTTGAGGCTTCTTGCGCTGAGCAAACAATTCCATCAAGGCCTGCGTTATGAGTTAATTTGGCTAAGTGCAGTACATGTTCATTGAGCGAACGAGATATACCTAGATGATGTAGCTCAGCCTCAGACATACTGGTTAAAACGGTAACAGCAATCAATAATGGCTTGCTATCGCCAAATGATTCCAACTGAATCCGAGCCTGCTCCATCATTTTAATGCCACCTGAGGCGTGCACATTGACCATCCAAACACCAAGATCCGCTGCAGCTGCACAGGCTTTCGCCACCGTATTGGGAATGTCGTGGAATTTGAGATCTAAGAAAACATCAAACCGGCGTGACACTAATTCACTGACAAATTGAGGACCAAAATGGGTGAACATTTCTTTGCCTACTTTTAAGCGACACATTTTAGGATCTAGCTGATCAACCAAGTTAAAAGCTTCGCTTTGATTAGCAAAGTCTAATGCAACCACAATCGGTGACTCAGAAAATGACACGTTATTCCCCTTCTAAACCTAGGATCGGCCCGACCGTTCCCCAGTTTTTACAACTTGGACATTGCCAAAATAATAATTTCGATGAAAAGCCACAATGGCTACAGCGGTACACCGGTTTTGCATCACAGGTGCGTGACACAACATCATTCAATAATTCAAAACTCGCTTTAGCCGACTCTGGCGCATGCTTTAAATGCAGTTGAGTTAACTTTAACAAGCCTTTTAAGGATGGCTTTTCACGAAGCTGTTCTGAAACATAATTGGCAGCAGCGCGATCATCCTCGGTATCTTGAATGAGTTCGGCTAAAGCCAAAACCGCAGAAATTCCACCGCCTTGTTGAATTGCATCCTTTAAAAATAAACGAATGCCAGCAGGATCGTTAATTTGTTTATATGCCTGCTTTGCCGGTTCAATCACCTCTGAAACAAACGCTGGAGTTTGACGTACCATTTCTTTGAATGCTTTTATCGCTTGTTTAGGATGCCCCTCATCCAGCAAAAAACGACCTTTTAAAATCTGCGCTCTAACAGACCGAGAGTCAAATTGCAGTGCCCTTTTAATTGCAGCGAAGGCTTCTTTAGGTTTATGGCTTCGTTTGTGTAACTCAGCTAGCTCGCAATAAAAGTTAGCTATTTCAGCAGCATGATTGCGATTATCAACATATTGCAACTGTTCAGCCACATTCGCAGCTTTTTCCCAATCTCTGGTTTGCTGATAAATAATCAGCAGTTGTCTTAAACTTGTCGCTCTGTGAACCTGATGAGATTTTAAGTCGATAAAAATGCTTTCAGCTCGGTCATAAAGCCCTGCAGCCATATAATCAAGCCCAAGTTCAAGAAGTGAGAGCTTTTTAATATCTGAAGAAAGGTTAGGTCTGGCAATTAAGTTTTGATGGAGCCTGATTGCTTTATCGACCTCACCGCGTTTTCTAAACAAACTACCTAATGCTAAATGAGTTTCAATAGTTTCTGAGTCAACTTTTAACATATCAATAAAAGTGTCAACCGCTTTATCTGACTGCTCATTTAACAAGTAGTTTAGGCCAACAAAATACCTACGATTGAGGTTAAACGGATTGGCTTTTTCTTGTGAATAAGAGCGCCCTATTCTAAATCCGGAATAAGCAGCAATTGGCAATAACGCAATAATCGCGTAAACCAACAAGGTGTCCATCAAAAATCGTCTCGTACCGGTGCTGAGCGCAAGTTATTCAGTTCTTGAGAGTTTTGCTCAAGCTTCTTTTTTGATTGATTTAGCAGAAAGCGAGCCTTTAACAAAGACCCCATTAAACTCACAACTCCTAGTAAATATCCAACTACAATGGCAGCCACCATAATAAATGCTAACGGCACATCAATTTGTCCAACAAAATAACGCAGGCTGACAACTTGATCATTTTGCGAGAAAAACAATACGGAAACTGCACTGATCACCAGAAATAAAATTAAAACAACGATACCGCGCACAGTGCACTCCTACAAATAAAACGAAGGCTATTTTCGGATATTAAAAAAGGCAGGTCAACGACATGCCTTTTATCAAATTCATTTTAACTGCTTAACTTAGTTAGCTATTGATTCATTGACCTTATCTCTAAGCTCTTTACCTGGCTTAAAATGAGGGACATATTTTCCGGCTAATGCGACTGAGTCTCCCGTTTTTGGGTTTCTACCTGTTCTAGGGGCTCTAAAGTGCAGAGAAAAGCTGCCAAAGCCTCTAATTTCAATTCGCTCACCTTTTGCTAAGGATTGAGCCATTAACTCAAGCAGGCTTTTAACGACTAACTCGACATCTTTTGCCGATAATTGCGTTTGCCTTGAAGCTAATCGTTCGATCAGTTCCGATTTAGTCATGATGAATAACCCGATTTCCTTGAGATTCAGTAAGTTAGGTCAATATAAAATAGTACAAAACTAGGATGGAAAGCAAAAAAAAATGCACTTAATCAATGGATTAAGTGCATTTTATCTCAAATAGAGCTATTTTGATTAAGCGTCTTCTCTATTCATTTGCTCTTTAAGCAAATCACCTAAAGTAGTTGGCCCAGACTCGTCAGCTTGCTCTTTGCTAAACTCTTTAATTGCTGCTTGCTCATCAGCATGATCTTTTGCTTTGATAGACAAGTTAATCACACGATTTTTACGATCAACGCCGATGAATTTTGCTTCAACTTCATCGCCAGCATTTAGGTGCTTAGAAGCATCTTCTACACGCTCTGCACTGATTTCAGAAGCTCTTAAGTAGCCTTCAACGTTGTCAGCAAGCTCGATTTTTGCGCCTTTAGCGTCAACTTCAGCCACTTTACCAGTAATGATTGAGCCTTTAGGGTTAGCCGCTAAGAAACCTGAGAAAGGATCTTCGTCAACTTGCTTAATACCTAAAGAGATGCGCTCACGCTCTGAATCAACCGCAAGAACAACTGCTTCTACTTCATCACCTTTCTTAAAGTCACGAACCGCTTCTTCGCCTGGTAAACTCCAAGAGATGTCAGATAAGTGAACTAAACCGTCGATTCCACCGTCAAGACCAATAAAGATACCAAAGTCAGTGATAGACTTAATTTTACCTTTAACACGGTCGCCTTTTTCTTGCTTAGAAGCAAATTCATTCCAAGGATTAACAGCACATTGCTTAATCCCCAAAGAAATACGACGACGTTCTTCATCAATATCAAGAACCATTACTTCAACTTCATCACCTAAGTTAACTACTTTGCTAGGGTGAATGTTTTTGTTAGTCCAATCCATTTCAGAAACGTGTACTAAACCTTCTACGCCTTCTTCAATTTCAACGAAGCAGCCGTAATCCGTTAAGTTAGTTACTCGACCAAAAATGCGAGCATTTTCTGGGTAACGACGAGCAATATCTACCCATGGATCTTCGCCTAATTGTTTTAAGCCAAGTGATACACGTTGCTTGTCTTTGTCGAATTTAAGAACT
>JBFHSP010000270.1:0-3601 GCA_041591085.1 Kangiellaceae bacterium | reverse complement strand
GTTCAATGATTCATTGAAAAGTCACGATGTTATATTTTCTAATAACGATGGCTCAAAAATAGAGATCGATTTTAGTTATTTAGACATCAGTATTACTTATGATCCAGAAGATGACACGGTCAGCCTAGGTGAGTTTGAATATGTAAAACCATTTGAAAATGGATTTGAAATATTTGGAGATTTCGGAATTATTTGGGTTTATTGTGATAGCTGTTCTTTACCAGATGATCAGTACTCATAACAAGTGCCTCAATTCGCTCACAAGCTCGCTCGGACAATTAACAATGGGCTATTGTCGCTGCGCTCTATATTTTAGCCCATTATTAATTGCCGTTTAGGCAGGCGTTAAAGGTAATAATGAAAAAGCTCGTACTATTAATATCCTTACTTTTTTCTGGAAGTGTATTGTCGGAAACTTACGAATGCGTCAAGCATCCCTCATGGCCTGACGATCGAAAGTTTAGTGCTAAAGTAGTTACTTCTGTTTTAAATGATAAGACCCAAGCTGAAGTTCTAAGTTTAAACTTAAGTGAGGATTGGCCCTTAGACTCGGAGTGTGATTCGCCTAAAGTTGGAATGAAACTTGTCGGAGTGTTCGATGGCAATGAACTTAAGCTTTCCCTTGAAAATGGAAAAGAGTGCGGGTTCATTATTTACATAAGCGCAGACGAAAAAAATCCAGCTATGCTTTCCCCGCGAAAATCATATAAGGTTTTTGGTGAGTCTCCATATTTGGCAAAGTGCAATGTACTTTAACAAGCGGTTGGTGTCGCGACAGCTCACTCGCGAACTCGTTCGCTGCCGCACAACCGAGCGTTATGTGTATAAGGAAGAATAATGGGACAGTCTGCCTCTCAAGCAGCAGCCTTTTATAAGGATGTTAGTAAAAACCGTAAACTTTGGACATGTAAGGACGAAGGCGGCAACCCAGCGCCAAAAACATCTTCCGGAAAAAGAGCAATGCCATTCTGGTCTAGTTTATCTAGAGTTGAGAAGATCATTAAGAATGTTCCTGCCTATTCCAAGTTCGAGCCACAAGAAATATCTTGGGAAGACTTTGAAACTAAATGGGCACCGGACTTACAAGAACATGGGTTGCTTATCGGAGTTAACTGGAGTGGTGCTAGAGCTACGGGGTACGATCTCGAGCCAAATGATGTTTTGGCTAATGTTAATCACCAGCGGCATAACAACACATAACAATGGTAGGCAGTCGACGCGAAAAAGCCCGCGCAACTGCTACAAACGTTAAATGCATAAAATGGAACATCGATTAATTAGAACACTTACCTGCTTTTCAAATACTGATGAAAGATTAGTATTTGATGTTCAGCTTCAGGATTTCAATCTTCAAGATTTTCAGAAAGAGTTCAAAGAAAGCTCTGACAATCCTATGTATGATAGTTATGAGATTAGTGTTAAAAATTTACCATTTTTAAAAACCTATCTACCAAAAAGCATTTGCATAAACTGGGATTTTAATAAATATGCTTACTTCATCGAGTGTGTTGAAAATTAAGCATTTAACAAGTGCAAGCAACAGGACTGTTAAAAAGCTGGCGCTTTTAAACAGCCGCTGTTGCAGGCGTTATTTGTAATATGGAAAACGCTGCTTTTTATTTTAGCCTTATGTTAAGCTTTTTTTCCTCATGTACCCTGGCGTTAATATCTAAAAAGAAAGTTCTAACTAAAATATGGAATAAAGATCGAACTTGGATATATGCTGGCACAGCTATAGTTTTGATTTGTTTGTTTTTCGGTACCTTCGGTTTTCATGGTTTGGTCTCTTTGCTTAAACTTTTTGGTATTGAATCTGCTCTTGGGCATGGAGAAGTATATGTGGCTGCTTTTATTTTTAATATTGGCTTAGCCGTAGTTTATTTAGTCGTTTTTAGAATATTGTTGAATTGGAGGCCGCAAAAATGGTAAATCAAATAACAAGCCAAGGCTGTATGACGTCCAACCGCTCATTGCATTCGCGTTTGGTCGCCACAGCTTGAAACGTTATGTGTAAAAATAGGAATTCGCAGGCAAAATGGAACTGATATCAGGTTACGGAACCCCTTACAACCCCTTTCCGGTTCTTCAAAGGCTTGAAACTGATCATGAGTCAGCGATCAATGAACTCTGGGAAAATTTATATCACCAAGGAGATGTGGGCACCGCTTCTTACGCTGCTGTACCAATATTAGTGCAAAAAGGTGAGCTATCTTTGGTTGCCGCGATTGAAGTAGCGCGTCATAAAGACCATAACCCGGAAATACCAAGTGAACTTGTTGCTGGTTATAATCAAGCACTACTGTTTGCTTTAGAAACTATGCCAACGACTGAAGAGCAATTTCAGGGCTATTATACAATTCACGCATCAGTAAATGGTCAGCACCAATTAGCTAAGGCGCTACACTTATTAAGTGTCTCAGAGATTCTAGCCGAGTATGAATAAACACATAACAAGCAGCTCCACCGGACTCAGCAATGTTTGCACCTTTGCTGCAAAAAAAACGCAGCAAAGTCGCCAACATTGCTCCGCGCGGTGAGCTGGGCGTTAACTGTATATGAAAATTGTAACGTGGAATTGCAACGGTGCACTGAGAAAGAAACTTAATGAAGTTGATTCTTTAAATGCAGACGTTCTCATTATTCAAGAATGTGAAGATCCTTCTCAATCTACGAAGGCTTATCATGAGTGGGCGGGCAATTATCTCTGGGTCGGCACAAGTAAAAATAAGGGTATTGGTGTATTTCCAAAATCAGGTAACAAAGTAGAGCATCTAGAGTGGTCTGGCTCATTCAAAATACAAGGGCTGCATACATCAAGCCAAGCAACCTCGTGGTCTACTCAAGATTTAAAGCTGTTTTTACCCTTTCGTCTAAACAATCAATTCAACGTTTTGGCTTGTTGGACTAAAGGCAGTGATTCTCAAATATTTGGTTATATGGGGCAGTTCTGGAAATATCTGCAAATCCACAGAGAAGAACTTAATAAACAAAATACAATTATTGCAGGTGACTTCAATAGCAACGCAATATGGGACAAGCATGATCGTTGGTGGAGTCACACAGACACAATAAACGAACTAGCTTCTATTAATATAGAGAGTTTGTATCATTATCAAACTGGTGAGCTACAGGGGCAAGAAACACAACCTTCTTTTTATCTTCACAGAAATATCGAGAAGCCTTACCATATTGATTATTTTTTCATGTCTAGCCATCTCTTGTCAGTTAGTAAAGTTGAGCTAGGTAATATTAAAAATTGGCTGACTGTTAGTGATCACATGCCATTATGTGCAACTATAAGCAGTTAACAAGTTGCTCCAGCGGATTCCATAATCTGTCGCGCCTTTTGCAAAAAAACGCAAAAGTCCCGCCAAATTATTCCACCGCTGAGCAAAGCGTTAAGTTTCAGAAATACTAAATGCGAAATATTTTAATTACATTGGTTTGTTTAATATCTGGATTAATTACAGGTGGACTACTTGGAGGTGGAATTCTTTATTTCATTCTTCAAATATTCATAAGTATTTCAGCAGACAAAACAGGCTTTGGATGGGTTTGGTTATTGTTTTTATTTATTGTTCCCGTAACTGCAATTGTAGGG
>JBFHSP010000269.1:0-3612 GCA_041591085.1 Kangiellaceae bacterium | reverse complement strand
CACATAACGCTCTTGTGCTTCGTTACACCAAATTTCAACTGGCGACATGCCTAGCTCATCATTCGGTACGCGGCGTAACTCAAACTTACCACCCATATCACCGTCATGAACCAGCTCAGGAATTGCGTTAGATAAACCGCCTGCTCCTACATCATGGATAAATTCGATTGGGTTTTTATCGCCCATTGACCAACAGGTATCAATTACCTCTTGGCAACGACGTTCAATTTCAGGGTTTTCACGTTGTACCGATGCAAAATCTAAATCTTCTTGGCTGGAACCTGACGCCATCGATGAAGCAGCCCCGCCACCTAGTCCGATCAACATAGCTGGGCCACCAAGAACCACTACTTTATAACCGTTTTTAATTTCGTTTTTTTCAACATGCTGCGCGCGAATATTACCAAGACCACCTGCAATCATAATTGGCTTATGGTAGCCACGAATTTCACTGCCATAACTAAACTCATGGGCTTGTTCATAGGTACGAAAATAACCACAAATATTAGGACGGCCAAATTCATTATTAAATGCGGCTCCACCTAGCGGACCTTCGGTCATAATATCGAGCGCTGATACAATCCTTTCAGGTTTGCCGTAATCAATTTCCCAAGGTTGAGTAAGCTCTGGCAGTTTGAGGTTTGACACACTAAAACCAGTTAATCCCGCTTTGGGTTTACCGCCAATTCCAGTTGCTCCTTCATCACGAATTTCACCGCCAGAACCTGTCGCGGCCCCCGGATAAGGAGAAATAGCGGTTGGATGGTTGTGTGTTTCAACCTTCATCAAAATATGAACCGGCTCTAAATGATAGTTATATTGATGCGTTTCAAAATCAGGCCATAAACGAGGTTGCTCAAAGCCCTCAATAACTGCCGCATTGTCACGATAGGCCGACAAAACGCCTTCATGCCCTACTTCGTAGGTGTTTTTTATCATTTTAAATAAAGAGCGATCTTGCTCTTTGCCATCGATTGTCCAAGATGCGTTGAAAATTTTATGGCGACAATGCTCCGAATTCGCTTGGGCAAACATCATCAACTCTACATCACTTGGGTTACGGCCAAGCTCAACAAAGCGCTCGACTAAATAATCAATTTCATCTTCAGCTAAGGCTAAACCTAAATCGGTATTGGCATTAACCAAAGCTTGTTTACCGCCCGCTAAAATGTCGACTCTTGAAAAAGGCTTTGGAGATTCGTGTCTAAAAAGCGTTTCACCATCGGCCAAACTCGGTAATACGGCTTCGACCATACGATCATGAAGTGCTGCGGCTATCGCTTTATAAGCATCTGTGCTGATCGCACCGCCATTTGGCAAGCTCACATAAAACGCAATCCCGCGCTCAATTCGGACTACTTTGTTTAATCCGCAGTTATGAGCAATATCGGTTGCCTTAGAAGACCAAGGAGAAATCGTTCCTGGGCGAGGTACTACAACAAATAATGTACCTTCAGGTTCATGCTGTTGATTGGCTGGTCCGTAAGTTAATAACTTATCCAGAACTTGAGCTTCGCTATCCGTTAAAGAATCACTCACTTCAGCAAAATGAACATATTCTGCGTAAATAGAGCCGACCGACAGCCCAAGTTTATTTAATTTTGAGTCAAGTTTTGCTAAACGAAATTCAGAAAAAGCAGGTGCGCCACGCAAAATCAGCATGCAAATCTCTCTTTTTTGGTAAGAACAGCAGTGAAAGAAAAAATGGAGCCTAATTTTAAAGCAATTCAGGTGTTTTGATAAGTTCAGACGTTAATTAATCCGTGGTTTCTGGCGGTTTCTGCTAGGATTTTTGGACAATCACGCACATCCGATGTCGATTGTTCCTTTCTTGCACAATCTGGGGATAACAACGATAATTCAAATATACGAAGCTTTGGCTGTGTAGACACTGAAGAAGCTGCTGTCAGTTAAGCGAAGATACCGTCTGTTAGGCGCATGTTACCGACAAATTACGACACCTTTATTTAAACTTGAAATCTGGGAGCCATCATTGATCACAAGGAAAAAATTTATGCTTAATTTTTACCTTGTTAACCACTGGTTTTTGAGCCTAGTGGCAGTGCTTTCTTTTGCTCTTGTAACCGGATGCCAAGAAAATCGCCTTAGCCAATTAGAGCAAATCAAAAAGTCGGGCATTTTACGGGTAGTAACCCGCAATAGCCCCACCACCTACTATATGCAAAAAGACGGTGCCACTGGGCTCGAATATGAATTGGCCACCGCCTTTGCAGATTATTTAGGCGTTCAAGCCGTATTTGTCACCGAAGACACCATTAGCGGCATATTTAATAGCCTCGACGATAATAAAGCCGATATTGCCGCAGCCGGTTTAGCCATAACGCCAGAAAGAAAACAAAATTACTTATTTGGTCCGCCCTACCAAGAAACCTCAGCTAAGTTAGTGTTTAAACAAGGCAAAGACTGGCCGAGAAACTTCGGTCAACTCAATGGCGAATTAAGAGTGGTGGCTAGTTCTAGCTATTCCGAAATGCTACTTGAAGTAAAAAAAGATTTTCCACGTTTAAGCTGGCGTGAAACCGAAGAGCAAACCGTTGAAGAACTCCTCGATAAAGTGTTAGATGAATCGATTGATTACACCATTGCTGATGCGATAGAGCTTGATTTAAACCGACGTTTCAAAACTGAGCTGGCTATTGCTTTTACCGTGGGTGAACCGCAGTTTTTATCGTGGGCAGTGGCTAAAAATGGTGATTACTCATTGTTTAATGAAGTGGTGTCATTTTTTGGTGATCAGCAAAGCGAT
Source organism: Kangiellaceae bacterium (assembly GCA_041591085.1). Classification (GTDB taxonomy): domain Bacteria; phylum Pseudomonadota; class Gammaproteobacteria; order Enterobacterales; family Kangiellaceae; genus Pleionea. The sequence continues at coordinate 845 of JBFHSP010000269.1, read as the reverse complement.
GGCAAAGTAGCGCAATTAGTCGATTTATATTTTGGCCATGTTAATGACTTTGACTACGTTGGTGCGAAGACCTTTATGGAAGCAGCACAAACAAAATTAACGCCTTACAAAGACATGTTTATTGAGTCAGCAGGCAATGAAGGCATCGACTGGCGCTTGCTTGCGGCAATGGGTTATCAAGAGTCGCATTGGAATCCGCGCGCCAAATCCCACACCGGCGTGCGCGGTCTGATGATGCTTACTCTTAACACTGCTAAACAATTAAAAATAACCAGCCGCCTCGATCCCAAGCAAAGCATTGAAGGTGGAGCACGTTATTTGAAAATGATGATGGATAGAGTGCCAGAAAGAGTGCCGGAGCCAGACCGAACATGGTTTGCACTGGCCGCCTACAATATTGGTTGGGGACACCTTGAAGATGCCAGAGTTATTACTCAAAGCTTAGGTAAAGATCCTGACAAATGGGTTGACGTTAAAGACAGCCTTCCCCTACTTAGGCAAAAAAAATACTATAAAAAAACCCGCTACGGATATGCGCGAGGTGATGAGCCTGTTCATTATGTAACAAATATTCGACGTTACTATGATGTACTGGCGTGGATTGATGAAGAATCAAATAGTATTGAGAATCAACTTGATGCAGGTGAAGTGATGGCTTCGGTTGATGAGACACATGGGCAAACTCAGGAAGGCTCAAGTGAAGAAGGTTCTAGTGAATCGCCACCGGAAACGGTTCCTCCACAATAATTTATTGAGCACAACTAGCTGCTTGAAGTGCTTTTCTTTTTTTAATTATTTTTGATCTTAAACTACGTTATGCAGTAAGACTTTCATCTTTTTCTGAT
>JBFHSP010000268.1:0-3708 GCA_041591085.1 Kangiellaceae bacterium | reverse complement strand
CCTTCGTCCTAAAGGACCAGCTAAAGCTGTTCAAATTTATTCCCGATAAATTTGTTGCATTCTTTTTGCGCTCTTGCAAAAAGGATGTCGCACGGCAGTTTTTTGCTCCTGCAAAAACTGCACTCCCAACATCCATGTCGATCGAAGCGAAGCGGTGCGAAACCGCTTTTGAATTTAAGATTTAAAAACTGGATTCCGCATCATCAAATGTGTGGAATGACGAAAACCAAAAATGAGATTGTCACGTCGCTTCGCGACTCTCAATGACAGAAAAAGTCGAGATGCTAAAAGTAACTTAGTGCTCTTTTTTCGCATTTTCATGTTGATTTTGAGGTAGCCTGTAAAAAGAACTGAGCGGTGGCTTCTGGATTATCGGCTGCAGTAATAGCACTGATCATCGCTATGCCATTAACTCCAGTTAAATGAACGCTTTTAATGTTTTGTATATTGATACCGCCAATAGCTACCAATGGATAATTTAGACATTTTTGCCAATAATCCAAACCATGAATTCCTTGCGGTATCCATGGCATTTTTTTACTGGTTGTTTCGAAAACAGGGCCGCACGCCAAGTATGAAGGTTTTAAGGCATGTGCTCGGGCAACCTCATAATGACAATGAGTGCTAATACCAAGCCTAAGTTCTGCGTTTCTTATGGAAACAATATCTGCGGTATCTAAATCTTCTTGACCTAAATGAACTCCGTAAGCTTTGTGTTTTATCGCGAGTTGCCAATGATCATTAATAAACAATCGACAATTAAGTTGCTGCGCTAGTTTAATTGCCAGAATAACTTCTTGTTCCAGATCTTGGTCGTGTAAATCTTTAATCCTGAGCTGAATGGTTGTAATGCCTATTGGAGCTAAGCGTCTGATCCAATCAGCGCGATCAACAACAGGATAAATGCCAATAGAAGTACCGCAGCTTAAAAATGAATCTGCATAGTCGGAAACATCTGGAGAGTTAGTTAGCCAAGGTAAATCGATTTGTTTGTCAGGAAAATCTTGAACACAAGCAGGGCCAAAATCGAGTTCGGTTGAGTAACCGTGTCTAAGCCCTTGGTTAATTGCCATTTTTCCTATTACCACTGAATCTTTCAAGGAGTAACCAAGTGCTAACGCACTGGCAATAGAAGATGAAAGCGCGCAGCCCGTTCCTCTTGTATTAATTGAGTCAATTCGACGCGATGTTAGCCAAAAAGACATACTTTTATCGAGGTAGTAATCTTGAGCAAATTGTCCTGATAAATGACCGCCTTTAATTAAAACGGATTTTGCTCCAAGATCGAGCATTATTTTGGCAGCTTCCATCATATCGCTTTGATTACGGATTGATAGCTCAGTTATTTGTTCTGCTTCTAAAATGTTAGGGGTAATTAAGTCGCAAAATGGAAGTAATTGTTGCTTTATCGCCAGAACCAAGCTTTGTTTGATGCTTTTGTCGAAAGAAGATTTTTTTTCGCTACTTGCCAATAAAACGGGATCAAAAACGATAGGAGCATGTTGTTTAGCAATCCAAGCAGAAAGAATGTCAACTTGTTCAGGCGAAGCGATAAGCCCAATTTTTACCGCTTCAATAACCTGACCTGAAAGGGCACTTAATTGAGATTCAATAATGTCCCTATTACATAGGTTTAAGGCACAAAACTCGTGATTGTTTTGCGCGGTGTTGGCGGTCAGTACGGTTAATGAGTGACAGCCTAACGCTGTTTGTGTTCGCACGTCTTGGGCTATCCCTGCCATACCGGCTGAGTCACTGGCAGCAATGGTCAATATTGAGGGACGAATCGGTGCTTTAGTATTTTTTGTCATTAATATCAGCTCTGCATTTGATGCCAGAAAGGGGTTCCTATTGTAGGTGTGCTCGGTGAAGCTAACTCTCTCTCAGGCATTATGCCTGCAAGGTAAGCATTTCGACCGGCGCTAATTGCTTCTTTAAAAGCAGATGCCATTAAAATCGGATTGCTTGCTGTAGCAACGGCTGTATTTAATAAAACAGCGTCAAATCCAAGCTCCATAGCAGCGAGTGCATGAGAAGGTTTACCAATTCCTGCATCTACAATTAAAGTAGTGTCTGGAAGACGAGCGCGCAATGTTTTAAGTGCATATGGATTAATCAGTCCTTTTCCGGTTCCAATAGGCGCTGCCCATGGCATCAAAATTTTACATCCCGCGTCTATTAGTTTTTCACAAACTACTAAGTCATCGGTGCAATAAGGGAACACTTCGAATCCTTGCGAGATTAATTCTTTAGTTGCTTCTAGTAAGGCAAAAGGATCGGGTTGTAAGTTGTAGTCATCACCAATCACTTCGAGTTTTATCCAAGATGTATTAAACAGCTCTCGTGCCATATTAGCGGTCGTAACGGCTTCCTTCACTGAATAGCAACCAGCAGTATTCGGAAGCAAGTGACAATTTAGTGTTTGTAATAACTGCCAAAAATCTTCTCCGGATTGCTGAATGGGATTTTGTCTGCGCAGCGAAACCGTAATTACCTCGGATCCCGAAGACCTAATCGCATCCTGCATAATGTGGGGTGATGGGTAAAGCGCGGAGCCAATTAAAAATCGGCTAGATAAAGTTTTTTCTGCTAATTGCCACATGAAATATACTCCTGTTACTTTTAACCACCCGACATTGGAGAAACAATTTCAATTGCGTCGCCGTTCTTTATCGGTGTATTGACATAGTCCTGTTTACTGACAAAACATTCATTCACTGCGATTGCGAAAGTAGATGATTGCAACTCAGAAAGAAGTTCATGATGAATCAAATCGTATATGGTTTTAGCTACAATTTGTCGAGAGAAGCCATTTATTTTTATATTCAAAAATACTCGATCTTCAAATTGGTTTGTTTGATGTGTTGTAGTCATTAATGCGCTCTTAATGTTGATTAGTTAAAACCGATTAACTTAGGAAATTCACATTGATTACTCGCTGTTATCGCGGAACTTTCATTTATCAATGCGCTTATCTGTTCAGCAATTGCAGGCGCGATTAGAAAACCATGTCTAAACAATCCATTCACTTTAATTAACCCTGATTCAACCAGCACCTTTGGTAAGTTATTCGGTAACGCTGGTCGACAATTACTTTTGCTTTCAAGTACCCGAGCTTCGGCAAATCCAGGATGAATACTATAAACGGCTGAAAGCAACTCTAAACTAGAGCGTACGGTAATGGGGCCTGTGTCGTCACTTTCAATTTGAGTGGCTCCAATTACATATAAATCATCTTTTAGCCTAGGAACTAAATACAAACGATAGCGAGGGTGCATCAACCGCACCATTCGATTGATTTTAACTTCAGGTGCTTGTAGCCACAGCAACTCGCCTCGAACCGCTCTAACGATTGGCCATTGAGGTTTAGCGCCAGTGCCACGACAATCAATGACCCAATCAAAATGAAAGGTTTGTTTTTTCGTTGATAAGGTATGAGGTGAGACCTGGGTGATGAATGTTGAGCTGTACCACGCGATGCGTCGGTCCAGTAAATGATCGGCCAATGTTTTCATTACGCATTTTGGACATAACCATGACTCTAAGGGAAGAAAAGTTGCATGATTGAATCGGTCACTGAGTTCGGGTTCTAATTGAGATAATTCTGCTTGAGACTGATGTTGAAAGTAGGGGCTGTTTTTTCCTAGTTTAAACTGTAATTGCTGATTGAAACGAGTAAGGTCGGCTTGATCGTTGCGGTGAGCAATG
>JBFHSP010000267.1:0-3713 GCA_041591085.1 Kangiellaceae bacterium | reverse complement strand
TTAGGGCCTAAAATTCCTATTTTGTCGCCTTTCAAAATGGTCGTAGTGAAATCTTCAAATAACAGTTTATCGCCGCGAGATAAGGATACTTGCTCTAAATTAGTAACTAATTTGCCCGAAGTTCCACCGCTTTTAATTGCAAGCTGCGCTACGCCTTGACGGTCGACTCGACCTTTACGCTCTTGTCTTAGCTTTTTTAACGCTCTAACACGACCCTCATTTCGAGTTCGGCGGGCTTTAATGCCTTGGCGGATCCAAACTTCTTCTTTAGCGAGCCTTTTATCAAACTCTGAATTAACTTTTTCTTCTTCTTCCAGTTGTAATGTTTTTGCCGCTACATACTGATCATAGGGAGCAGGAAACTCGCGCAACATGCCACGGTCAACTTCCCACATAGAATTAACTAAAGCATCAATAAACTGCCTATCGTGCGAAATAAGCAGCAAAGCGCCGTTATAAAGTTTTAATGATTCTTCAAGCCATTCAATTGTTTCTAAATCAAGATGATTGGTAGGCTCATCCAGTAATAAAACATCTGGCTCTGCGGCTAAACATTCGGCCAGTGAAACTCTACGTCGCCACCCTCCCGATAGACTCGCTAAACTCACACTGCCATCCAAATTAAGACGAGTAAGCACTCTTTCAACTTTTTGCTGCCAATGCCAGCCATCAGTGTGATCAAGAAAATCATGCAATTGAGCAACTTCTTTTGCGCTAGGATCCGATTCGATGAGCGATTGATATCGATCATAGGCTTCACGAATGTCTTTTACGCCATTCGCTACAAAATCAAAGACTGTCGACTCACTCCCTTCAGGCAATGCCTGTGCTAAGTAGCGCACTCTGAGGTTTTTTTGACGTAAAATATGCCCGCCATCAGGTCTATTTTGTTCGGCAATTAACTTCATTAATGATGATTTGCCAGCGCCATTACGACCTACAATGGCTATTTTGGCACCAGCCTCCAATGAAAAGTCAACATTATCTAGCAATATGTGAGTGCCAAAGCTCAAACTGACTTTATCGCCTCGAATTAACGCCATAGTTTTTCTACCTATTAAAAAATCGGCGCCATTATACGTTTTACCAGACTCGTTCCACTAGCGCGAAACTAAAAATAACCGAGTCTTATTGCTAGAAAAGAGCTTTTTATGTGGGATATAGCGTATTTAAGTATAATAAAGGTGTTTTTGTTAAATGGCTCATGCATTTTGTTTGACATAGCAGCCACCGCCAATGATACTGACTAACAGGCTTACGAGCATGTAGTTGAACAAGCTCAAGGCCACCTCCAAGTTTTTAAGGTGTATCAAAATGACGAGGTTTATCATCGCTAAGCTGCTTTACCCTATTGCTGTGCTACTTTGTGGTTTGTCTGTTTCAACTCAAGCCGACGATATCTCATTAACTTCAGATCTCAGCCTTTCTTCCCTCAACACTCAGTTATTTACTCCTTTACCAGTTGAGTCTTCGTTTTCCGATTTTGATGAAAAAGAATTCGAATTAGAAAGAAGTAAATTTAAAGAAGCCATTGAGGCATTAAGAGCAGGTAACGAGCAAAAATTTGTTTCGCTTAAAACACAGCTTAAAGATTATGTTTTAGCGCCTTACTTAGACCAGATTTATCTACTCGACAGAGTTGACCTAAAAAACCGAAAAGCAATTGAAACCTTCTTAGCAGAAAATGGCGATGAGCCGATTAGTTATCCGCTACGTTATAAATTTTTAAAAATGTTAGCTCGACATAATCAAACCGATTTATTTTTAACCCATTATCAAAATTTTGATGATCCAAGCCTTGAGTGTCATCAACTCCGTTTAAGGTTAAAAACTTCAGAGTCAAAATCACAAATTTTTAGTGATGCCGAGAGACTTTGGCTTTATGGACGCTCTAGGCCCGATGCTTGCGATCCTGTCTTTTCAAGCATGAAAAAGAATCATTTCTTATCCGAATCTCTTATTTGGCAACGACTATTACTCGCAGTAAAAGCTGAACAGAAAAGTTTAGTACGCTATTTAAGCTCACAATTATCAGAGCATTTAAAGCCAGTAGGTCAAATAGCAGTGAAAGCGGTGTCTAACCCGCAACATATCGCTCAATTTAAACCAAAGTCATACCAACAGCCCGCTTATACCGAACTTGCAACCATAATAATTAATAAGCGTTTATGGGCCGATCCTGATGATGGATTAGCTTTGTATGAAAAGCTCAGCTCAAAATACGATTTCACCATTGAACAAAAACTCGATTTAGCTAAAACTGCCGCACTTTCTTTAGTCAGTAGTAATCATCCTAGAGCATCTGAGTGGTTAGACTCCATTCCTAACGATCAAATGAATGAAGTATTGGCGCGATGGAAGCTGGCACATCAGCTCCGAAATGGCGATTGGCAAAAAGTGAAGGAATGGGCCGCGCTCTATCAGCAACACGATTCAAGTAATCCCCTTTGGCTTTATTGGCAAGCAAGAGCAGAACAGGAGCAAGGTAACCCTGAAAAAGCAGCACAACTATTAACAGAACTATCGAAAGAACGCAGTTACTATGGCTTTTTAGCCAGTGCTCGGATCAATCAAGCTCCTTCAATAGCAGCTCAAGACTACCAAAGCGATCCTCAAACTTTGGCTAATCTAGACAAAAACTTACAAGTTGCAAGAGCTAGAGAGCTTTGGCTTGCCGGTAAACATTTATCGGCAAGACGAGAATGGAATCAAGTAAAAGCCTACGCAACTGAATCCGAAAAATTTCACTTAGCACTGATCGCACACAAGTGGCAATGGCATGAGCAAACCATTATTTCTCTTGCAGAATTAAAGCGCTTTGACGCTGTTGCATATCGATTCCCTTTTGCTTTTGCCGAAGCTATGGAAAAAGCTAGCCAATCGGTCAATTTAGATATCACTTTAAGCTTGGCGGTAGCACGAAAAGAAAGCGCATTTAGACCAGACGCTCGCTCCGCTGTTGGAGCAGTTGGTCTCATGCAACTTATGCCTTCCACGGCAAAGCGTGTTGCTAAGTTTTCACCAAATCCTATAGGTAAATTAGAACTGACCGACCCCAACGTGAATACCCAACTCGGAGCTACTTATTTAAGAGAGTTACTCGATATGCATTCAGGCAATGAAGTGTTAGTAGCAGCCTCTTACAATGCTGGCGAACATCGGGTTAAACAATGGCTAGCTCGCGAGTCAGTTTTACCTGCCGATATTTGGATAGAGTTGGTGCCCTACCATGAGACTCGCTCCTACATTAAAAATGTTTTAGCGTATCAACAAATTTATAGAAGCTTGTTAGGTCGGCAAGATAATACATTTAACGATTTGACTCATATGACCATTGGAACTAAAGCGCCATAAAGATTTACTTTAAAACAAAGCAAATCCTTTAATTTGAATATTTCATTGAGAAAAACTCCGCAAAACGAAAGTGTTTAATTTTTTGAGTCTATTCTCATCTCAACTTGCGACTCTGAAGGGGGAAAAGAGCACACTTCAGAAGTCAGAATCTCAGAATTTTTCCGTCATTCCGCACATTTAATGATGTGGAATCCAGTTTTTAAATATTAAAGTCAAAAGCGGTTTCGCACCGCTAACGCTTTTGCGCGAGATACTTTTGCCAGACGTTGCAAAAGTATCCAAAAGAACTGGGGTCGCTGCGCTAGCCATTTGCTTCGAGTTGTTTGATATATCATTTAAGAATAACTTCTCTTTTACGT
>JBFHSP010000266.1:0-3722 GCA_041591085.1 Kangiellaceae bacterium | reverse complement strand
TCTAAGTTGTACAGAAAGAAAATTCTGGATCTCGCATCAAGTGCGAGATGACCGAAATTATAATAAGCGTCATAGCGAAGCGTTTCATGCCGTGGCTATCTCCTATTAAACGATGCAAAAAGAGAGACAATCGCGTCACTTCGTTCCTCATAATGACAAACTTTCATTTCGACCACCGGTCGAAATCACCCTCTTTCAATTTTGGAAGAGGGAAGGGGGAGGGTTAAATTTTTAACTCAGAGCATTTAAAAAGGCGGAATAGCACTCTCTATCCCGCCAATAATTTAAAAAACTCCAAATTAGCTCACCTTACGCGAAAGCTTTGTACGCCACTTAGTTTTCTTTTCTCCGCCTTCGCGCCAAACAGCACTGCCCCACCGGCTTAGATTGTCTAAACCTATGTATATGGTTGGCAAAATAAGCAAACTAACCACGGTTGAGAAAGCCAGTCCGCCAATAACAGCTCGAGCCATAGGATAATAAGGAGGTGAGTCGGCTGTACCGCCAACCGTTGTGTCGCCAATACTTAAAGGAATAAGTCCTAAAATGGTGGTGCTAACGGTCATTAAAATAGGACGCAATCGATCACGTCCGCCTTGTAAGATAGCATCGTTTCGAGCGAGTCCGCTTCGGCGCAGATGATTAATATGGTCAATCAGCACTATGCCATTATTCACCACAACGCCCATCAAAACCAAAATCCCAATCCCTGACATAAAACTAAATGTTGTGCCGGTGATTAAGAAAAACCAAAACACGCCAACCACTGCATAGGCAATGGAGGTAATAACAGCTAGAGGAAATAGTAACGATTCAAATAGCGCCGCCATGACAACAAAAATCATCAATAACGCCAGCATCATGTTTTGCATCATGATCCTATCGGTATCGTTATCACGCTGAAACGCCCGACCTAAACTCCAACTGTATCCAGCGGGAAAAGCCATTTTATCCATCACTTGTTCAATCGATTTTTTAGCGTCTTCCAAGGTAATATCTTGTAAGTTGGCAGTCACCGCTAAACTGGTTTGTCGATTTCTACGTTGAATACTATTTGAGGCTTGTTTTACATTAAAATCGGCAATGCTCGCCAAACGAATCAGGTCACCGTTAGGTAATGTAATTGGTAAATTTTTTAGATCATCGAGCGACTTTCTATCATTCGAATCAAATTCCAACATCATTTCTACTTCTTTATCGGTTCCTCTATATGAGCGCAGCGGTTGTCCTCGCATTGCCACTGCGATCATAGATGCAACGGTTTGTGAGTTAAGGCCTAAATTTTGTGCTTTGATACGGTCAACAAAAACTTGAATTTCCATGTCATTAGAAGCCGAGTCAGTACGAGCGCCATACATACCTTCAACCGAATTTAAAACACGAACTACTTCAACCGATAGTTCTTTTAACCTTGCGGTTGACTCACCGGTTATATAAATATTAACGCCTTCTTCACCACCCCGTTTTCTCTCAAAGGTAGGCTTTCCAATCGCAATTTTAGGCATGTTATCTTCAATAAACTGACGAATTTCTGCCACTGACTTGGTCGCATCATCTTGCTCTTTTAAGATAATGGTCGATTGCGCTAACTGATTGGTGTAATAACTATAAACGGAATCAATATCGAGCTCTTCTTGATGAGCATATAAAAACTCTTCGATGGTATTAACTGACTGCTCTACCTTTTCTATGGTGTACTGACTGTCAATAAAATACGGCAAAAACAATCGTCTTTGCGTGTCATCCACATAATTATCTTTGGTAACCATACTCATCGGAATTGCAATACTCGCTAGAATAAGCACCGCCGCCAACGCAGACGTTTTTGGATGCTGAATCGACCAATCTAAAAACGACACATATTTTTCTGTAAGCCTATTGATAAACTGACTCGATCTTTCTTGGCTTTTAATTTTGAATTTAGCGAGCAATAACGGAATGATAGTTAATGCGATAAATAACGACGCTGCTAACGCAATCACAATGGTAATGGCTACATGGCCTAAGAAAACCGTAATATCGACTTTCTCACCAATAATATTGGGTAAAAACACTATAGCTGTAGTTATGGTTCCAGCAAACACCGCCACGCCTACTTCTCTGACTCCTAGCGTGATAGCTTTCATATGATCATCTGGATATTTTTCTTGGTATCTAAAGATACTTTCGGTGACAACAACGGCATTATCAACCAACATTCCGATGGCGAGCATCAAACCCATCATAGATAAAATATTAAGTGTCACGTTGAAAAAAAACATAAACGCGAGAGTAATGGTCAATGAAAAAGGTACCGCTAACGCAACGATAAGCGTGGACGTAACTTCCCGTAAGAAGAAATACAAAATAATGATGGATAAAATAAAGCCGATTACACCAGACTTAGAAATATCGCTTAACGAATTAGTTACGCCCTCCGCCTGATTATCCATAGTATATAAATTAATGCCATTAAATGCTGGGTCATTTTCGACGCTCGCAATGGCGTCCATGACTTTTGTTGCCACTTCCACTAAGTTGGCATTGGCTTCACGAGCAACTGACATACCAATTGCAAAATCTTGATCGAGATGACGGCCTTCTTGCGGACGCGGCTGCTCTAAAACCACTTGAGCGATATCACTCAACTTAAGTCCTTTATCATTAATAACCAAGTTTTTAATTTGCTCAATACTTTTATATTCGCCAATAGGTTTTACCCGAAATCGAACATTACCATCGGTTAATTGTCCGGCCGACATCGAAAAATTTTCTTTCTGTAACTGACTCGATAGCTGCATTAAATCAATACCGTGAGCAGCCACGCGAGAAGCATTCAGTTGAATTCGAATTTGACGTTTATCTACTCCATATAAATCAACGCGAGAGACACCATCAATTCGCTCAATAGGTCGTTTTAGTTTTCTGTCGAGTAAATCATAAGCATTGGATAAATCACGTTCGCTAGAAATTCTTAGTTGCAACACCGGCATATCGCCAGTTCCGCCAGTGAAGACAAAAACACGCTGTAAATCGTTAGGTAATTCCGCGCGGATGGCATCAATTTTTTCGCGCGCTTCCACTCCTTTTATTCGAGCATTTTGTGACCAATCGAATTGTAAAAATACCTGAGCTGAATTATCAGTTGTGGTCGAATAGAGCTGTTGAATAGAACTCATAGTAGCCAGCACTTCTTCAACGGGTCGAGTGATGGTTTTTTCTATTTCATCTGCGGTTGAATTTGGATAAGGAATTTGAATAAAAATGCCAGGGAAGTTAACCGATGGAAAGTACTCAAGAGGTAAAAGCCTTGATGATAATAACCCGGTCACAATACAACATAAAAAAAACATTAATGTTGTCACAGGTTTTTTTAGAGCTAATTGAGTAATACGCATAGACTTTTACTCCTTTTCCATTGCTTCATCAGTGCTGATACCGTGATGGTACTCGGTACTTCTATCCATGAGACAATATAAAACGGGTATTACTACCAACGTCAAAAGTGTAGAAAGCAATAAACCACCAATAACAGTAATTGCCATTGGAGCTCTAATTTCAGCGCCTTCCCCAATGCCTAATGCTAAAGGCAACATGCCAAGAGCCGTAGTTAAAGTAGTCATAATGATGGGACGAAGTCTTGCCTCACCTGCGAGTTTAACCGCTTCAACTTTTTCAATATTTTGCAGTCGTAACTGATTTATTTTATCAATCAATACAATGGCATTATTAACAACTATCCC
>JBFHSP010000265.1:0-3746 GCA_041591085.1 Kangiellaceae bacterium | reverse complement strand
GTGGCTTTCTCTCTCCAGTGTCAGTAAGCTTTACTTCAAATTATGGATTGGTTCGTACGGTTGTTGGATTTATTATCGTGCTGATAACCATCAAAAACCTACATCAGCTTAGCTGGTATCGCTCTTCTATTTTTTCAATTTTGTTTTTATTCGCTTACTTTCTGTCAACAGCTTTGATTATGACAGCGTTAATATCAATCTCATATCTGATAGGGTTTCAACCCTTAATGTTTAAAATAAATTAAAACTTTCCATAGAATTAAAAACGAGTATGTTATTCAGAAGCTAACAAAAGCTTAAATCATAATTTTCGACAGCAAAATGCTCCAGCTTCAAGGCTCATTGGTATACAAATTTTGTAAAAAGAACGTCATCAACGGCTTCTTTGCCGGTTTCTTCCTTAAGAACCGATGCAAGACGTTGTTGAAGCAATTTTCTTATTTCGTTGCGTTTAGTTACGTCTTTAACCGTTGCCTCATCCAAACTGTTCATCACATCTATAATGGCATCGTCGATTAAAGGCTTATGCATTTCAATGAGATCTATGGCTTCTACACTTGAGGTTTGTAATTGAATATCGACTGTTACAAACCCTAAGCGTCGTGAACCAGGTTTTTGATAGTTGACAATAACCGGAGGAACCACATCGAAATAATGAATTTCTTTTTTGGGCTGCTCAGCATTTTCTTCAGCAAAAATAGGCGCTAAAAAAACCGCCAAAACACCTATAAAAGTTACTCGTTTAAACCGCAATAACATAAAACTTAACCTGCATATATTGTCAACCGATACCCTAGTATAGCCAATCTATTCCATTTCTTTGAAAATAACCTCCAGTTTTAGCGTTTTTCAAAGACTGAATTCGGGTTACAATCTGGCTCACATTGAATTTAGACTCAATAGCATGCATCCTAGTCAATGGCTTAACTATTACGGCTCTCTCACCGAAGAAATGCAGCAGGCATCTAGCGCCCCCATAAGGGTAGAAGTGCTGCGTCAAGGCACATATCCTATATTCGACGATGAGCGCGCCACCTTGGATTTACCAACTCAGCGCTGGGCTTGGATCCGAGAAGTTCAATTACTCGGAAATAATCGGCCGTGGCTGCTAGCTCGAACCGTGATACCTATGACCACCTTAAAAGGGCGAGCTAATCGATTAAAGTTATTAGGGAGTAAACCTCTAGGGCCAGTGCTTTTTAACCGTTTAGGTGCTGAGCGGGTATCGATTGCTTTTGAGCAAGTTCATGAAATAGCTTGGCAGCCTAACTCCAGCATTGATGCCTTGTGGTGCCGACAATCAATTTTTAAAATTGATCAAGAGCCGCTGTTATTAAAAGAAATATTTTTACCTGAGAACCCTGTTTATCAAAAAAATGAAAACAAATAACTGGATATTCAGCTTACATACCACCATAAAAACTAAAATACCTTGGTTGCTTTGGCCAGTTAAAGATGTGTATGAAAAATACATTTCAATTTCGGTTAGAGCAAAGCTCAGCATTTATTTTAGATTGATCCGTGCCGATAAACCGATTGGCACTTACTTATTACTATGGCCAACTCTATGGGCACTTTGGCTCGCGAATAATGGCGCGCCGCCACTGTATTTATTAGTGGTTTTTACTGTAGGTACTTTTCTAATGCGATCAGCAGGTTGTGTAATTAATGACTTTGCTGATAGAGATTTTGATGGACAAGTAAAGCGCACTAAAGCTCGTCCATTAGCACTAAAGCAAATAAGCTCGCGCGAAGCTTTATCGGTATTTGCGGTGCTTATCGCATTGTCGTTCTTTGTTGTTTTATTCTTAAATACTTATGCCATATTGCTTTCATTTGTTGCTGTAGCTATTGCTGCTATCTATCCATTTATGAAACGCTACACTTATTTTCCACAGATAGTATTAGGAGCCGCTTTTGCCTGGTCTATTCCAATGGCTTTTGCTGCTAGCTCAAATAAAATTCCGGCAGAAGCCTGGCTACTTTATATTGCCACGCTGATGTGGGTTCTAGCCTATGATACGTTTTATGGCATGGTCGATAGAAAGGACGATATAAAGATTGGCATCAAATCGACCGCCATTCTATTTGGCGAATCAGATCTCTCGATTATTGCCATTATCCAAAGCTTGTTTATGCTAGGCATGCTGCTTGTAGGAAGTCGATATGATTTAGCATGGCCTTTCTATTTCAGTTGGTTTATCGCGTTAGGCCTTATCGGCTATCAGTTTTGGATAGCGCGAAAAAGAAAACCTGAGCAATGCTTTAAGGCTTTTTTGAATAATAATTATGTCGGGATGATTTTGTTTTTAGGTTTAGTCGTATCTTATGCTGTTCGCTGAGTTTTATCAGTAAGATTTTTAAACGATCATTAGCTATGTGAAACGATGTAGCTGTTTTTAGATATCGAAAATGCTTTTTGTTAAGATTTCTTAAGCAATGATACAGTTGGTTTTAAAAATTCACTGGTAACACAAGTTAAAAAGCTCATCTCAGCTTGCGACCGAGAAGGGGAAAAAGAGCACAAAGCGGTCATTAGCATCTCAAAAATTAAGCTGAGCCAGAACTGACAGGGCTTTGGGTCGCTCTTTCCCAACTATTTGTCAATTCCACTGATTCATTTACTACGCCCCCTTTGATTGTGAAGGCGTCTCGCTATTAATTTCTTTTGCTTAATTCACTACCTAAATAAAAGCCCAATAAGTTAAGAACGACAAATACTATGAAATAGAGTAACACACCTACATTAGCTGAATTACGTTCACTAATTGCATATAGATTACTTTTTAAAAGCTCTATAAAAATTCCAAATATAATTGAAGATATAGCCATACCAGATAAACTTAACAAACAAGCATTAAGACCTTGTTTAAACTTCCTACTCAGCATCCAACTAATCAAAACAAAGCTTGGAATAAGAACAGAGAATGAATTTAATCTTCTAATCGAAAAATCATCTTCTCCAGCAAAAACTGGAAATACATGTAATATACCGAGCATATTGTATGAGTATATGACAGAGGTTAAATAAATCGCTGTTACCGAAAAACCGAATAAAGCTGCTACCATATTACTGTTTGATTTCATAAAATTTCACCTGCGATCCTTCTTCAAAATCCGAGCCTAGCAACCCGAAAAAGTTATAACCTCTAGCTCTAAAATAAGTATTTGTATCAGTCATGCGACTACCATTCCACAAGTCTATGTGATCACCAGTTCTCGCACCATTACTTCTTTCCCAATAATCGCCTACATAAATAATTCCAGTTCTTCCCTCCACTTTCTCAAAGAAGTTCTTTGCAGCGTAAGTCTCTCCTTTTTCTATACCTGGAATTAACCCCTTGTCTAGCCACTCAGCAAACTCCTGTGCTCTGATTGGTATTTTCTCGCCATTTAAACGGATATACCCACTTCCATCAAAAGATTCTAAAGACACTCCCTGTTTGTTCAACGCAACAGCTACTCGTATTGCACACTGATTTTCATATCCCTTTGGAGGTTCACCGGTTTTCGGATCAATATATGGAGACCCTTTTGGATATCCTTTCCACAACTCATCAAATTTTGGATTGATTTCGTGCCCACCTTTGTCCTCTTCAGGTGAAACAAACATTCGACATTCAGGACAACCTGGAAGACCATCTGATGTCTGGTTATTGCCTTTATCTGCCGTATTATGTTTAAAATTAACCTAAAGTCAAAGGCGGTTTCGCACCGCTAAAGCTTGCGTGCGACTCACTTTTTTC
>JBFHSP010000264.1:0-3760 GCA_041591085.1 Kangiellaceae bacterium | reverse complement strand
GGAGCAACCGAATACGGACTTTTGCAAGGGGTTCTGCCTGAAAAAGAAACCCAGGTTTCGGTTTTAGAAGAATACATGATTTCCGGTTCGATCAATGATCTGGTTGCCGGTGATTATGGGATTATTATTGGTTCACAGCTTTCGCGCCGATTAGGGTTGTGGAAAGGCGACAAAATGACAGTGCTTGTTGCGGAGGGCGCTACGGTATCGCCAGCAGGTATTTCACCTCGATATCGACGTTTTACCATTAAAGGGGTGTTTGAAACCAAATCTGAACTCGACTCAAGAGTCGCCATGGTTCATATCGCTGATGCGGCTAAATTGCTAAGAAAAGGCGAAGTGGTCAGTGCGATTCGGATAAAAACTCAAAATGTACTTGATGCACATATTACTGCAGCCAAAATAAGAACCGAATTAGGTTTTGATTTTTGGGTCAGTGACTGGAATCGCACCCAAGGGCCATTGTTTAGAGCTATTCAAATGGAAAAAAACATGATGTTTATTCTGCTCACTCTGATTATCGCGGTAGCGGCATTTAACATTGTTTCAACGATGGTAATGGTGGTAACAGATAAAGAGTCTGACATTGCCATATTGCGAACTCTTGGAGCATCGCCTGCTCAAATTATGAAAATCTTTATTGTTCAAGGTAGCATTAATGGGGTGCTAGGTACGATTTTGGGTGTGGTTTTAGGGTGCTCCTTAGCGTTGAATTTGCCTGAAATAGTTCAATGGGTAGAAGCCCAGTTTGGAGTAGCCTTAGTTCCAGGTGATGTGTATTTTATCGGTTTTTTGCCGAGTGAATTGGTTGAACAAGATGTTATTAAAATTACGATTTCGGCACTGGCAATGAGTGTATTAGCCACTTTATATCCGGCTTGGCGTGCATCAAAAACCAAACCTGCAGAGGCTTTAAAATATGAGTAGTTTAAGCAATTCTACTGCAGTTATTGAGTGCCAAGGGTTGGTCAAAACCTTTGAAGATGGCAAACGAGAGGTGCAGGTTCTTAAAGGGATCGACTTATCAATTCAGGCGGGTGAAAGTTTATCGATTGTTGGATCGTCAGGATCTGGTAAAAGTACTTTGCTGCATTTATTAGGTGGACTCGATGAGCCAACATCGGGTCAGGTTAAAGTGATGGGTGAGTCTCTCGATAATATGTCAGCAAAGGTTCAGGGGCAGTGGCGTAATAAACACTTGGGCTTTATTTATCAGTTTCACCATTTGCTTGCTGAATTTACTGCAGAAGAAAACGTTGCTATGCCGTTATTAGTTTCAGGTATGGATAAAGCGCAGGCATTAAAACAAGCACAAGATATGATTGCTCGAGTGGGCATGGAGCACAGGCTCTCGCATAAGCCAGCAGAGCTTTCGGGAGGAGAGCGTCAAAGGGTAGCCATTGCTCGTGCGTTGGTTGCAAAGCCTGCCTGCATATTAGCTGATGAACCTACTGGAAACTTGGATCAAGAAAATGCCGAAAAGGTGTATCAACTTATGCTTGATCTTAATCGAGAGCTTAAAACCAGCTTACTGGTAGTGACTCATGATAAACAATTGGCTGCACGGGCGGATCGGCAAATGACCATGGTGGATGGAGTGATCAGCACCTTGTAATCGAATTGGTTTAATGGTCGCTGTCAGCCTCAGACTTTGCAGCAGCGACTTTCATTTTTAACGCTCGGGTTTTCCACTGACTTGCCACGTGAATTCGCCAAAAAACTCGAATTGCGAAATGCCCTAAAACGGCTGCTACGATACCACAAACAAAACAGCCCAATAAAAAGGGCTGCCAATTGTCAGCAAGACTGTTTTCAAGCCACTCAATACTGAAAGTAAATTCTCGACTTCCCTCTAGATCAGGAAAAAACAGCGTACCCACATAATATGCGCCGCCAAATAATACGGGCATGGTTAAAGGGTTTGTGATCCAAACTAGAGCTACCGATAACAACAGATTTGCCCGAAATAAAATAGCGCCGCCTGCAGCAATAACCATTTGAAACGGTACCGGAATAAAGGCGCAAAAAAGGCCAATTGAAAAAGCATGCGCGACCGAGTAGCGCGTTAGGTGCCAAAGTTGAGGATCGTGTAAGGCTCGGCCAAATATGCGTAAAAATCGGTTTTCTCTTACCGTTTTTGGATCGGGTAAGTATTTTCTGATGATTTTTCTAGCCATATTCGGATTTACTTCTTTGCTTGAGGTGTTATGGTGCTCTTCTGAAGGAAAATGACTTCCTTGAGACCCTTTTCACTAAGGTGGAGCTGCTTTCCCTAGTGAATAATCGATGTAAAACGGAATTTTAGCCTGTTCACTTTTCAATGATCCAGTACAAACTTAGGAATTTATTTCATTCTTGGTCGGTTTTTGCGCTTGCTGCCGGTATGTGGCTAGGTGGTCTTCCATTATTTTTTGTTGAAACCATCTCTCTTAACACGCTTTTGCCATTTTTAATAACTGGTGGCTGTTTAATAGTATTGGCTTATAAAGCATACCCTTGGTTAGCTGTGTGCTTTTTTGCTGCGTGTATGTCGCTATTGTGGCAATCAAGTTGGGGCTTGCATCAACTGGAACATCGATTACCTAAGTCAGAGGAAAGAGTAGAGTTAGTCAGTGAAGGAGTCATTTGTTCTATTCCATCTATTGACACCCAATATGCTTCATTCGAGTTTTGCCCTTTCGAAAATAAGTTTGGGTTAAGAAAAATAAAAGTCGGCTGGTATTGGTATAACGAAGGTGACAAGCCTAATTGGATGTTAAAGGAAGGCCAGTATTGGCAATTATCGCTTTCATTAAAAACGCCTTATGCTCAATTGAACTCTTCCGGTTTTGATACTGAAAAATGGGCTTTAATTAATGGTATCGATGCGTTTGCCTATGTAAAAGCTAAACAGAAAGATCATAATAGAATGATTAATGATGCTATTTCTTTTAAACAAAAGGTGGTTAATAGATACACAAATATTATTGCTAAAAGTGACTTTTATTCGTGGCATTTGGCGTTAGCTTCGGGTGACAAGCGTGAGTTTTCAAAACAAGAATCGCAATTATTTAAACAAACTGGCACTGCTCATTTAGTAGTAATTTCCGGATTACATATTGGGTTAGTATTTGCCGCGGCTTTTTGGAGCTCTTTAATGATTTGGCGATTAAGCAATCGCCTATGTTTAATTATTCCTGCTGTGTATGTTGCGGTTGTATTTGGTTTATTACTAAGTACTGTTTTTGCTTGGTTTGTAGGATTTTCAATACCAACTCAAAGGGCGCTTATTGCAATAGCACTATTTTCTTGCTTAAAACTATCGGGAAGAGCTCATACCGCATCGTACTCTATTGCTTGGGTAATTATTCTTTTAACTCTGTTACAGCCTCTTCAAGCGTTAACTCAAGGCTACTGGCTTTCCATGAGCGCTATACTCATTATTTTTACGCTGTTGCTTGATGACAATGACAGTCGTCACAAATGGATTAAAGCACAAATATTGTTGGCTTTATTGATGAGTTCAGTCAGTGCGCTTATGTTTGGACTGCTAAGTATGAATGCTGTATTTTCAAATTTATTAGCTATTCCAACTATTAGTTTTATCGTTCTGCCATTAGATTTTTTGTTATTTTTGATCAGTTTGTTTCATGAAACTACAGGAATGATCAGTCAATCGTTCCTAGCGCTCAATGATTTTGTTTTGATTTGGTTAACTGCCTTTCTATTAATCGTAAACGAATCGCTTCCGGCTATTTTTCTTTCTGATATTGAGGCATTT
>JBFHSP010000263.1:0-3769 GCA_041591085.1 Kangiellaceae bacterium | reverse complement strand
GATTCATAACACTCTCGACCATAACCTTTCTGGTTACTTATCACTCTTGTTTTACCTATTTTGGTATCAAAGTTGGCATGTGTATGACCATACATCCAGATTTCGGGAGAATATTTAAATATCAACTCATCATAGCAGGAATGAAAATAAGCAGTGATAGCATCAATTGGATATTTTGGATTTCTCACTAACATACTAGGGGCAAAATGAGTGATAACAACAGTTTTGCTAGAATGATTATCCTGCTTTAGGATTGATTCTAGCCAACGATAATGCTCATCGCCTAACTCAATGCAGTCATCACCTTTAAAAATATTTCCATCATAGCCAATGAGTCTAAAATCATTAATAGATTGCTCTACGATCAATTTCGATTCTTGTTGCTTATCGGCACCTAGACCAAGCATTGTGCTCCATCCGGTGGCACCTAGGAATTTTATCCCCTGAATTTCTACAATATTTTTTTGTAAGAAGTGAATTCTTGGATGGCCTTGAAAACAATTTTTAATTTCTTTCTCAGCTAATACCATATCATCGACATAGTAATACTCGTGATTTCCTGTGACATAAATAATATGCATATCTGCATATTGTTCAGCTAAATCATTCAAAAAACTGATACTTTTATCTATTCTTAGTATATCTCCTGCCAAGACTAAAATATCAGGAATGGTCTTCAGCCAGCCATCCGGTAGTTTCTGAATATCTAGATGTAAATCGCTGTGTAACGCTATTTTCGTCATTTTGCTTATCTTTATTTAGTTGTATTGTTTCATTAAGCTCTAGATTGAGATGTCATAGAAATAACTATAAGAATTACTTGTTTTTATTTTCACGATATTTGGCAAATTTGTATAACACAACGGTGAAAGTGATAGCTAAAAAACAAAACAAAAATAAGGCATCTAAATCAGCTTCCATATTCATCACTAAACCCCTTAATCTCAATAGTTAAAAAATATTATCAAACGCTGCGACAGTTTGTGTCGCTAGAGACAATAAAATTAAAAGAAAACTAAAAAAATTATTCGAGTTCTTGGCATCCAGATAAAAGATTCCTAAATTTCTTAAAAATTCTATTTCAGATGATGAATACAGAAAACAATGAAAATCCAAATACTCAGCGATATACACCTAGAGTTTCAAGAATTTCACTACACCGATTGTGACTGTGATGCTGTCGTCTTAGCCGGCGATATTCATACAAAAGATAGAGTCGTTAAATGGGCGATTCAGAATATTTCAAATAAACCTGTGATTTATATCCTAGGTAACCATGAATTCTATGGAAAAACTTATCCCAAATTAATACATGACATGAAAGAACTAACAAAAAACTCAGATGTACATGTTCTTGAGAATGATGTGCTAACAATCAACAACATCAATTTTTTTGGTTGCACCTTATGGACTGATTTTGAATTATTTGGCGAACCACGCATTGCTGGATCGCATTGCCAAACAAATATGAATGACTATAAAAAAATTACGCGCCTACCTAATTATTCTAAAATTCGTTCACTTGATACCGCTCTTTACCACAAGCAATCAATAAAATGGTTAAGCAAGGCGCTGACTGAACATGAAGGACAAAAGAATGTGGTCATCACTCACCATGCTCCAACAATTAAATCTTGTCCAGATTATTATAAAAATGACTTACTCACTGCAGCGTATGTTTCTAATCTAGAGAATTTTATTGGCACCCATCACCCGACTGCTTGGATACATGGACACTTGCATAACTCTTCTGATTTTTTGTTAGGCCAAACACGCATCGTATGCAACCCCAGAGGTTATCCAGGTGAGTTAAATCACAAATTTGATCCAAATAAAATCATAGAAATAGAGTAAAACAGAAGAATAATGATTAATATATCAGACACTAAATGCATTAATTGCTTTTTTATTGTACATTTTATTGCGCTATAAAAGTAAGTGCCTTAAATTTTATACATTAGAAAAAAATTAATAGGCTTCATCATATGAGCAAAGTCAAATATCGGTATAGCAAACAAACCGTAAATGCACTTCAACACTACGCAAACTTATTGAAGATTGCTCGTAAAAACCGAAATATGACGATTGTTGAACTTACCGATAAAATGGGCGTTTCTCGCACAACCGTAGACAGTATTCTTAAAGGTAATCCCACCGTTAGCATTGGCTACTATTTTGAGGCTTCTCGCATTTTAGAGATAAACCTGTTTAACCAAGATCCATCTCGTCTCGAAGCAAGCAAGAAAAATTCAGACATCATCGATTCTTTACTTCCTAAACGAATCAGGAATAAAAAAGAGGAACTGAGCAGTGATTTCTGATCGAACTTGCTACGTGTGGAAATGGCCTAAAAATCAAACAGAACCGGTGGTCGCGGGAATTATCAAAATTGATGAAAACAATGAAATGAGTTTTCGTTACGGTAATTCATACCTACAACGCCTTGATAAAGAACCTATCTATAACGAAGAATTACCATTAATCGCAAACCAGATGTTTGCTGGAAAATTAGGATTGAAAAACTTTTCTTCAATTCGTGATGCTGGACCTGACGCTTGGGGGCGCCGCGTAATTAACACCAAGCTTGAACTTAACCCAGACCAGTTCTTAGATGAAATGACTTACATGATGAACTCATCATCAGACCGTATTGGTTCAATAGACTTCCAGTCATCTTCAAGTAACTATCAACCGAGAGACGAAGAGCAAGCCACCCTTGCTGAACTCCAAAATGCGGCAGAAATCATAACGTCTGGTAAAAAATTGCCTGTTGAATTAGAAAAAGAGCTATTGCACGGCACCGCACTCGGCGGAGCTAGACCAAAAGCGATGATTGTAGACAATGATATTAAATATATAGCGAAGTTCTCTACTTCAACAGACACTTACGATATCGTTAAATCAGAGTACATAGCCATGAAACTCGCAGCGCTATGCGGCATCAATACGGCCGAGGTTAAACTCGTTCACACGGCTGGAAAAGATGCGTTACTCGTAAAACGCTTTGACCGAGAAAAAGCTGCTGATAACAAATGGTATCGTAACGCCATGATATCGGGATTAACTGTCCTCCAATTAGACGAAAATATAGCACACTACTCTACTTACCCTGAGCTAGTTGAAAAAATGCAACGCCTATGTCGTTCGTTCAGTAAGGATGCAAGAGAACTATATAAACGCGTTGTATTTAACATAATGGTCGGGAACACCGACGACCACGCAAGAAACCACGCTTTTTTTATTGATGGCGATCGCCTGTCACTCACGCCTGCTTATGATATCTGCCCACAAAACAGAACGGGGGGCGAAGCGGGTCATGGAATGATTATTTACAACGGGTCAAATAAATCCACAATTAAAAACTGTCTTCTTGCAGCATCAACGTTTCACGTATCATCCGAAGAAGCTATTGAAATTATTAAAGGGCAAATCAAAACCATCAACGATGAGTTTGAAAATCTGTGTAACGAATCGGCACTACCACCAGAGGGGCGAAGAATACTTTGGCAACGAGCTATACTAAACGACTACATTTTCTATGAAAATGAAGAGCTGAAAACCTTAGTTACTTATCAATTGCCAGGGTAATCATCATCTGTTTTTACATTTAAAAGTTTCAAATGAGAATAATATCGAGCTTAGAATATTAATTCACAGCATCGAAGATGACCTTAAGTAAAAAACTCAAGGCAACTCAAAAGTTTCAATGCCCTGAGATTCGTTAAGTATTTTATATCTACATCTATCTGGCAGCGAGTCGGAAGGTACT
>JBFHSP010000262.1:0-3777 GCA_041591085.1 Kangiellaceae bacterium | reverse complement strand
TTCCCTATTATATTATCTATTTAAAAGCACTTGTTTGGGTGTTGCCTTCACTACAGTTCACTTTATTTTCAAAAACTTTGCACTGATTTCTAAATAACAAATTGCAAGCAAAACCATAATAAGACCGCCCCAAAATGACACTGGCGTTAAATAAGCGCTATCAGAGCCATCGGTTGCAATTAAATACACCCATTCATCCAACACTAGCCCCATCCCCACTCCGGCAATAATAGCAAGTAAACGCGCTGATTTGATTGAAACCTTAAAAAACATCAACGGAAATCCTGCAGCAATAAAAATTAACAAGCCGGTAAATAAATGATGTAAGTTATATCCTAAGACATCAAGATTGGTGTTTGGCGAGTAGTAAAGATACAAGCGAAAACCGAAAAATGTTGCTAGCATTGCTAGCCAAAACCATCGAAATAAAGAAATGGATTTCAACATAATAAATGGAACACAATATAATTGATTGATGACTTAATTAAATCAAACTAGTTTGCTCGCAAAGAAAAAGCAATCTCAGCCCGCTTTACAGGTGGGCTGAATGCAACTCATCAACTTAGAAGTTTTGGCTTTGTGATCATACCAAACACCATACTTATCTCCTTGCCAAGCCAAAAAAGTGAAAAAATACGCTAATCCAAACATTATCAAACCTCCTGCCAATGCCGCTTCCGAAACAAAGCCAAAAGCACAAGACAAAAATCCACTGAAGTGCGATAAATAAATGGTTCGAGAGGTGGCTGATTTAGATGGTTTAAAGCTTAAGTAATTCATAAAAAACCACCATTTGAGCCAAATAGGAAGGCTTTGCCACTGAGTAGAGTTTTTATCTGCCATAAATTTCTCCTGAGTTAAGGTTGCAATATCCACCTCAAGTGCAGCAGCTAAGCTTTTTAGTGACTCAATGCTCGCATTAGAGCCACTTTCAATCCGTTGAATAGTTCTTACATTTAAGCCTGACATTTGAGCTAGCTGCTCTCGTGACAAATGGCGGCTTATGCGCAACTCTTTCAAAATCATTTTTAACCTATTGCTTTAGTTCTACTTTACACTGAAGTGTACCCCAGTATGTGGCAAGGTGGGCAATGTCGGTTACGGATTTTACCCGACAACTCCCTGACATTGCTCTTTCTAAAGCCTCAAAGCGTATTAAACTTCTGTTGCAATGCCTTGGCTATAAAATTTTTGAGAAAACTCCCAACCAACTACAACTTGACTAAACTAGAGAATTTATAGATTTGTTCTAAACTTCATGAGAGTTGTTGCGCCAATTAAAAAGGGAAATCATGACTTTCTTAGCCATCAGTCGCTTTCGAGTTAAAAATAATATGCAGCAAGAAGTAAAAACTGCCTTTCAAAACCGACCTCATTTAGTAGATGCGGTACATGGTTTTGTTGATATGGAGGTTTATTGTCCGCAAGACGATGACAGTGAGTTTTGGCTGCTTACCCGTTGGGTGGATGAGGCTAGTTTTTTATCTTGGCACAATAGTGACGCACATCATGAGTCACATAAAGGTATTCCAAAGGGATTAAAGCTGGATCCTTCGATGACCTTTGTACGTCACTTTAATCTAATTTCAAACTAAAGGGGTTTGCCATGAGTGAAACCTTAACCTTAACCTTAACACCCGAAAATTATGATGCGCTAGCCAATGCTATTGTTGACGAACACTATACGCAAAATCCCGAACTCCCAAAATTATACGGGCCGGATGGAAAGCAAAAGTGTATAACCGATGCGGTTACTCATTTGACCTATTTACAACAGGCATTAGATAACGACAGCCCGCAGTTATTTGTGGATTACGTCATGTGGGCCAAAACCTTGTTTGAAGGTATCAATATTCCTCTTGCACATTTATATACACACTTACAGATTATGAGTGAAGTGTTAAGGCAAAAACTGAACCAACAAGATGCAGGTAAAATTGGCAAAATTTTAAGCCAAACGGAAAAAAAGTTAGGACAAGACTCTACGGTTGCTCACACTTTTCTTGATCCTAATGAACCGCATTATGACATTGCTCGCCAATATCTTGATTTGTTGTTGGCTTCAAATCGAACCGGAGCGAGCCAGCTAATACTCAAGGCAGTAAGAGACGATAATATTCCGGTTCAAGAAATTTATTTGTCGGTGTTTCAACCCTGCCAAAGAGAGGTAGGGTTATTGTGGCAAACCGGGCGGATTAGTGTTGCTCAGGAACATTTTTGTACCGCGGCCACTCAATTGTGTATGTCACAGCTATACCCTTTTATTTTCGGGTCGGAAAAAAACGGTAAAGTGGCTGTTATCACTTGTGCCCAAGGAGAACTACATGAAGTAGGCGTTCGTATGGTGGCCGACTTATTAGAAATGAACGGCTGGGATGCATTTTATTTAGGCGCCAATGTGCCTGTAGACAGCGTTATAGCATTTATTGAAGAAAAATCGCCCCACATGGTAGGCATTTCAGCAACCATCACGGCTCACTTGCCTCAAGTCAAACACTTGATTACAAAAATTCGAGGAATTAAAAATAAACGTACCTGCATCATGGTCGGAGGCTACCCCTTCAACGTTTCACCGCAATTGTATAAAGAACTCGGTGCGGATGCACATTCAACCGATGCAAAAATTGCCATAGAAACAGCCAATAAACTCGCTTAATAGGAAACTCACTATGCGACAGTCAATGGCACTTGCTCTTGAAATATCTAAAACAGGACAAATTGAACACATCTATTACAACGATGTATCGACATCGATCAAGTCCGGTCGATTATTCCCAACCATTTTGCATAACAGTGAATTTACTGCAGGACTTAACTTTTTGAATCGTCTGCAACAAGAAAAAATGTTATTTGATATTCCACTAGGAATCGATATTAACGGCACCTCTAAAAGTTTCTATTTTTCCGGAGTGACTAAAGGTGATATTTTTTTCCTGATGGGCTCAAACAATCAAGGAATAGATGCTTCAATTTACGATGAAATAGCCAAGGTTAATAATGAACTAGCAAATCAACTAAGAGAGTCGATGAAAAGTAATTTACAGCGGCCTGCTACTCTCGACGAACCGCAACTCGAAGAATTCACCAAATTGAATAACGAGTTAGTCAATATTCAACGTGAGCTGAATAAGTCCAATCGCAAGCTAGCGGTTCTCAATGAACAAAAAAATCAGCTGATTGGAATTGCTGCTCACGATTTAAGAAACCCGCTCGGGGTCATCAGTGGTTATGTTCAGTTTATAAAAGGCACCAGTAATAATTTAAACGATGGCCAGTTACAAATGCTAGATAAGGTACTGGACACCGCAAACAAAATGATCGTAATGCTTGAGGAACTCCTCGATATGAGTGAGTTAGACTCAGGCAAAGTGGTTCTCAATTTAAGCGAAACCGATTTAACCAAGCTGATAGCTGAAAACGTTGAATTAAATCAAGTCATTGCTGATCGAAAAAATATTAAGCTCAATTTCAAAGCCCCGGATGAAGTAGTTATTACTATTGACGCACCAAAAATAGAACAAGTTATTAATAATTTTATTAGCAACGCCATTAAATATTCACACGCCGACACCCAAGTGTTTATTTCAATTGAAGTAAGTAATGGTGAAGTTTTAGTTAAAGTGCGCGATGAAGGACAAGGGATCCCTAAAGGTGAACTGCACAAGGTGTTTGAGCCGTTCAAAACCACCAGTGTTAAATCAACTGGAGGAGAAAAATCGACCGGTTTGGGACTTGCCATTACCAAAAAAGTGGTTGAGGCCCATAGAGGTCATATTG
>JBFHSP010000261.1:0-3797 GCA_041591085.1 Kangiellaceae bacterium | reverse complement strand
GGGGCTACTTTTGATTCATGTATACGGTTTTTAGGTGAAGATCCATGGGAGCGGTTACGTTTGCTCAAGCAAGCCATGCCTAACACTCCAATGCAAATGCTGTTTCGCGCACAAAATATTTTAGGGTATCGCCATTATGCCGACGATGTAGTTCATGCCTTTGTTGAAAGAGCTGCCGCTAATGGTATGGATGTATTTCGTATATTCGATGCCATGAACGACATGCGTAACTTGAAAACTGCACTTAAGTCAGTGGTTGATGTAGAAAAACATGCTCAAGGAACTTTGTCTTATACCGTAAGCCCAGTGCATACCACAGAAATGTGGATTGATATGGCTAAACAAATTGAAGATATGGGCGCTCATTCAATTTGTATTAAAGACATGGCGGGTTTATTAAAGCCTTATGCGGCATTTGAGCTAATAACTCAATTAAAAGCCTCCGTTAATTTACCGATTGCACTTCATTGTCATGCCACTACCGGTTTAAGTACCGCCACTATTGTTAAAGCCGTCGAAGCGGGCGTTGATATGGTAGACAGTAGTATTTCTTCAATGAGTATGACCTACGGTCATTCACCGACAGAGTCCTTAGTGGCCATATTTGAAAACACAACGCGTGATACGGGTTTAAAGCTTGAAGCTCTAGAAGAAATTGCTGCTTATTTTAGAGAGGTTCGAAAAAAGTACGCCAAGTTTGAAGGCAGTTTAAAAGGCGTTGACTCAAGAATTTTAACTTCACAGGTTCCTGGCGGTATGCTCACCAACATGGAAAACCAATTGAGAGAGCAAGGCGCATCCGATCGTTTTGATGAAGTACTTGCTGAAATTCCAAAAGTGCGAGAAGACTTAGGGTTTATTCCATTGGTAACGCCAACATCGCAAATTGTAGGAACCCAATCGGTACTTAATGTTTTAAGTGGCGAGCGTTATAAGAATATTAGTAAAGAAACTGCTGCGGTATTAAAAGGCGAATACGGTGCAACGCCAGCGCCAGTTAATCGAGAGTTGCAGTTAAAAGTATTAGATGGCAAAGAAGCCATTACGTGTCGCCCAGCCGATTTAATTGAACCTGAATTAGAATCATTAACCCAAGAGTTTGAACAAATCGTAAAAGATAAAAATTTGAAATTAAAAGGTGAATTAATTGATAACGTTTTAATTTATGCTTTGTTTCCACAAATAGGTCTTAGGTTTTTAGAAAATCAAGACAACCCAAGTGCCTTTGAACCTAGACCAAACGAACAACCAGAAAAACAACCATCTCAATCGCTTGGTTCAGCACCTGTTGTGGCATCCGCTGAAAATTATTCAGTGACTGTAGATGGTAAAGTTTACGATGTAACCGTTGCACCAAGTGGCGCACTGGTATCGGTAACTCCTACCGAGAAAGTTGCTCAAGCCAAAAGCAGTGGCGCAAGCATTAAAGCGCCGTTAGCAGGCAATATTTTCAAAGTGATGGTTAAACCTGGTGATGCAATTTTAGAAGGGCAAACGGTTATTATTTTAGAAGCCATGAAAATGGAAACTGAAATTAAAGCTAATGCGAGCGGAACCGTTTCTGAAGTGTTGGTTAAAGAGGGCGATGCTGTTTCAGTAGGCGCACAACTTATTCTGTATTAAAAAGAGAAAAATAATATGCAGGGATTAACCAAGTTATGGCTTGAAACCGGTATAGCCAATTTTACCTTCGGTCAGTTATTGATGATTGCTGTGGGTTTATTGCTTCTTTATTTGGCTATAGCTAAAAAGTTTGAGCCCTTGTTGTTAGTTACAATCGGTTTTGGTGGAATTTTAGCGAACATCCCCAATGCCGGACTCGCTTTTGATGCCGTAGATAATGCGTTACGCGTGGCAAATCCCGAGATAATCCAATCCTTTGCAGCTGTTTTAGGGGTAGCGACTGAAGGTGTTTCGCATCAAGTATTAACTGATTCCGTTTATGCTGCCTATCAAACCACCAATCACTCACAACATATTCAGTTAATTCAAATGGCGCGCGATGCCGGGTTTGAAAACGGTATGCTTTATAATTTTTATTCAGTTGCCATTGCTACAGGGGCCGCGCCCCTCATTATTTTTATGGGCGTTGGGGCTATGACTGACTTTGGTGCATTGATCGCAAATCCTAGAACCTTATTTTTGGGAGCTGCAGCGCAATTTGGAATATTTGCTACATTAATCGGCGCTCTGGTTCTAAATTTTGTTCCAGGTATCGAGTTTACTCTGCAAGATGCGTCAGCCATTGCCATTATCGGCGGCGCTGATGGCCCAACCGCGATTTTCTTAGCTTCAAAATTAGCACCTGATTTACTGGGTGCGATTGCGGTTGCTGCTTATTCTTATATGGCGCTTGTTCCTATTATTCAGCCTCCTATTATGAAAGCGCTAACTAATGAGCAAGAAAGGCGGATTGAAATGCAGCAATTACGCCATGTTTCTAAGTTAGAAAAAATTGTGTTTCCGTTACTGGTTCTAATTTTATGTGCCGCGTTTTTACCTTCTGCTTCGCCGCTCATTGGCATGTTCTGCTTTGGTAATTTAATGCGTGAATGTGGAGTTGTTGAAAGGCTCAGTAATACAACACAAAACTCTCTTATCAACATTGTTACTATATTTTTAGGATTAAGCGTGGGCTCTAAATTATCGGCTGAAAAGTTCTTAGCAATGGAAACCCTTGGAATTTTAGCTTTAGGTGCTGTTGCATTTGGAATAGGTACCGCGAGCGGAGTTTTAATGGCGAAATTGATGGGTAAGTTTAGTCATAGTCCTATTAATCCTCTCATCGGTGCTGCCGGCGTTTCTGCCGTACCTATGGCCGCTCGTGTGGTTAACAAAGTAGGGTTAGATGCTAATCCTCATAATTTCTTATTAATGCACGCAATGGGACCCAATGTTGCGGGCGTACTAGGAAGTGCGGTTGCGGCAGGCGTGCTACTTGCGCTAGTTGGCTAAGGAGCTACACTGAAGATAAATCGTTTGATTGGAGCATTACCATGGGTATAAGAATTCTGAGCGATGATCCGCTCTACCAGTTACTAAGGCATGGCGAAGTAAAAGAATTTAATCAAAAACGTCATTCTATTACGGCATTAGATTATTCCAATTGTGACTTTAGAAGCACCGATCTTAGAGGCATTGATGCCAGTGGGATTAACTTTAGTGGAGCCTATTTTCGTGGTGCAGACTTACGAGGAGTCGATTTTACTGGTGCTAACTTGGAAGGCGCCAGTATAGCCAGTGCTCAAGTATCGGGTGCTTTGTTTCCGGCAGAGCTTGCAGCCGATGAAATTGAGCTATCTATTAATCGCGGAATTAGAATGCGTTACCGGCGTTAAATCTCGTCTTATAGCCAATTACAATCCTCTTCAAAGCATAGCCATTCAGGTCTAGCCTGTGATATGGTTACGCATCTCGATTTCTCGAGAACTTATTAAAAAATAACGACAAATTTCAAAGTTGGAGATGGAAAATTGGATGCAATTAATAACTTTTTATTGTCCATCGATTCTTTTTTAGGATCGGCTTGGTACTTTAAATATTTACTGCTAGGAACAGGGCTATTTTTCACCCTTTATTTAGGTTTTCCTCAAATTCGATACTTTGGTCAAGCCATTCGAATTGTTAAAGGCACTTACGCCAAAAAAGACGCTCCAGGCGATACCTCGCATTTCCAAGCTTTAACCACGGCTCTCTCCGGAACCGTCGGCACAGGTAATATTGGTGGTGTAGCTCTAGCCCTCTTCCTGGGTGGGCCAGCCGCATTATTTTGGATGTGGATTACCGCCTTTATGGGT
>JBFHSP010000260.1:0-3818 GCA_041591085.1 Kangiellaceae bacterium | reverse complement strand
TCGGGTATTCATAACAAAAGGCCCCCAGTGGGCAATTGGTTCTTTCAGCGGCTTGCCGGCTAGCACTAAAAACGCGGCATTATTTTTTGCTTTTACTTTAAGTAAATCACCTAATTGCATTTGCACCATATGTTGTGACTGCACTGCAATGTTATCTATTTCAACTTGCCCATCAAACACATAAACCAGCACAGCGTGATCGCTAGGTGTCGGCAGAGAAAAAGTTTGCTCTGCTTTTAACCGAACATCTAAATAAAGTGGTTCGGTACTGATCCCATGAACAGCGCCTTTTACTAATTGGTTACTCCAGTTAATTTCGCCGGCAATCACTTTTATTTGAATTTGTTCGTTTTCTACTATAGGAATGTTCTTTGCCGAAATATCTTTATAATTTGGGCTTTTCATTTTTTCTGCTGCTGGTAAATTAATCCAAAGCTGAAAGCCACGCATCAATCCATCCACTTGTTGGGGCATTTCAGAGTGAATAATCCCGCGTGCTGCGGTCATCCATTGCACATCGCCAGAGCGCAGCAATCCTTCATTACCTAAATGATCTTGATGCAACATATTGCCTTCAAGCATATAAGTGACGGTTTCAAATCCGCGATGTGGGTGCGATGGAAAGCCCGCAATATAATCATCGGCTTTATCTGAGTTAAACTCGTCGAGCATCAAAAACGGATCGAGCGCTTCGAGCGAACTTCCACCAAAGAGTCGAGTCAGTTTAACCCCTGCTCCATCGGATGCAGGTTGGCCTTTAAAAATGTGTTTGATCCGGCGTTCCATAATGGCTCCTTATTAAGCGGCTATTTCGCTGAATGTTTGACGCGCGTTTGCTAGCGCTGAATTTCGATTATCATCACCCATATTTAAGCCTTCAGCGTAAATCACCTCAACATCGGTGATCCCAATAAAACCTAAAAAGGTTTTTAAAAATGGAATTTGAGAATCGGTCGCTGATTCCTTATGGATGCCACCGCGCGTAGTGACTATATACGCTTTTTTATTATGCAATAAACCAACAGGGCCTTGTTCGGTGTATTTAAAGGTCACCCCAGCACGCGCAATAAAATCGAGCCAAGCTTTTAACATGGATGGCACTCCAAAGTTATACATGGGTACGCCAAAAACCAATACATCGGCTTTTTGTACCAATTCAATTTGCGTATTGGCGTAATCGAGTAATGGCTTTTGCTCTGGCGTCAATGCATTGGCCTGTGCTGTTAGAGCTGCTATTACATTGGCATCAAAATGAGGTACCGGATTCTTCGCAAACTCTAGGTGGGTCACTTCAAGGTTGTGTTTGGCTTTAAGTGTTGCAACCAACTCGCGGCTGAGTAAAGAAGATACGCCGCCTTCGGCAAATAGGCTTGATTCAATATGCAGTAAATTCATAATAGCTCCTTAAGAGAGAGGTAATAAATTAATGGATGAGTCTATTTTAAATAGAAGATTTCGAAATAAAATGGCGTATACTAGATGGATTAGTTCGAATATTTCGATGTTAAAACACTAAGTTTAAAAATCATGAATCAAAATTTAATATCCTTAGAACAATGGGCTGCGTTTGTGGCTGTGGTGGAAGAAGGCAGCTACGCCAAGGCAGCCGAAGCCCTCAATAAAAGCCAATCGACCGTGAGTTATGCGGTATCCCGAGTAGAAGAGTCACTAGGCGCACCGGTGTTAAAAGTATCGGGTAGAAAAGCGCAGTTAACGCCGCTCGGTGAAGTAATGCTCAGAAGAGCGCAGCAACTCATTAAAGACGCTAAAGAAACCGAACAGCTAGCGCGCTGTGTTGC
Organism: Kangiellaceae bacterium; assembly: GCA_041591085.1. Taxonomy (GTDB): domain Bacteria; phylum Pseudomonadota; class Gammaproteobacteria; order Enterobacterales; family Kangiellaceae; genus Pleionea. Next base: position 2,019 of record JBFHSP010000260.1, on the reverse strand, counting down.
ACAAGGTTGGGAATCTGAAGTCAGTATTGCGGTGGATGTGATATTTCCTATGAGCAAGGTGCTTGATGCTTTGGAAGCATTTAATCAGCAAGGTAAGCCTACCCGCATCAGAGTGTTAGAAACGTCATTATCTGGTACCGATGAAGTATTGTTAAATGGGCAGGCCAATTTAGTGATCAGTCCGCGTTTTCCACCCGGATTTATCGGCGAGCAGTTTGCAAGTATTGAGTTTTTAGCGGTGGCGCATAAAGACCATCCTCTCAACCTACTAGATACATCGTTTAATGTGGATGAATTGGCACCTCATCGGCAAGTGGTGATGCGTGACTCTGGAGTTAAACGCAATCAAAATGCCGGTTGGTTAGGTGCCGAGCAGCGTATTACCGTTTCGCATTTTTCAACGTCAGTTGAAGTGATTAAACGAGGATTGGCCTTTGGCTGGGTACCTACCAGTTACATGCAACGTGAGTTATCTTCAGGCGAATTGAAAGAATTGAACTTAGTAGAAGGTCGCCGACGAGCAATGCAGTTGTATTTGATAAATCCCAAAGGCGAACTAGCGGGTCCCGCTACTCAACTATTGCGCCAAATTTTTCTAGAACAAAAAGAATAATCCTTATGAGCGTATTGGTTATCGATTCAGGTATTGGCGGCTTAACTATTTTAGATGCCATCAAAAAGACCCTACCAAAAGTTTCAACCGTTTATGTGGCGGATCATGCTTATTTTCCTTATGGCAATAAAACGCAAGCACAATTAGAGGAACGCCTCGTAAAAATTATTGATGCCATGTCAGCGCGTTATCAATTTGATACGGTAGTCATTGCCTGTAATTCAGCGAGCACTTTGGTGCTTCAACATTTACGAGAACAATACGCTTACTCGTTTGTAGGTGTGGTACCGGCCATTAAACCGGCAGCACAACTTTCTAAAACAAAACGTATTGGCGTTATTGCAACCGAAGGCACTATCAATGAAACTATCTGCAAGACCTTGTTGATGAATTTGCATCCGACTGTTTTGTATTTAAATTGGCAACACCTCAATTGGTAAAGTTAGCGGAAGATAAATATTCAGGTGAGCAAGTTGATCAATCAGTGTTAAAAAACATTGTTGAAAAACTCATAGAGCAAAACGTTGATGTATGCGTTTTAGGTTGCACTCATTTTCCGTGGTTTAAACAAGAGCTGTGTGAACTTGCGCCTTCTATTGGATGGATAGATTCCAGTGATGCAGTCGCCAAACAAGTAAAGCGCGTCACTGAGTTTGTTTCAAAGCAGGATGCAGAACAAGGGTTGTATTCGACGGTAACTAAAAAAGAGTTTCAACTTCTAGAATTTGAAAAGTAGCTTTGTAGTTAGACCTGAGATTGAGAAGCCAAACATTTATAAGGAACAAAATGAATAAAATTTATTTATCTTTAAGCTTAGGAATTCTTGCTTTAATTAGCTGTTCTTCAAACTCACCGCAAGTAAACCAAACAACTGAAAGTTCCAATCAAAAGATTTATATGGATGTGACTGAACAGGAGTTAATATCTTCGCACCCTGCTAAATATATAGAATTAGCGGCTCAACTTTTTAAAGCAGGAAATTTTGATGAATCTGTATTTTGGTATTATGTTGGACAAATGCGATTTCGAGCTCATCTGGAAGCAAATCCAAATTTAGACCCGTCGAGTGATCCTGCATTATACGCTTCATTAAAATATGTTGTTGGTACACCATTGAACGAATATGCTGGTGGAAATCCTGATAATTGGATAAAGCTTATAGAAGAAGCTATAGAATGGAATAGAAAGAATCCTAATTTATATACCAAGAAGGACCAGTATCCAGATATATATAAAAAGATTGATGCGAACTTTAATGAATTCAGAGATTACGTGTTTAATAACAAAGATGAAATTAGGAAACAGAGAGAAGAAAATGGTTTGGAAAATCGTTAAAAATTGCGCCACCTTCGCTTCTTCTATTAGAAGCTCGGTAGGTTGGGCAGAGTTTTACGAAGCGAGCGTAG
>JBFHSP010000259.1:0-3848 GCA_041591085.1 Kangiellaceae bacterium | reverse complement strand
CCTGCCTCTAAACCAAAACGTTCTTTGCCGTGTTGGGCTAACTCATTGACCACAGCGCGCTGTTGATTGACCTTTATCGGATAAACACAGGTGTATTTACTTTTATATTCATTATCGTCTATAGCCGCTTTAAAAGCGTTGGCTATTTGATCAAAACGTTCGCGAATTACGTTACCGAAGCGTAATAAAATGGGTAAGGGTCTATCATCGTGAGTCAATTCATCGATGATATCTTTAAGTTTATGGGCAGAATCGAAGTCATTTCTTTTTGCTAAAACTACCAAGTCGCCATCGTCATCAACATCGAAAAAGCCGTCACTCCAATAAGGGATATTGTAATTGTTGGCTGCAAACTCAATTTGATCAGTCATGTTTTAAATTTTACCTCAAAGGTTTGAACAGGCAGTGGTGACTACCTGTTGCATGTCATTTAATAGTTTTTCGCGTTCTTGTTCGTTTAAATAAACGGTTTCGCCCTTGTCATTAACATCCCAAATGACATTCGAGCGTTGATAGGCCATCTGCTCTTTTTTCATTCGGTCGCATTCTTTTTGACGCTTTTCTAATTGTTTGCGCTCCGTGGCTTTCTCTTTATCTTTTTGCAGCTGGGTTTGACGCTGAGAGTCGAGCCACTTATTAGCTTGCTTCACTCGCTCTTGAGCGCTGAGTTGGTTTTGATTGGCGCTTTTTTGCTTTGACTCTTCAATAGTTATTGATTCGGTTTGATCTTCCTCTAAATGAGCTGGAGGCTTATCGCTGTAATGTACTTTACCGTTTTCATCGACCCACTTATAGATTTGCGCCTCGACTTGAAAAGTAAAAATAGCGACCAGCGCTAGTAAAAGTGTTGGCTTGAAAAGCAGTCTTTGCAAATGATATTGTCGATCCATAATTAACACAGAGTAGAAGCAAAATGATAGAACCCCGAATTATAGACGATATTGCCACCAAAATGTCGCAGATTTTACCGCCGGAAATACGAAAAAATGCCGAGGAGGTTAAAGCGCAGGTCAAGGGAGTATTACAGTCTAAGCTAGCCGAATTAAACTTAGTTACCAGAGAGGAGTTTGATATTCAGGTGGCGGTGCTGGCTAAAACAAGAGAAAAGCTGCATACACTGGAGCAGCAAGTCAAAGAGTTGGAGCAGCAGCTTCAATCAAAGTAGAAAAAGCAGCCTAGGCTGCTTTTTTAGTATTTTAAATCGATGGATTCTATCAATAGGATCTAAACAAAGAATATGGCCAACGAATATAAGAGGACGGTCGCGCCACCTGCCACTAAGGCATAAGGTAATTGAGTCTTAACATGATCGAGGTGATCACAGCCGGCTGCCAAAGAAGAAACTATGGTGGTATCCGATATCGGGGAGCAATGATCGCCAAATACGCCACCTCCAAGAATGGCGGCTAAAACAAGTTCTAGCGGTAGCCCCACCATATTGGCAACCGGAATACCAATCGGGATAAGAATGCCAAATGTGCCCCAAGATGTGCCGGTAGTGAACGAAATGATGGCAGCGGCAATAAACAAAAGCGGTGTAATCATCCACACACTTAAGTTGCTCGAAATCATTTGCGCAACAAATTCGCCCGTTCCGAGTGCTTTCATCGAGGCGCCTAAAGCCAACGCTAACAACACAGTGGTAACTAAACCGAGGAGCTTATTCATTCCTTCAAAGCCCCAGTTCATCAGAGTTTGATGGCGCTCTTTGGCGTAAATTTTAATCAGCAAATAAGCAACTAGCAGCGCGGTTGCTACAGCCCAAAGCACTGAGCGCGAGCCCGATCCTTTTAATAAAGCTTCACTAAAACTTGGCGTAGTGCCAAATTGATTAGTGAATGATTGCCAACCGGTAAACCACATAAAAAACACAATGCCACCAATCATGGTGATAAGTGGCACCAACATAAATCGCTTTTTAGTAGGCGGTTCTAATACTTCTAGCGGTTCGTCTTGCATATGTTTTTCAATATGCTTCATTGGGCCATGAACCCGATTGGATAACACGGTATAAAACACCAAAGCCAAAGTGAGCAAAGCGTAAAAGTTTAACGGAATGGATGACAATAAAACCGAGTTGGCTTGTTGAGTTTGGCTTTCTCCGAGCAGACCTAAAATATAAGCGCCCCATGCATTCATTACTATCAATACAGATACTGGCGCACAGGTGGAGTCAATAATATAAGCCAGACGCTCGCGCGACATATTGAACCGATCGAACAAGTTACGAGCTAAAAAGCCCGAGGTAAGTACACTTAAATTGGTTTCGATAAAAATGAAAATGCCCATCAGTGATGGCAGCAGCCCTACCTTTCGCGGTGTATTAGCTAGGCCCTTTTCAGCTACCCAATGCACAAAAGCACTAACACCACCAGATTTTTGGATCAGTGCAAGCAGTGCACCTATTAACAAACTAAAAATTAAAATGCGGGTATTTCCACCATCGCCAAATACCATGACTAAGCGTTCAAGGGTGTTGATAAAACCAAGCCCCGGATGAAATGCAGCCAACAACCATTCAGCGGTGAATATGGCGAGTAATAAAGCCAATATGACTTCTCGTTTCCATACGGCTAAAACAATGGCCACTAAAGGCGGTAGTAGGGTTAACCAATCCATATTTGTATACTTGTAGTGAACTGAAAGCGACTTACGATACTAGGGATTAAGTCATTAAATGCAACTTAAATTTAAGCCAAAAGTTAGCGAATTTGCTTAAATAGAGAGCCAACTAGGTTATCTGTTTAATATTTATCTATATTTTTCAATAAGTTATGAGTTGGCATAATTGTCGCTTTAAGGAAATAGAGCTAGGGTTTCTAGTCATTGATCATCAAAGGAGATTGTTACTTATGTTGTATTTAATTTTGGGCATTGTTTTGGGTGCTGCATTTCATGAATTTTGGATAGAGCTATTTAATAAAGTCCAAAATAAAGTGAACCAGTGGTTGAGTCCGAAATCTGAAGAAGCAGTTGATGCTAATTTTACGAGCGAGCCGACCCAAACTGAAAAGTAACCATTAAAATCTACTAAAGATGAAAAGGTGAGGCGCAACCCTCGCCTTTTTTATATTTTGGCAAAACCATTCGCTATTCATTCGGCGGATTAACTCGTAAACTATTGCCTCACTTTTGTTATTTTTATAGTTCGCTGTTTATTTTATGATTTCGTTTTCTAACCTCTCTTATTCTAGAGGGAGCCAAACACTGGTTTCTGATTTTTCTCTTACGCTCTTCAGCGGCGAGAAAATTGGTGTAGTTGGTGCCAACGGGTGTGGTAAATCAACCTTATTAAAAGTGATTTTAGGCGAACTGAATATTGATGAGGGCGATGTTGATATCCCAAAGTCTTTACGTATAGCCCAAGTGAAACAAGATGATTATGATTTGGAGCGACTAGCGCTCGATTATGTGCTTGATGGCGACAACGAACTAAGACGAGCTCAAGCGGTGCTTGCCAAGGCTGAAAAAGACAACGATGGCCATAAAATAGCAAATACTCACTTACAGCTAGAGCATTTAGGCGCTTATGATGCTGAGGCGAGAGCCAGTAAATTATTGTTTGGTTTGGGGTTTGACGAAACCTTAATGAATACGCCGGTAGGATCTCTGTCTGGTGGTTGGCGCGTTCGCTTAAACCTTGCTCAAGCATTGATGAAGCCGTCGGACTTATTATTGCTAGATGAGCCGACCAATCACTTGGATTTAGATGCCGTATTTTGGCTTGAGTCGTATTTAAAGAGTTATCCCGGAACCCTAATCGTGATTTCTCATGATCGCGACTTTATTGACGCACTAGTGACTCGGGTGCTGCACTTTGACCAAGGGCAAATAAAGTCTTATTCAGG